>CALXBQ010000001.1 GCA_944386595.1 uncultured Clostridia bacterium
GCCTGATCAAAATCTGCAATAATATCCTCGATGTTCTCGCATCCCACGGAAACTCTGATGAGCTCAGGAAGTATTCCGCCCTTCAGCTGATCCTCCTCGGAAAGCTGTCTGTGAGTGGTGGACGCAGGGTGCAGCACGCTGGTTCTGATGTCGCCGACGTGAACCACGATGCTTGCAAGCTCAAGGTTTTCGAGGAACTTCTCTCCCGCAGTTCTGCCGCCTTTGACGCCGAAGCTCAAAACTCCGCCTGCGCCGTTTGGCAGATACTTCTGCGCTCTCTCGTAATCCTCGTCTCCCTCAAGACCCGGGTACTTCACCCAGTCGGTCATAGGATGATCTTTCAGGAATTTTGCAAGAGCGAGAGCGTTTTGGCTGTGTCTTTCCATCCTCAGGTGCAGTGTATCGAGTCCCTGAATAGTGAGGAACGCATTCATAGGCGCCATGGTGCAGCCCAGGTCGCGGAGCATCTGCGCTCTCAGCTTCACGGAGAAGGCCTGATCGCCGAACTTCTCGTAGTACTTAAGGCCGTGGTAGCTTTCGTCAGGCTCCACCATTCCCGGGAACTTATCGGCGTGGGCGTTCCAGTCGAACTTTCCTCCCTCTACCACCATACCGCCGACGCTGGTGGCGTGTCCGTCTGACCATTTTGTAGTGGAATGTACGACAAAGTCTGCGCCGTGCTCAAGCGGTCTGCAAAGAACCGGTGAAGCCAGTGTATTATCAACCACCAGAGGCACGCCTATTCTCTTTGCGGCTCTTGAAAACTTCTCTATGTCCAGAACTCCGAGGGCCGGATTTCCTAAGGACTCGCCAAAGAGCGCCTTTGTCTCCGGTCTTGCCATGGCCACGATTTCATCCTCGGAAAGGTTCTGGTCGATGAATGTAACGTCTATTCCCATCTTCTTAAAAGTTACCCCGAAGAGGTTGTGAGTTCCGCCGTAGATGTTGGCGGCCGCGATTATGTGATCTCCCGCTTCGCAGATGTTGAGCATGGTTATCATATTGGCTGCCTGTCCGGAGCTTGCGGCTATGGCTGCCGTTCCTCCCTCCAGAGCCGCCATCTTCTCTTCAAGCATATTCACCGTCGGGCTTCCCAGACGGGTATACATGAAGTCGGCGCTTTCAAGGTCGAAAAGCTTCGCAACGTCTGCGGCGTTATAGTATCTGTAGGTTGTATTCTGCACGATAGGCGGCACCTGGGGCTGACCGCTTTCAGCCTTGTAGCCTGCCTGTATGCACTGGGTCTCAATCCTGTATTTCTTGTCCGGCATTGTCTTATCTCCTTAAAAAATCAACTTAGCTTTATTGCCTGTACATAAAATTCTATACCAATGCCCGTGTAAAATCAAGAAATTCATCGCCGCGTTTATAAACGGGTTTATAAACGAAAACAGCCCTCGCAAATGAGGGCTGCCCGTGGTGCGTCATACAGGACTCGAACCTGCGGCCTACTGATTCGGAATCAGGCACTCTATCCAACTGAGCTAATGACGCATAACACAGTTAGTATATAGGGACAGGCTTGTTTTGTCAAGGATTCCCGCTCATGGGAAGCCGGCGCGGTGAGCCGTCGCGCTTCAGTCTTTCGTAATGGAACGCGCTAAACAGACAGCCTGAAGGAGAAGGCTTTCCTGTTTTTTCAAAAATCGCAATTTGGGTATAGCAAAATTCAACCTTTTTGAACAAAATCTGCAAGGCAGGTATAACCGACAGCCAAAATAAGCTGCTCAGTTATACCTATCTCGCCTAAAATCCCGATACAGTATGAAATTCTTTATCCTGTTTTCTGTTTTTGTTGGAAAAAGGATAATCTCCAATCCTGTATCGTCATCGTCTTCTTCTGTATACTGCGGCTCCAGCAATCGTGGCAAGACCCATGAGAGCTGTCAGCATATACACCATGATGCCTGTTGAATCGCCGGTCTTTGGCGAAATCTCGACCGTCCTCCCACCCGGAGTTATTATGAGGACCGTCTGATTCTCGTCGTTGATATCCTCGTGGTCTGCTATCAGCACTCCGTTGTAGTAGAGCTTTTCGAAGACTACCGTAGTCTTGCCTGCAAGATCGGATTCCTTAAAGTAGAACTTTATTTCTACCTCGCCGTCAGGTTTGTCCGGTGTAAAGGTTACGCTTCCAGTTATCTCCTTACCATCAGAAAGTACAGGAAGGTTCGTCTCCTTATCCATCAGAACGCCCTTGATGGTGTATTCCTTACCCGGAATCAGGTTATGGTATTCCACTATGTCGGTAATGAGGCCCGTCGCCGTATGGCTGGCCTTGGTTCCGATTTCAGGAAAGTTAACCGTCTGCTCATCATCGTCATAATCCTTATGGTCTGAGGCGAGTTTTCCGTCAAGGTAAAGCTCCTCGAAGAATACTCCCGTTACTCCCTTAAGGGTCTCGGTGTTTACGGTAAACTCTACATCTACCTCGCCGTCTGCCTTTTCAGGTACGAACGTGGTTTCAGCAGTTATCTCTTTATCGTCTACCGTTATAGGCTCTTTCGTCTCAGGGTTCATAAGTGTTCCCTTTAAGGTGTACTCTTTACCCGGAGTAAGATCCCAGTAGTATACGGTATCAACTATGGTGGTTTCACCTACAGTAGAAGAGATGTGGTCTTTTGTCGCCTTATCCCACGCCTTTGTCTTAATCTCAGGATTATCTTCATCAGGCGTCGGCTTATCCGGAGGTATTACAGGCGGAGGCGTTTCTCCCGGAGCCTTCTCGTTTTCGATTGGCCCTGCGTTTACATCATCAGCAGTGTTGAACTTAATCTGAATGGTGTCTGCCTCGTGATTCTGCCTTGCTGCTGTTACGTTCTTTGCATAGAAAAGATCGTCCGTCTTGTCTTCACCGTTTACGGTTACTGTAGGATCTATCGCCTTGCCGTCCAAAGTGTTGTAGATGATAACCGTAACCGTTCCGTCCTTATCAAAGCCTAATTCCACCGTGGCTCCGGTGTTTGTGGCAAAGATAAAGGTATCGCCCGGAAGCATTTCATAGTTTCCGTCAGCATCTGCTGTTACTGTTTCCTTTACGCCGTCGCGGCTTCTCGTAACGTCGCCTGCGATAGCCGCCATGCTGAACTTACCAGTATGGGTATATGTCTGGAGGCCCTTTTCATCGAGAACTCCCTTATGGATTTCTTCAGACGGTTTTGGAGGCTGCTCGCCTTCGTCGTCATAGTCCCCGTCCCCGTTAAGGTCAAATCCTATGTCGCCAAGCGTTGTCTCTGTGGTGTAGACAGGGTCATGTATGATAGTCACATTTACCGCGTTGGAGCTTCCTGCTTCATTTACAGTAATCTCATCTGTCTTTACGTTGAGGTTTTCTCCTTCTTCCGGTGTGAATGTAGAATCATACTTCTCATAGTATCCCGTGTAGCTTACGTCAGTAACGTAGTTTGTGGTGGTTCCGTCCAAAGTGTAGGTGTAGGTGTTTCCGGTTAAGGTTACCGAAAGCTCCTTGCCGTTTGGAAGGGTGATGCTCGCGGTCTCTCCGTTTGAAAGCTTAACTTCGGTAAGCGCCGCGTCCTTATCCTTCGTAATAGTCACGTTTCCTTCAGCTGCCGCCTGAGAAAGGTCAAATACCTTGCCGTTTACTGTGATGGCAGGCATAGGGTATCTGGTCTCAGTCCTTACGTTTATCGTCGCCTTGCCGTAGGAATCAAGAACCACGTTTCCGGATATGCCCTCTTCCTTGTAGTTAAACTCGCAAGGGGCGCTCTTATCATCGTCCGTCTCATTTACTACAAAGTAGAAAGGTGTCTCGTTAAGAACGTATCCGTCCTTTGTAGCTATCTCCTTGAGGTAATACGTTCCGTTAGGAAGTTTTACTGTCTCAAGAGCTTTTCCGTTTTCATCAAATGTCACGCTGCCTACAAGGGTATCCTTTGGAACCATCTTGATGATGCCTTCTCCTGCTGCGCCATTTGCGGTAATATCTTCAGCAGTGTATACGCCAAAGGTTGCTCCGCTTCCCGGTGTAAACTGGCCGCTCTCGTAATACGTCTCAAAGACTTTCTCAAGGTCAAGCTCTACCTCTACCCTCTTGTTGGTTAAGGTAAGAAGCGACCATACGATAGGTACGAACTGGTCTTCGTAGGTAAGCTCGACTTCGATGCCCTCACCGTTTGTAACGTAGCCGTTTGGAGCGTCAAGCTCGCGAATTATGTACTTTCCAAGATCAAGCGGTCTTGAAGTTGCTATACCGTTTTCATTGGTGGTTATGGTATCAACCAGCTTACTTGTTTCACTTCTGTTGGTGTTGTAGATGGATTCTACCTCGATAACTCCTACTCCGTTACCGGATTCAGCCGTGCCTGCGTACATGGTCATGGTGTATCCGTCCTTGTAGGTAAACTTCATAGGAGCATCTTCTGTCTGATTGGAGGTTATCACTATTTCATAATATACGTCTCCGTTATCATCAAGGTTCCACGTGGTAGTCCACTCTACTCCGTTTACAGGTGAACCGCTCTTTGTCCTGTTATCAGGAGTAAGCCCTGAGTACCAGTCTATTATGTTATCGTGAGTTGCTTCTTCTCCGTCCTCATTTGAGGATTTTTCCATAAAGGCAAGAGTAGGAACTACGTGCTCATATGCAGCATCAACTGATTCCTCCGGCACTATGATGGTAGCCTTCATGTAGCCTCCTGCATAGTACATCTCAGTCCTTACGTTGTCTTTAGTCAGGAAGTAGATAGGAGAATCAGGTTCAGTTGCGGTAAAGGTGGTTACTTTATCTTCATCGGTGTAGTTATATCCCGCGCCTGAATGAATCTCAGGAACTATGGTTCCGTCAGGACGGGTAATTACTGTAGTTGCAGTCTTTGTCTCTTTATCTGCACTTGCAGAGATTTCAAAGCCGTCCCACTTTGCGGTAAAGCCTGTAGCTTCGGTATCCGTAGGCTCCTGAGTAAAGTGTATCTCATATGCCTGAACAAGCATCTTCTTGAAGTTACCGTTTTCGTCGCACTCCTGCCACGTCTTTTCATCGTCAAGGAGCACTTTGTAGGTGGTTACTTCCTGCGTCTCGCCGTCAGGGTTTTCAGGGTCTACAGGTACGGTTTCAGTATGCTTTATGATAACGTAGATGGAATCCGTTCCAGGGCTTCCGGTAAACGGCACCTGCGTCCAGCCTTCAGGTATCTTGTAATATACCTTCGGAGTTCCGTTTTCATCGGAATGTACCTTCTGGCGGACGTTTGTATATTCGCCGCCGGAGTAGTATCCTACGGTATCTATCATGTATTCAGTTACTTCTTCAGGCTGTCCTTCTTCGTTATCCTCGGTATACGTATGCTTTACGAGAACTTCTGTAAGCCTTACAGGGTTAACGAGTTCGTACTCTGTAATGGTGCTGTCTACGGTAAGGCCGTCGTAGAAGTTATCCCAAAGGTACTTCTCTTTGGTAATCTTAACGTCCTCATAGGTAGGGGCAACGTCGCCTTCATCTACATCGTCATAATCTCCGTCTCCGTTAGCGTCTACTCCCGGAGTCTTCGTAACCTTAAGGGTTCTCTCTTCCTTTACGAGGTCTTCATCGGTGAGGCGGTATCTGTCGTACTGCTTTTCGACAAAGCGCTCTGCTCCGATGTCGGATAGATCCACAGGGTCTCCGTTCATATCGGTTCCGTTTTCAGATCCGTTTGCCTCGTATGTATACGTGCTGTCAGCTACCGTAAGTATGGAGCCCTTTCCTCCTCCGATGATGGAAGTGTCATCACCTGAGATAAAGGTTTCAAGTAGGTCGAGCACTTCATCTCCCACGGAACCAGCCGGTACCGTTTCAGGGATTTCAAGAACGTATCCGTTTGCAGCCGTCGTAACCTTTGTAACCTTAAGGTCTGTTACGTTTACTCCGCCTGCCTGATAACTAAGCTCTGCGTATACGTCGTATCTTATCTTAAACTTTCCGTCATCACTCATAGTCTCGTAGGAATACTGATAAGTGGTTCCCTTGTTTTCAGGAGATACGTATACACGTCTATAGTTATTTGTCTCACCGTCATTTACATCTGAATCTCTGTTAAGTAGATACCAGAGCTTCGCGCCGGAGCTGTGCTCTAACTCTCCCGTGTCATATACAGCGCCGCGACCTGTAAAGAAGTGAGAAAGACTTGAGCTTACCTCTTCTTCCGCGTTACCGGTATTGGTAGATTTCGTCGTCGGTATGGTTATCAGCTCGTCCGTTTCCTTATCATAGATCTCAGGCCCCGAATTTCCGTCAGGGAGAAGTACATCATCTGCTGCGAATATGCCAAAGACTGCATCTTTTAGATTGCCCAGCATTTCCCATACAGGCTCAAATATCTTAAGTCCGTCCTTGATGGTCTCCTTAAAGCCGATAAGTATCTCGCCAAGCTTCGTTATCTCTATCTGGCCTTTCGTCATATTGTTATCCATCTCAACGCACTGGTAGTGGTGGATATATGGATAGTCTTCAGGGTCATAATCAGGGTCAGCAGGCTCTGGATTTCCATACGGGTACTTATCGATGTCACCGAAGTTACCGTCAACGTGTACGTCCTGCCTGGTTACGGTGAAGGTATAGAAGTTTACAACGTCGCCCAGCTTGTGGGTCTCGCTCCCGTTATATTCTACCTTGTTGCCGTCTTTGTCGTAGGTTGTTACAAGCTGATCCCAGTCAGGACTTTCCTCGTTTAATATTCCGTCAAGGGCGTCCATTTCACCTGCAGGGCCGTAGTCGGCGTTCTCGCCTAAGCCTTCGTCATTACCGGAGTAATCTCCAACGAAGTATCCTTCAGGGAGCATAAACTCTGAAATCCTATACGTTCCCGCCTCAAGCTCATACGGAATGGTAAGCTCGCCGAACTCGTCTGCGACAAATACCTTTGAAGCGTCAGCGTCTATTGAAGGCCCGTTAGGAAGGTATCTTCCCACATTGCTTTCATCTGTCGGAATGTCCGTTCCGACAACTCCGCCCATGTACTGAATGTAGAATCTGGTTCCCTCAAAAGGCACTCTCTTATCGGTTTCCGTGTTGGTCTTTACTATCTTTACAACATTACGTATTTTGCGGTCTCTTACGTTGTATGAATAGTGGTTATCGTACTTGCCGTCAGCATCATATGCAAGATCAGAGCTGTCTTCAGCTGTCGGTCTTCCGTACTCGTACTCACCTACTACCACTCTGAAGGATTCAAGAACGTATGAGCTGTTATCCGCCGCAACTTCCTCCACCATATATTCGCCGTAAGGGGCATCAAGAAGCACGAGGCTTCCGTCTCTACCTATGTCAAGAGGAACGTCGTTGCAGCTTTCACCGCTATTATCTCTCGTAACTCTGTATATGGCCGTGCCTGATGTGTCGTACCCTTCAAATACGTATCTGATATATGGGTGGTTTTCATATCCTCCAGAAATGAGTCTTACCTTCCACTTGGAGTTTCTGGACTGGCTCGTTCCGCCGGAGTTATCAGGGTCAAAGACTTCATCGTTTTCGTTGGACTTTATTATGGTGATCTGTCCTCTGAAGTTGTCGTTGATAAAGGTCTCTTCGTCTGCCGTAATGGTAGTCGGCATCTCATCGATAGGAGCAGGGCCTTCGGTTACAGTGGAGCCGCTGTTGCCGCTTCCCGGGATAATCTTTACTTCAGCCTCAATATCTGTAAAGTCGCTTGCTTCGCAGGCGTAGTCTCTCTGATCGTGGGTTTCGGCGTAAAGAGTTACGGTGTAGGTTCTGATGCCGGAATCTGGCTCTATGAACCTTCCGTCAGGTCTCGTCTCAACAATCTTATACTCTACTTCAGCTTCCCACTCTACTTTGGTAGGCTCAACGGTATCGCAGCAGTGCTGCGTTGCTCCTTCTGTTCCTTCCGTAACGTCTTCACCGTCTTTCTGCCAGTGAGGTTTGGTTGAACCCGACTCCGTTCTCTTAAGGTCGTCTTCCTCTGTCCACAGAGTATCTGATAAGGTAGCAGTGCTTCCGTAAGCATCAAGGGTAACTGAATCTACCTCTACGCCGTTTCTGTAAAGGGTATACGTTGCGCCCAAAGTGGCGTCACCCATTGGAGTATTAACGTCACCGTCAAAGCCGGGATTAAGGTCGTCTTTACCTACAGGAAACTCGAACATCGGATAGTATTCGTAATCAGGAATATCCGCCTGTTTCTGCTCGCAAGGGCCTACTTCCTGCGGCGGCTTTACTTCGTCTTCTGTGAACTTGACAAATCTCTTCAATGGGTCAGCTGCGCCTGTTGCCATAGCCTGTAAATGCTTGGTGCTTGAACCTGTTTCCCATATGAGAAGGTTATCAAGACAGTAGTTTGCAACGTATGAGTCATTTTTCATAACTCTGTACACCATATCAGGGTTTGTAGTACCCGTTACCTCGTACTTGTAGAAGTAGTCTTCTCCGTCGATTATGGTATCAACAGGATTTCCGTCAGCATCGGTAACGTAAATCTTTACGTTATCTGCTACCTGTGTTCCGTCTTTATCAAGAACCTTGGCAGGTACTGCATATCCATCTGCAATAGGGAACAGCTTGGATTCATATACGTTGTCTCCGTCCTCATCTGTTACCTGTATAGCAAGCGGATTAGCTTCCAATGGATTACCTAACGCAGCAGGGAATTTGTTATAGTTCTTTACCTTTTCCTCCATAAACCTGTAGATATCGTATGCAGGTTTACCGGAAAGAGGCGTCTGGTAATGGTTTGCAGGTATCGCCCCGGCATCAGGGCCATAAAGGCTCTTACCGAACTTAAGGCCGTTTGCTTTAAGGTTGAAATTCTCGTCTCTGTGCTGCTGCTGAGTCTCGTGAACAAGCTGCCTCGTTGCAGCTTCCCAGTCAGATGCGGTGTACTTACCATTACCGTACATCTTCATACCGGAGGCCTCTTTTTGCTTAACCCAGTCTAAGAAGCCCAGGCCTCCTTCGTCTGCTGATTTGGTAAGGTCAGATATTCCGCTTGTATCCTGTCTACCGAAAAGTAAAACCACTGATAAGTTTTCAAGAATATATTCCCTATCAGAGTTTTCGTAGATGGTTTCAAGCATAGAACTTTCGATTTTATTTCCCTTCAGCTTGGTATTTTCATTTACCTGAAGGCCGTGCTCCACGCAGTATGCTACTTTTCCGTTTACCCTGTACGCCTTTAACTCGGCTGATTCGATAGGGTAAATGTTCTGAGTAGCTTTGGTCGTGGTAACTTTCTCGCTGTTGTAGTCGGCGATATACATATTAAGGTATCCTGTCTGATTTGAAGGATACGTATATGCCGCGCCGTTACCGTTAACGCAAAGCGTTCCACCCCAGCCGAACGTACCTGTTACAGCGTTAGTAGCTTCAGCCGTAATGCTGCTTAGCGGTACGCCGGTAAAGATAATGGCAAGGGATAGGACGCTTGCCATAAGTTTACGAAAAACCTTATTCTTTTTCACGTTCTTTTTCGTGTCCATAAGCATCTCCTTTCTCACGATTTTCGTTTCTGGTTTTTCTTTTTTCCGCCGCGCTTTTTTGTAAAAGAAAACGCCCATGTAAAACCTACACAGGCGTTTTGCCGCAGGACTATGAATACTTCACAGTCTCTCGTATATGACCGGCAGATGCCGGTGTTTGTCTTTACTTAAAGCGCGAATCTATCTATGTCAACTTACCCTTACGGGTAAGGTAAAGCGACATTTTAAGGTATGAAAAACGCCCTGCTTTATTGCAAGGCGTTCATCATTATCGTTTCTTATCTTTGATTAACCCTGATTAACGATGTCCTCGTATGAAATCCCACAGTGTATCAGTATTCTGCCGTTTATACACTATCGTAAGTATCTCAACCGTTTGATTATCTTTATCTACACTAAACAGGATTATATAGTTGCCAACCGGTAGAAACCGTATTCCCTTACTATACCAGGGTTCTCAGTTATATCTGGCGCAACGCTCCGACATATCGTTCAGACTTTTTATTTTGAAAGTGATGTGTCCGATTAGCTTTTTCGCTGCACTTTCTGATTTTAATGTTTCAGCTATGTAGCTATATATAATATTTAAGTCAGCATATGCCCTATCGGATACTTGGACTCGAAAAATCATAAACTGTCTCTCCTGTTAAATTCCGCTATGATATCGTCAATATCGTGAACACGCCCAGCTTTTACGTCCGCTATTCCCTGTGCAATCCTTGCATCCAGTTCAGCTTCCGACATCGCATCTATGTCAAGAGGATGCTCGTCAGGAATTTTAAGGTCAAACGGGATTCCGTGTTGCAATACAATTTGTCTGTAAAGCATATTTACAACAGTCGATGCCGGAATTTCAAGTTTGGCTAAAATATCTTCTGCCTGAGCCTTCAATTCCGGATCCATCCTCACAATTACGCTTGCTGTTTTTGCCATAATATACACTCCTTATTCAACGATGCAACTACTTAATCTTTTCCTAGATTGTATCACTTTGTATATATAATAGCAATATATTTGTATGGCATTATCCACCGACCCCGACCTCAGATCCGTTCCCGCTCCCTTCTTGCCCTACGTAAAAAGCCGCCCGGATTTCCGGGCGGCCTCTGCACGCTTTTTCACATTTTGAATTATATCACAGGAAAATTTTCCCTGCAATACCTGTTTTTTTATTTTTTCTAAATTTTATACCGAAAAATGCCGTTTTGCGCGCTTCTACACGCTTTTCGGAGTCTTGTCGGCCTTTCCGAATACGAAGAAGCCTATGAGGAACATAAGGGACAGAGCTCCTACTCCGATGTTGGCGCTTCCCGTCTGCTGGCTTATGAAGGAGACCAGCAGGGTTCCCGCAAAGGACGCTCCCTTTCCGCAGATGTCGTAAACGCCGAAGTACTCGCCGGATTTTTCAGGCGGAATGATTTTGGCGTAATATGACCTTGAGATTGCCTGGATAGCTCCTTGGAAGAGTCCCACGCAGACCGCCAGAATCCAAAACTGCCACTGGTGAGCCAGCGTAGTCGCGTAGAGTGCGATGAGAAAATACGCGAATATGCACACTTTGATCAGGCTTCCCGACTTATATTTCCCCGAAATTCTTCCGAATATGAGAGCCGCAGGAAACGCCACTATCTGAGTAACCAGAAGAGCCAGGAGAAGTCCCGTCGTGTCCAGCCCCAGAGACGTTCCGTAGGCGGTAGCCATGTCTATTATCGTATATACTCCGTCTATGAAGAAGAAGAAAGCTATGAGGAATAGTCCGGCTTTCCTGTTGTTCTTAAGCTCGGAGAATATGTGGCCCAGCCTGGAAAACGAGCGGCTTACAACGTGATCCGTCTTGGGCTGGTAGTTGACCTGTCTGTAGCTTTTGAGAAGAGGAAGGGTCATGAGTACCCACCATACGGCTACGAGGAGGAATGCAATTCCCATTGCCAGGTTCATGGTAATGCCGATTTTGTCGTAGAAGAGCACTAGCAGAAGGCTTAATATAAACGGCACGCAGGAACCGATGTATCCCCACGCATATCCCCTTGCGGAAACCTCGTCCATTCTCTCGTGGTCCGTCACATCGGGAAGCATGGAGTCGTATACCACCAGGCTGAGAGAGTATGCGGATTTTGCGAGAACGAAGAGAATCAGAAACCACATCCACGACTGCATAAAGCCCAGGGCAACGCAGCCCAGAGCCCCTATGAGGAGCGTCCCGAGGAATATCTTCTTTCGCCAGCCCATAAAGTCGGTTACGGTTCCCATGGTCGGGCCTAAAATCGCCACTATTATGGTGGACACCGACGTCGCGTATCCCCAGTATGCCAGGTAATCCACGTCGGAGATTCCGGCGCTTTCCGCAAGGTAGTTGAAGTATATAGGCATTATGGTCGTCACCAGCAGGGTGAACGCCGAGTTTCCCACATCGTAGAGCACCCATTTCTTCTCGAGAGAATTCAGCTTAAACTTCATACGTCTTTTCCTCCTCTAAAGCGCAGACTTTTATGTCACGCCAGTTTTCGCCGGGTCCGAAGGTCTCGCCGAACCACGGGTCAAGGTCGTTTTCCCCTTTCAGATACCCGAGATAGTTTTCGGAAAGTCTTACGGCAAGGTCGACCGCTTTTTTGTCCATAAGCTTTGAAAGTCTGAGGCAGCTGTCGGCGCATTCCGGCGCAGGCTCGCTGTTTAAGATCATATAGCGCATCGGGTTGAACTTTCCCGCGGCCTTAAGCCCCGCAAAAAGTATGCTCCTTTTGACCTTTCCCGGCGCAACGAGAACGTCCGAGTAAAAAGCCATTGATTTAATCGCCTTGTACGCGTCGGCTGCGGAAATTCCGTCAAAACACTTTGATATGACAAAGGCGTTTTCCTTCGTCGCCGCTATGGTCCGCGACGTGCGGTAGCTCAAAGGATCCAGCCCTTCCTTTTCCAGGAGATACCTGTCGAACTCCGCTTCTATCTCCGTGTGGCACACCCCGTCCGTCTCTATCTTTTTCTCTATGTACCCGTGGCATGTGCTGTCAAGGGCAAAGTGGCAGATGAACCCGAGAAGGTAAGGCAGCATGGCCTCATCTTTTCCGCAGCTTTCGTATCTTTCCGCCGCTCCCCTGAAGAACTCCGCCGCCGGCCGGTCGTGCATACCGTATCCGTAGCCGTTCACCCTGTTCTTCCCAAGAGGTTTATAATAGAACAAAATGTCCGGCCCCTGAAGTCCTATGAGGTATAGCTCTCTGTTTTTGTTTATAATGTCCCTGGCGCTCTTCGGCAGGGCCTTGAAGACTTTGCCGCCAAAGTGGTAGTGGGCGTACATTGAAGGCATATGAACCTCCTCCTTTTGAAGTAATATCCTTAATATGTTATCACGGAACCGTTAAAAGCTCCGACTGTTACAGTTTAAATGTATGTTAAATTTATTTCAAGGATTTTAAGTAAAATTTCTTCAATATTCCGTAGCAGAGAGGCGTCAGGTAAAGGAGGAACGCGTACGGAATGGCCGTAATATCGGCCTGCATAAACTCCAGGGGTACCGTGCACGCTATGGTCCACGGGACAAAAGGAGCAAGTATGATTACGGAGTTTTCCATATCTATGGCAAGCTCGGTCTTTGATGCGCCCTCCTCCTCATAGGTTTTCTTTAGGAGATCCGAGCACATTATGGTGGCGATGGTCTGGTTGCAGAACACGCAGAGAGTCAGAAGAGACGTCAGAGTCATGACGAAAAATCTGCCCGTTTTGCTCGAAACGGCCGACGCCATATGCTGCAAAGGCTTCAGCATTTCCGTACCCGAAAAAATCCCCGAATACATACAGGAGATTCCCACTATGACCACAACCTCTATCATGGAGATGAGGCCGCCGCCGTTCATAATCTCTCCCAGCTCGCCTCCCGTCTCGTATCCTCTTATCATGGCGAGGAAAACGTCCCCCGCGGCCTCGCGCTGAACGAGGAGGCTCACCCCCATTCCGGCTATTATCGAAGCTATGAGGGAATTTATAACGCTGACCTTAAGCAGCGGAAGAATTATTATCAGCGCCGCAGGCAGGGCGCACCACGGCGAAATGCTGAACTCTCCCGTCAGAACCTCCTTGAAGGAGTCGTCCACCCTCGATATCGGATTATTAAAGGAAAATACGCAGTAGATGATAAACGTGATGAGAAGAGCCGGCGCGACGGTCTTAAGCATGATCCTCACGTTTTTCAGCATATCCGTATGGGTGACTCCCGCCACGACCACCGCGCTTGAGGCCACCGGCGAGTTTCTGTCGCCGAAGTACACGCCGCTCATGATTACCCCTGCGGTCAGCGCCTCGTTTACGCCTCCGCTCCTGGCAAGAGCCATAAATATTACTCCCACCGTACCCGCAACGCCAAAGGACGTTCCGAGAGCGTATGACATTATGCAGCACAGGAGAAATGTGATAATCAAAAACAGGTTCGGAGTGATGACCTCCATTCCGTAATATACGAAAAAGCTTATGGTGCCCGAGCTGCGCCAAACCCCGGTAACAAGCCCGATTATGGCCATTACTATGACCACAATGACCGCATCTTTAAGTCCGGCCCTGCACATGGAGACGATCTCGGAAAACCCGAAGCCCCGCCTCATTCCGGTTACCGCAAAACACACCAGCCCTATCCCAAGAGCTATAACCATCGTATGCCCGGTAATCAGGCACCCTATCATTGCCAAAATAAAAATCAGAAAGCTGACGATCAGCCCCATATTCCTTACCTCCCCGCTCTGATTCGTGATTGCCCGGCCCGCGGCGCGCAGGTCACGCCTCTTTCGGCGGTCCGCCCTGTCTGCGCCGTATTGCCGCACGGTGTTGTCCTCTTTGTCCGCGTATTGCCGCACAGCGTCGTCCGCCTTGTCAGCGCTGTATTGCCGCGCGGTGCCGTCTGCCCTGTCCGCGCCATATTGTGCCGCATGGTGTCGTCCGCCTTAGGCCGCCGACCTCACGTGCGCCGCCAACGATTATTATACCATAAAGGCCTGTTTTATGTTATACTTATACAGTCTAAAACATACGGTTCCTGCAATGGGGACCGCAATATGAAAGGGGATAATTCCAATGAAACCGTTAAATAAATATTTTGATCACACTTTGTTAAAAGCGGAAGCCAGGCCGGCAGACATCGAAAAGCTGTGCGCCGAAGCCCGCGAGTACGACTTTTTTTCCGTTTGCGTAAACTCCTGTTACGTCGCCAAAGCCGCGGAGCTTCTCAAGGGCTCCGACGTCAAAATCGCAGCAGTCGTAGGTTTCCCTCTCGGAGCCTGCACCACCGCAACAAAAGCCTTTGAGACCGAGGAGGCCTGCAAAGCCGGCGCATCAGAAGTCGATATGGTTTTGAACGTGGGAATGCTGAAGGCAGGCGAAGACTCCTGCGTTGAGGAGGACATACGCGAAGTTGTTGACGCTGCCGGAAAATACGGCGCAACCGTGAAGGTGATTCTTGAGACATGCCTTCTCACCGACGAAGAAGTCGTCAAAGCCTGCAACCTCTCAAAATCCGCAGGCGCCCGTTTCGTGAAGACCTCCACCGGCTTCAGCACCGGCGGCGCAACGGTTCACCACGTGGCCCTTATGAAAAAGACCGTGGGCGATTCCATGGAAGTTAAAGCCTCCGGTGGAATCAGAGACTATGAGACCGCCCGCGCAATGATAGACGCCGGCGCAGACAGAATAGGCGCCAGCGCCACCGTCGCCATAATGAAGGAGGCAAAGTAGCAAAACCTCCCTGTGGATAGCCTGTCGCCGCCGGCCATTATCCTTTTTACTTTAAGAAATTCGGTCGCCGTAGGCCATTATCCTTTTACCTTAAGAAATCACTTTTTAGGATAACGAATTTAAACCTTTTTGCAGCAAATTTTCATTATAGGTATAAATCTCTCTGGTATGTGACCTTGAAATTATACCTGTTTTGCGGTTTTTGGCTGGAAAGGTTTAATTTCTTTATCCTTTTTTTCTTTTTTGTCGAAAGCAGGAAAGTCGCAGTAGCATCGCAGCAGCGCCGTAGCAGCATCGCAAAGGCCCTTCGATTCAGTTGAAGAAATTCTTTTCATCAATGTTAAAATTTTGCTTGTAGTTTTTGCCATTTAGTGCTATGATTTCCTAAAGGCTGCATGTAACGAGGAGGTGTTCAATGGATTTTATCTCAAACGCAAAGGACGAACTGATAAGAGTACAGAAAATGAAAAGCAACATGGAACTGACCCTTGAAAATCTGCCCGAGGGCCGGCTCCACGCCATAAAGACCGGTGGCAGAATCTACTACTACCTCAGGGACGGATCGGAAACGGAAAAGTACATAGGAACGGAAGACAACGAGCTGGTCAAGCAACTGAAGGCGCGTAAGTTTACAGAGCGTTCGCTGTCGGCTGCGAAAAAAGACGAAAAGCTCCTGCTCAGGCTGATTGACGGCTATGAACCCCTGTCTCCGGAATTGATTATGAGCGCGATTCCGCAGACGTACCGGACCGAATCCGCGGATTACATAGAAGGTATTGACTTTGTTTCCGCAGAGGAATGGGCTAACGCTCCGTACCGCAAAAGCTGCAGCTATTTGAACCAGCTTACTCACATGACCCTTAAGGGCGACCTGGTCAGATCAAAATCCGAGGCCATTATCGCCAATCTCCTTTTCTCAAAAAATATACCTTACAGATACGAGGAGGAAATCGAGATCGGAGACAGAATCTTCACCCCGGACTTTATTGTGGCAGTTTCCAGAGAAGGCCGGGTCAAAATCCTTGAGCATGCCGGAATGATGTCAAATCGCGAATATCGAAACGCCTTTGCCTGGAAGATAAGCCAGTATATCGCTTCCGGCTTCATGCCTTTAGATAATCTGTTCATTACCTACGACGATATGGACGGTAATATCAACACGAAGCTCATCGAAACGGTTATCGATACGTACTTTCTGTAGTCTGAACTCAGTGTCCCGACCGCGGGCGCCTCGGCAGGAGTCTCGTTAGATGCTTCACGGCTTTCCTTTTTTCGTCAAAATCGCAATTTAGGATAAGAAAATTCAACCTGTACGCACAAAAAACACAAAACAGGTATAACGCAAGGGCCCGATTCGCCGCTTCTGTTATACCTGTTTTACAATATCTTCTCATATAGGTTGAAAATCGCTATACCTATTTTCGATTTTCGGCTGTAATAGGATAACCGTATCCCATTACACCATCAACTACGTTGCCACGTACATTACCGCCGCAGCTGCCGGCCCGCTGACCTGCGCCGCCTGCAGCCGCACAGCCCCTACTCTACAGCTTTTGTTGCAATCTCGTTAACAAGCTTTGCGATGAAGTCGTCTACTGACATAACCCCAAGGTCGCCTGTTTTGATGGAGCGGACGGAAAGAGTTCCTGCCTCTTCCTCCTTTTCTCCGATTACACAGATGTAGGAGTCGCGGGCGTTTCTTGCCTCGCGGAGCTTGTAGCCAATCTTCTCGTTTCTGAAGTCGGTCTTTACGCGAAGTCCTGCGGCCGCGCACTTTTCGGCAACCTCTGAAGCGTAGCCCTCAAACTTGTCGGTTACGGTGAGAAGGTTTACCTGCACCGGAGCCAGCCAGAGAGGGAACTTTCCCGCAAAGTGCTCGGTAAGTATACCTATGAACCTCTCGATAGAACCGAAGATTACCCTGTGAATCATGATAGGTCTGTGCTTCTCGTTGTCGGAGCCCACGTAGGTCAAATCGAACCTTTGAGGCATCTGCATATCCAGCTGAATTGTTCCGCACTGCCACGTTCTTCCGATGGAATCCTCCAGATGGAAGTCCAGCTTCGGTCCATAGAACGCGCCGTCTCCCTCGTTTACAACGTAAGGAACGCCGAGCACCTCCATAGCCTCGCGAAGGGCGTTTTCCGCAGTCTCCCACTCCTCGTCGGTTCCCATGGAATCCTCAGGTCTCGTGGAAAGCTCAATGTGGTATTTGAAGCCGAACATGCTGTAAACGTCGTCGATGAACCTTGCAACGCCGACGATTTCGTCCTTAACCTGCTCAGGAAGCATAAAGATGTGAGCGTCGTCCTGAGTAAAGGTTCTTACTCTCATCAGGCCGTGAAGGGCTCCCGAAAGCTCGTGCCTGTGAACCTGACCCAGCTCTCCCATTCTGATAGGGAAATCCCTGTATGACCACATTTTGCGCTTGTAGACGAGCATGGAACCCGGACAGTTCATAGGCTTGATGGCGTAGTCGCCGTCGTCTATCTTCGTGAAGTACATGTTGTCCTTGTAGTGATCCCAGTGTCCTGAGGTTCTCCAGAGCTGCTCGTTCAAGATGAGCGGAGTTTTAATCTCCTCGTAGCCTCTCTTCCTGTGTTCCTGCCTCCAGAAGTTTTCAAGCTCGTTTCTCAAAATCATACCGTTAGGCAGAAAGAACGGAAATCCCGGGCCCTCCTCCGTAAGCATGAAGAGATCCATTTCCTTTCCGATCTTTCTGTGGTCGCGCTTCTTGGCTTCCTCCAGCATGTTTATGTACTCGTCCAGCTCCTCCTGGCTAGGGAAGCAGGTTCCGTAAATTCTCTGAAGCATTTTGTTGTGCTCGTCGCCGCGCCAGTAAGCCCCTGCAACGCTCATAAGCTTTACGGCCTTAATCTGTCCCGTGGAGTCCATGTGAGGACCCGCGCAAAGGTCGGTGAAATCGCCCTGCTTATAGAACGAAATCACCGCGTCCTCAGGAAGGTCGTTTATCAGCTCCACCTTGTACGGCTCGCCGGCATCCTCCATCAGCTTGAGAGCCTCCGCCCTCGGCAGCTCAAACCTCTCCAGCGGGTAGTTGGCCTTGATTATCTTCTTCATCTCCTTCTGGATAGTCATAAGATCCTGGTCGGAAAGCTTATGCTCCATGTCGATGTCGTAGTAGAATCCGTTGTCGATAGCCGGTCCTATGGCCAGCTTTGCATCAGGCCAGATGTGCTTTATAGCCTGTGCCATAATGTGAGACGTAGTGTGCCTGTATCTCAGCTTTAAATCTTCGTCCTCAAAATTTATCTTTGCCATGATTATCTCCTTCTTTTAAAACATTCTTTATCTTACTTCGTCAAAGTGTGCAGACCTGCTTAAGCCCTGACGGGCAATGGTCCTTCGGACCAAAGGGCTCCGCCAAAATGGTTACGCCACCCCATCGCTTCCGGTACTGCCGGCGGTGGTTCCGCCGGTTTCTCCTCCTGTCGCTCCGCTGCCTGCGCTACCGGTTCCGTCCGATGGGCTGCCGCCTGTATTATCCGAAGAGCCGCCGGCCGTTCCCGAGTCTCCGGTTCCCGTGCCGCCCGAACTGCCTGAATCTCCGGTTATGTCAGAACCGCCCGAGCCGCCCGTAGTTCCGCTGCCCGTGCCGCCGGTAGTTCCGCCGGCGCCGCCGGATCCGCCTGTACTCCAGTCGCCGGTTCCCGCGCCTGCCGAATTTCCGCCCGTCCAGTTATCGGGTATCTCTATGGGCTCTTCCGCGGCCTGACCGCCGCTTCCGCCCGGAACCTGGCTGACCTGATAAGACGCCGTGTAGTCAAGCTGATTTGCAATCTCCACTACCGTATCCGACGGAACGTAGTCTGTCTGGTCAAATAACTCTGAGTGCATTTCCTTTACGTTGTCAAGCCACTTTGTCGGAAATACGTATGACGTCACCGTCCCGGCAAGGTAGCCCGCAGTCACATCGTAAGGGAACCCCGCGCTTCCCGTTATGTTAAAATCCATCACCTTCATGCCGAGAAGTATGATGTCGCTGTTGCTCAGGTTAGTCATAAACTCAGGCATGAGGTTGTCGATAAGGTTGTCGATCTTTGAAAGGCTCAGAGTCTGCACCTTTTTCAAAACCTGCTCCAGGACAATCCTCATACGTTCCGTTCTCTTGAAGTCGTCGCCGACGCCCTTTCTTATGCGCCCGTACGATACGGCCTGAACCCCTTCAACCGTCTGGGTTCCGGCGCGCTCGTAAAGCTGGTAGTCGGTTTTTCCTATGGCCTCCGCCGTCTCTATGGTGTACTTGTTAAGCTGGGAAAGCTCGTAATCCTCGATGGTAAGCTCTATTCCTCCCACGCCGTCCACCAGGTCCGCCACGGATTTAAAGTTAAAAGCCACGAAGTTCTTTATGTTCAGGTCCATGGCCTCGTTGATGCTCTTGATAGTAGTCTCGACGCCGCCGGTCCTGAATATGTCCGTTATCTTCATATACTCGCCGGTGTCGGCATTCCTGAGATATGTGTCTCTGTATATAGACGTAATCTTGACGGCTCCCGTGTCCTCCTTGATGCTGACTATCATCAGGGCGTCGCCGCCGCTGGTCTGTATGGTGTCCATATCCATATCCCGGGAATCGACCCCTGCAAGGAGTATGTTGATGTATCCGTTAACGTCTACGCAGGACAGCTCCTCCTCGTCTATCTCGACTCTTTCTATCTTATTGAGCTTGGTCATGGCGTAAACCGCCACGATCGTTCCGATTATTATCAAAAGCAGCAGTACGGCTATCAGAACCTTATGCCACGTCTTAAGCTTTCTCTTTTTCATGGAATCCGCGCCCCCTGCCGCGCTTCCTCTGCTGTGTTTAGCCATCTGTCCTATCCTTTATACCCTGAAAAGGGCTTCATTTAACAAGTTCTGCTAACCGATTTATTTTATCACAAAACGGCCCCCCTGTAAATTATCAGCCGCAGTAATTCATACAATTATCACTTATCCTGCGGGTCAAAGGCTTCATCTCCCGCAAAAAAGAAAATCAGCGCCGGCAAAGCGCTGATAATTAAACTAATCTATATGTCTTTTGCTCCGGCTTACACCTCGCCCTTCACGTCAAGGTTCAGCCGTTTCGCCCTAAAGTAGAGGAAAAAGTTGTATCCGGCCTGCACCAGGGAAAACATAAGCCACAGCAGGAAAATGAGCGCCGGAAAGTTGTAGAAGTCGAAGGCGAATATGATCGCAAACTCTATAATCGTGCACACCACGACGCCCGCCACCGCATATATGCGGTACCTTTCTTCATCTTTTGCGTACTGCGGATACCTTTCCCTCACCATTATCTCCATACGAACGCATATGGCCATGAGGACTACCAGCAGGACCAGGCCGATGAGCAGGCCCCTTTCCTCCGTGAACCGGAATTCGTCTCTCTTTATGAAGATCATTGCCGACATGTAGGCCACCAGCGGCGCCGTCAGAAGATCTAAAAGCGCAATCGTCAGCCTTAAACTGCTGTATTTCATCTCCCTACCTCCTGCTTTCTCTTCCCGCCTTCACCTGCATCAAGCCGCTTTGCTCTGAAATACAGATAGAATTCATAGACCGTTCCAAGTACGCAAAGCACCGGCATGAACAACCGGCTTATATCGAAGGTGAAGTCAAATGCGAATATCCCGATTATGTAGAGCAGTATGAGAATGTACATCGGCGTCAGTACCTTTGCGCGCAATCCGAAGAACTTCTCGTTTTCCTCATCGAACCGGGGATATTTCTCCACGGCTATAGACATAAATATAAACGCAATAAACAGTATTGCCATCGCTCCTATCGCAATGTATTTTCCACCGCGGATACCCGTAAACCAGTCCATGGCGGACGCAAAAATCACGAAAACCGTAAACACGAGACAGAGCGCCGCGGCTAAAAGCCTGACGCTGCTGTACTTCATCTTGCTAAACGTAACGTCGTAAAGTGATTTCATCTCTACTGCCCTCCTGCTTCCCCGTGAACAAAACAGTCATCTATCTCTTCCGCGTACATTATATCACAAATAAATGGAATAAGAGAAATATTAAGAAAAATTAAGGTTACGTTCGCAAAGTGTTCGCAAAAGCAGAATACAAGCCTTCGTCAGACACCGTTATGAGAACACTCCTGTAGGACTACAGGTGAGTTTAACAGTTTCCCTTATTGTCTTACCCAAATCGCCGTTGCTCAGGTAATGTTTAGCCGTTGTAGTCGCGCTACACCAGTTTCCGCTGCGGCTTCCCGTAGCCTTGCTTACCTTCCACGAGCTGTCTTTAGCGGCGGCTGACGGATTGGAAGCCGTACATTTTGCCGAACCGTTTCCGTATGTAAAAGTCCCAGTCACCTTTACGTACCATAACACTTTTCCTGCGGCATTTTTATAGTTATATGCTTTACTCTTTGTAACCGTTTTCGATGCAAGAGGCACTATTTCTTTAGTCAGTGACGAATCTGCAAATTCGTCATCGAAAATAACCGTTTCGATATAATTTCCATTTCCCACATATTCCACATCTACTACAGCCTGATTGTCATCATTTCTTCCCGGCAAATCCGCCTCTTCTGCAAATACCGTTGTCGTACATATCAGTGAAAATAGAATCATCACGCATACTAATCTTTTCATAGTTCACCTCTTAATAAATAATTGTCTCCCGTTCTACAACTATGGATTCTACGTCTTTTCTGTAAGCCGAATAGTCCCATAACAAATCAATTACTACTCCAATCAGTACCGCAATAAGTGCTATGACAGCTATTGTAGTAATCCGACGTCTGAAGGTAATCTTCCTGTAAAGCGCCTCAGGATCCATACCTTCGATATAATCGCTTACCACCTCTGCAGGGCTTCCGAAATGTTTGACGATATCTTCATATGAACCGTCTTTCGTATCTTCGATATGACTTTCAACAGCTTCCTTCAGATCATTAATGAATCTCTTTCTTTCACGTCCATATAAGGGGAAAATTGCCTTAACCTGCCTGATATAATCCCGCGCTGCATTTTCCTTGTTCATTAAAGTTCCTCCTCGTCAATCTCTTCAACTGCCAGAAGTCGCGATATTCCTTCGGTAATATTCCTGTAATCCTCTAGCAAATCGCTCAGCCTCCTCCATCCTTCTTCCTCCAGATGATAAAACACCCTCACCCGGTTCCTGCCTAACGGCACCGTTTTATCGGAAATCAGCTTCCTGTCCAGAAGCTTATACAGAGTAGGATAGAGCGTACTTTCAGGTACGGTCACCTTCCCGTCCGTAAGTTTACCTATGAGGGAAGCTATCTGATATCCGTAGAAATCCCCTTTGCTTAATATGAACAGAGCCATCATTTCCACGGTTCCCATTTTAAAACTGCTTCTTTCTCGCGCCATACTTACCTCCGCGTTTATTATATATCATAACAAATTAAAAATATATACTATGTTTTACAAAGTATATATTGACAATGTCTTCCCGCCGGTGTATCATAATAGTGTGAAAATTAGCATTATCAAAAGGAGGGTTTCTAAAGTGGAAAAGAGAGATTTGAGCAAGTCTGAGGTCGTTAAGGATTACAAATCACGAAGAATCAAGTACGTTACCGCAACATCGCTTATAGTGCTGGCAATGATTTTGACTTTTCAATTTGCCACCGGTAAGTCCTGGCTCTTCATAGTCGCAGGCGTAGTCATCTTAGGCGCGGCGCTTATGGCCTACTTCTACGAGAAATGGTCCGGTCTGAAGGCGGGGAAACACAGCGCTCTGCTTTTCATTTTCGGCTATGCTGCCATCGTCTCCCCCATGAGGATTACGGACTGGGATTACGGTTTCGTCCTTTCCATCGCCATATATGTAATCTACTGCGTAGTACGGGAGATTCTGACGTATAAATCGTTTATGGAAAACTCCGCGCGATTTGACGTTTCGCTATCGTAGCGGGAGGAAACGAATAGATTAAGCTGTCTGTTTTGTTCAAAGAGGGGAGGTTTTAAGATGACCGGGAAAAAGAAGATTACCGTCGCGGTTCTTGCCGTCGTTATAATCGCGGCAGCAGTGATTCTCTGCAATCTGCCGGATATACAGTCCCGAATGACTAGAAACGAAGCTCCGTCTGAGGATTTTGTGGAGTTCTTCACCGGATTCTACGAAGCGCCCGATAAGGGTGCGGTTTTAGACTCCGGCGGAAATGATGTCACGGACGATTTCTATAACGCCACGGTCAGGTACTACGAAGCCGGGGATTTTATGAGCATCAAAGACTACATGTGGGATAACGGCATAAGCGAAGTGTCCCGCTCAGGTGAATCCCTGCAGAATCTGTAATTAAACGTAAAACACGCTTCGGCAGAATCGGGAAGACCTGAATGCCGAAGCGTGTATTTATTCTATTCGTTTTTCATCAGCCAGTCTGCAATGTCCACTACGGTTATTCCTTCATAAGTGTACTCTTCGTGACGGGTTCTTGCGATGATTGTTTTAGGATACGCGTCACCGATTTTAAGAAGGGGCTCGTATTCACGCCGGAACGTATCAGGGTTTGAAATATCGTCGCTTACCTGAATGTATATCTTTTCACTGCCTTTGACTGCAACAAAATCTATCTCTTTTTGATACAGCTTGCCCACATACAGATTGTATCCCCTTCTGAGAAGCTCAATGGCTACTATATTCTCATAGGCCCGTCCATAATCCATATTTCTGCTTCCCAAAACCGCATATCTCATTCCCGTATCACAGATATAAAATTTGTCCGACGTTTCAAGGTATTTTTTCCCTTTTATATCGTATCGCTTCACGTCATAGAAAACAAAGGCATTGCACAGATACCTTATGTACCTGCCTGCGGAAACGTGATTGGTGGGAACGTTCTTCGAATTCAAAATGGTGCTGACCTTATTCGGCGATGTCAGATTTCCGATATTGTCCATCAGAAACTCACTCAGGTTATACAGAGACGTATCCGCATGGAGACCGTACTTCTGAACCAGATCACGGGTGACAATGGTCTCATACACTTCTTTTATGTATCCGACTCTGTCCCGTTCGGTTCTGTACGGGTATGACCCCGCAAGTCCTCCTTTGATAACGTATTCGTCGAACAGCCTGTTTCTGTCCGTTTCATCTGCGAAGTATTCGCAGTATTCGCTGAAGCTGAAAGGAAACACGTGAATCTGTATATACCTTCCCGTAAACAGGGTGGCCAAATCCGCACTAAGCAGAAAGGCGTTGGATCCTGTTATGTAAATGTCATATTTTCCGTTTCCGTACAGGCTGTTTACGGCCAGCTCGAAATCCGGACACATCTGCACTTCATCGATAAAGAGAAAGTTTGTTTTATCTTCCTCGAACCTGCTCTCCACGTAACTGTAAAGCGCATGGTATTCCTTAAGTTCCTCATATCTCAAATCCATATAGTCTATGAAAATGATATTTATGTTATCATCGTTCTCCTTGAGATATGAAATGTAGTCCTGCATCAGCCGGGATTTTCCGGACCGTCTTATTCCCGTGATTATCTTAATATCGGGGGTTCCTCTAAGTTCTATTATTCTGCTAAGATATTTTTCGCGTTTTATGGTTTTCATCTAATCACACTTTCGAAACTTTAATTTTTTTCATTTTTTGAAATCGCTTTACCCGTATTATACCGTATCCGGCTCGCTATGTAAACAGGGCCGCTTTCAAAACCTGAAAAAATTTCAGGTTTTGAAAGCGGCCTTTGCTGTTTCTCAGTTGTTTTCTCTGTTCTCCTCCAGCTCTTCTTCCCTCCTGGAAATAAGGTATATGCATATAAACCCTATTATGAACAGAAGAACCGCCAGAGCCCACTCCACTCCCGTCTTCGGAAGGCCCGGATAGACTTCTGCCACGGAGCCTATTATGAATCCCAGTATGACCAGATATGTGGCGAAGGGATACCTCTTCATGCACATTTCCAGAATTCTGGTGGTGAGAATTATTCCGGCTATGCAGCCGGCCGCCAGAGGCAGGATTGAGATTATGTCCATGTTTCCGATGGCGCTTATAGTTCTCTCATAAAGTCCCAGCACCATGAGCATATAGGACACGCTGATTCCCGGCAGGATAAGCGATACGGCGACTATAACTCCGCCGATAAACTGAATGAGAACGGAAAGCAGGCCTGTCAGCCCGCTGCCGGAAAACACTTCGTCGGGAAGCAGCCTTATGCTGCCTACGAGAACCACACCGATGATTATGCAGACGAAGAACTTCAGGTCAATCCTGTGAACTCTGGCTTTGTCGTATATCATAGGTATGCTTCCCGCTACCGCGCCCATGAAGAAGTACATGGCTATGAGCCGGTAGCTTTCTATAATATTGAGAAGGGGCTCGGCAAAGAGCACCATGCCTAAAATGGCCGGCGCCGTAAACGCTGCGAGAAAGACGAAATTCCCCTTCGGATTTTTGAAAAAAGAGCTGACTGCGGATATGAGGTCGTCGTAGACTCCCAGAATCATGGCCATGGAGCCTCCGGAAACGCCGGGAACCATCATGGTGACTCCCACCACCAGACCCTGCAGCGCCGTAAACAAAACGGAAAATTCCACTGTTCTACTCCTCCGGACGAACCTGAGCCACTATGCAGCACCACTCGTCCTCCTCCGCTGTCTCGACTATGTTAAAGCCTTCCTCTTCCAGCTTTTCCTTCACCGTTTCCTCCTTTTCAACGAGAATGCCCGATGAAATGAAGTATCCGCCGCAGGTCATGTGCTTTGCGGCGTCCTTTGAGAGCATAATCACCAGATCCGCCATAAGGTTTGCAACCACTATGTCCGCCCGGTAGTCTACCCCCTTTGTCAGATCTCCCGCCCCGGCCGAGGCGATATCCGAAACGCCGTTTAAGGCGATGTTCTCTTTGGCAACCTCCACGGCGGTCTCGTCGATGTCTATTCCCAGAACGTCCCTTGCGCCCAGCTTTGCGGCGGCGATGGAAAGTATTCCCGAACCGCAGCCCACGTCGAGAACCGTTTCAGCCCCGCCTTTTTTCATGTACTTTTCAAGCATTCTGATGCACATGGAGGTGGTGGCGTGAGTTCCCGTACCGAAGGCCATTCCGGGGTCGATCTCGATTACCAGCTTGTCTCCCGGGTTATGGTACTCCTCCCAGGTCGGCTTCACCACTATGGACTCCGAAACGGCGGACGGCTTGAAGTACTCCTTCCACCTGTCCTTCCACTGGCTATCGTCCTCAAAATTAACTTCCGCGGAAAGCTCTCCGAATGTAACGCCGTCTCCGTATACGCCCTTTTTCACGTCGTCTCTGAGTCCTCTTATCTTCGTCTCAACGGCCCGGGCCAGCTCTCTTGATTCAGGGGTATCCTCCATAAATACGGAAACCACCGGAGCGCGGTCGAGACCCGTTATCACGTCGTCCTCGATGTAGTCCCACTCGTAGCCTTCCTTCTTTTCCATTATCTCTTCCACATCGGCAGGGTCGTCCACGGCTATGTCGGTAATTCCAAGGTCTAAAAGAGCCGCGGCAACGGCCTCGGTGCCCGCGTGATTTGTCGTAATTTTAATCTCTATGTATTTCAAGGCTTTCTCCTTTTCACACTTTGTCCTGAATAAATTCGCCTAACCATTCTACCATAAAAAACGGGCGCATTCCACCGGCGGGGTGAAATTACGCCCATGTTTTCCTATTTTGTAAAGAGATCCTTCATCTTTTCGGCAAAGCTGCTCTTCTTCTGGTAGCACGAAGAATCCAGGGCCTTGCCCATGGTCTCTACTGCCTTCTTCTGCTTGGCGTTGAGCTTCGTCGGAATCTCCAGGGTAACCTTTACGTAAAGGTCGCCCATGCGGCCGTTCTTCACGCTCTTAATGCCCTTGCCCTTAAGTCTGAACACGGTGCCCGGCTGAGTTCCCGCAGGAATCTTATATGACACCTTGCCGTCAAGGGTAGGAACGGTTATCTCATCGCCCAAAGCCGCCTGCTCAAAGGTTATAGGAATCTCCAGTCTCAGGTCGTTTCCGACTCTCGTGAACACGTCGTGAGGCTCTACGGCAATGATTATGTAAAGGTCTCCGTTAGGCCCGCCGTTTTCCCCCGGCTCGCCCTGACCCCTTATAGGAATCACGCTGTCGTTGTCCACGCCTGCCGGAATGTCGATGTTAATCTTAATGGTCTTTCTGACTTTGCCAGTGCCGCCGCAGTCCGGGCATGGAGTCTCTATCTTAAAGCCCGTGCCGCCGCACTCCGGACAAGGTCCCGTGCTCTGGAACTGTCCGAAGGCCGTCCTCTGCACGCTGCTCACCTGACCGGTTCCGCCGCACCTCTGACACGTCTTCTTCTCCGTTCCCGGGGCGTTTCCTTCGCCGTGGCAGGTTTCGCACTTTACAAGCTTCGTTATGGATATTGTCTTTTTCGCGCCAAAAGCCGCTTCCTCGAAGGTTATGGTCACGCCCTTCTGCAGGTCTCTGCCTTTGGCCGGTCCGTTCCTTCTGCGGGAACCTCTGCTTCCTCCGAAGCCGCCGAAGCCTCCGCCTCCGCCGAACATATTTCCGAAGATGTCGAAGATGTCGTCAAATCCGCCTGCTCCGAAGCCGCTAAAGCCTGAGCCTCCTGCTCCTCCGCCAAAGCCTGCGTTCGGGTCCACTCCCGCAAAGCCGAATTTGTCGTATTTGCTCTTCTTGTCAGGATCCGAAAGGACGCTGTAGGCTTCGTTTACTTCCTTGAACTTCTCTTCGGCCTTCTTGTCTCCCGGATTTCTGTCCGGATGATATTTCATCGCCATCTTGCGGAAGGCTTTCTTTATTTCTTCGTCGCTGGCGCCCTTTTTCAGGCCCAGCACTTCATAATAATCTCGTTTTTCCGCCATGGTTATCACCTTCCGTAATTGATATTTCTAAACAAAGATTTGCTCACGGGGAACAAAGTCCTTCTGTGAGCAAACCTTCGGGTTATTGCATTTAAGTCTATTTGTCGTCGTCAACCACTTCGTAGTCAGCATCTACTACGTTGTCTCCTGCAGGGCCTGCGTTTCCGGCGCCGCCTGCATTTCCTGCGTTCATGTCAGGGCCTGCTCCGGTGCCTGCGCCCATTCCTGCTCCCATATCAGGACCTGCGCCCTGCTGTGCCTGAGCCTGCTGATACAGCTTGGTGGAGATGGTGTGGAACTTCTCGGTGAGAGCCTCGGTCTTGGCCTTGATGTCGTCAGGATTGTTGGCCTCGAGAGCCTTTCTCAGGTCTTCCTTTGCATCTTCTACGGTCTTCTTTTCCTCGTCGGAAATCTTGCCCTCAAGCTCCTTGAGAGCCTTTTCGGTCTCGTAGATCATGCTCTCTGCCTTGTTTCTCTCTTCAACGGACTCCTTACGCTTCTTGTCCTCGGCCGCATACTGCTCCGCCTCTTTAACTTTTCTCTCGATTTCCTCGTCGGAAAGGTTGGTGGATGAAGTAATGGTGATGTTCTGGCTCTTGCCCGTTCCCAGGTCCTTAGCGCTTACGTTTACGATACCGTTGGCGTCTATGTCGAATGTAACCTCAATCTGCGGAATTCCTCTCGGAGCCGGTGCGATGCCGGTGAGCTGGAATCTTCCCAGAGTGATGTTGTCTGCCGCAAATTCTCTCTCACCCTGCATTACGTGAATGTCTACTGCAGTCTGGTTATCTGCTGCGGTGGAGAATATCTGGCTCTTCTTCGTAGGTATTGTGGTGTTTCTCTCGATGAGCTTGGTAGCTACGCCGCCCAGAGTTTCGATGGAAAGTGAAAGCGGGGTTACGTCCAGAAGCAGTACGTCGTTTACTTCACCGGTGAGTACGCCCGCCTGAATTGCAGCGCCTACCGCTACGCACTCGTCAGGGTTGATTCCCTTGAACGGGTCTTTTCCTGTAACTCTCTTAACGGCTTCCTGAACTGCCGGGATTCTGGTGGAACCGCCTACCAGGATTACCTTTGCGATGTCGCTGTTGGTAACGCCTGCGTCAGCCATTGCCTTCTTCATCGGCTCGATGGACTTTTCAACAAGGTGCCCCGTCAGCTGATCGAACTTGGCTCTGGTCAGGTCTACGTTCATGTGAAGCGGACCTTCTGCGGTTACGGTGATAAACGGCAGGTTGATGTTGGTGGTCTGTGCAGATGAAAGCTCCTTCTTTGCCTTTTCTGCTGCTTCCTTCAGTCTCTGAAGCGCCATCTTGTCCTGTCTCAGGTCTACGCCGTGCTCCTGGGAGAAGGTGTCTGCCAGGTAGTTCATTACTGCGTTATCAAAGTCGTCGCCGCCCAGGTGGGTGTCTCCGTTGGTAGCCAGTACCTCGAATACTCCGTCGCCCAGCTCAAGAATGGATACATCGAATGTACCGCCGCCCAGGTCGTATACGAGAACCTTGTGGGATCCCTCTTCCTTATCAAGTCCGTATGCAAGGGACGCTGCAGTAGGCTCGTTGATGATTCTCTTTACGTCGAGACCCGCAATCTTTCCGGCGTCCTTTGTCGCCTGCTTCTGAGAGTCGGAGAAGTATGCAGGAACGGTGATTACCGCTTCCGTTACCTTCTCGCCCAGATAGCTTTCCGCGTCGGTCTTAAGCTTGGAAAGAATCATTGCGGAAATATCCTGCGGAGTGTATTTCTTACCGTCGATTTCAACGGTGTAATCCTCTCCCATATGTCTCTTTATGGACGAGATGGTTCTCTCAGGATTGGTTACCGCCTGTCTCTTGGCGGTCTCTCCCACCAGTCTCTCTCCGTTCTTCGCAAAGCCTACAACGGACGGTGTGGTTCTGTTTCCTTCTGCGTTAGGTATTACTACAGGCTCGCCGCCTTCAAGCACCGCTACGCAGCTGTTGGTCGTTCCCAAATCTATTCCTATTACTTTTGCCATTTTAAATTTCCTCCTTTTATATATCCCTTAGTTATTAACCTTTACCATTGACGGGCGGATTACCTTTCCGTTCAGGGTGTATCCCTTCTGGAGAACCTCCGTCACGCTGCCGCTTTCAAACTGGTCGTTATCCTCGGTCATCACTGCGTTATGGAAGTTAGGATCAAATCCCTCTCCCAGGGCCTTTATCTCCTCAAGTCCGGACTTTTCCAGCACACCCTTAAGCTGTTTGAAAATCATCTCCATGCCTTCAGCGTACTTTTCGTCCGCAGTCTCGGAAAGCACCGCTCTCTCAAAATTATCTATTACTTCGAGGAGCCCCAGTATGAGCTTCTCGTTAGCATACGCGTAAATATCGCTTTTCTCTTTTTCTGTTCTGCGCTTGTAGTTCTGGAAGTCGGCCATCAGTCTCTGGTACTTGGCCATAAGCGCTTCGTCTTCAGCCCCGGATTCTCCGGTTTCATCGGCCTTTTCGGTTTCACCTGTTTCTTCGGCTGTCCCGGAACCGGCTTTCCCGGCTTCCGCATCGGCTTCGGTATCCTCCGCTCCAGATTCGGCTTCGGCGTTTTCTTCGGCTTCGCCGGTCTCTGTTCCGGCATCCTTTACCGTCTCGTCCTCAAAGGCTTCGGGCTTTTCATCCTTTGCAGGCTTTGTCCCTGCGCCTTTTGTCTTTTTCATCTCTTCACTCACTGTCCTTTTCACCGCTTTCTAACTTAAATGTGTTGTTAAGGTTTTCGGTGAGATATTCCATGATAGAAGTTATCTCTCCGTATCTCATTCTCGTAGGCCCTATTACCCCGATCTTTCCTACCATCTTTCCGTCCACGCAGTAGGTGGCCGTTATGAGGGAGCAGTCGTTCATCATGTCGTCCGCATTTTCCCCTCCTATGGTCACTATCATGCCGTCGTCACGTTCAATAATCTTCTTCGTAAAGTCCTCTTTCTTATCGAGAAGAGCAAGGAACTTTCTCGCTTTGTCGATGTCGCTGTACTCCGGCAGGTCAAATATATTGGTAAGGCCGTCCATGTAAAGCTGGACGTTGAGCATTTCCTCAAGAGTCTTCATGAAGTCCGGCAGAATGTCGTCCGCCAGCCTGCTCATTGCCTCTATATCCGTCTCAAAATTCTTCTGTATGTGGCTCTTCAGCACGTCCGTCAGCTTCTTGCCTCTGTACGTGTAAGTCATGCTCTTGGCCAGAAGCTGAAGGTTTTCCTCCGTGTACGGAACCTTTATCCTCATGGCGGTGTTGGAAATCTCGCCGCTGTCCGATACTATCATCAGCACCACGGTGTTCTTGTCAACCGGAAGCAGGTTCACAAACTTCAGCGTTTCTTCTGTCTTAGTCGGCGTCATGGCAAAGGACGTCAGGTTGGTTATCTCCGACAAAATCTGCGCAGCATGCTGTATGGTCCTGTCAAACTCGTTTATATCAGCCTGCAGTCTGTCCGCTATGGTTCTCTTCTCCTGGGGCGTAAGCTCCTGCTTCGGCATAAGGCTGTTCACGTAAAGTCTGTAGGCCTTATCGGAAGGAACTCTTCCCGCCGACGTGTGAGGGTGGGTCAGATACCCCATCTCCTCCAGATCGCTCATCTCGTTTCTGATGGTGGCAGGACTGATTCCAAGGTCAAACTTTCTGGAAAGGGTTCTGGAGCCTACCGGTTCGGCCGATCTCACATAATCGCTTATGATAGCCTGCAGTATCTTAAGTTTTCTTTCAGAGAGCTCCATAATATCCTCCTTCCTTAAATGTGCCGGCCCGCGCCTTTCTGTCTGTCGCCCTTCCGGCGACTCGGTCTCCTCTGACCGACGCCCGTCCGGCTCGTTATTAGCACTCATTTATATCGAGTGCTAACTCTATATAATAAGATACTACCCCGCCTGCCTAATGTCAACCGTTATTTCATAGATTTTTTCAGTTTTCGCCCCGTTTTCACAGGATATACATAATCGGTGCCTGGGAGCCGGGTTAGGTGCGCTCGGGCATCTGGGCGAGCGGACTTGGGCGGCTGGGTTTAGTTAGCTCGGGTGACTGGGCCGTGAGCCCCGAATTAACGGTTCGCGGCCCATGGATTTTGCTGCAAAAACAGCAAAATCCCGGCAAGCGGCCGAGATTTTCACTTCATCACCATGTTATTCAAGCCGATTTCTCGGCCAGATTTCTGTTTGCTGCCCGTGGTGGCCCAGATTCTGTCGGCCCCGGCAGCAGTTTTTGGCCTGTCCGGCCCACGGCAGAGCGATCACACGTCTAATAAGACCGCCGACCAGACTGATAAGAGCACACCCCAATGCCTGCATTACATAAAATACAGTTCTAATATCTCATTTATCAGCCTGGTGTCCAGATTGCCGTCTTTGTCGTCGTACGTAAAGAAAACGTCCCGCCCGGGCATCAGTCCACCCATAATATACCTTGCTACCTTCCTCGCATACCTCCGCTGATAACTCTCGTCAAGCATCAGTCCGCAATGCTCCAGAAGCAGGTATCTGTCCTCACTTTCCACATATACGATAAAATCCGGACAAAACAGTATCCCTCCTATCTCGATTTCTTCCTCGTAACGGTAGCGGATTCCTTTCGTGTGGAGAATGTTGGCAATGCTAAGTTCCGACTTGCTCCGTACGGCTTCACCTTTAAGCGTTACGTGTCCCGGCTTTTTATATTCCGGGTTCCAGTCCCGCTTCGGATAGTCGGCCTTTTCCCAGTCCCCGGCGTTTATGTAGCGTCCGTTAAATACACCTCTCATTTCCGCTTCGCTCCGATAGGATTTCGGCATCTTCGCCAGTATATCACCGGTCAAAAACGTCTGATAATTATCATACAAAGCCTGCAGATACTTTATATTCCGTTCCACGATTTCAAGACCTGTCTCTGCAAATTTACGTTCCTTAAGCTTATCAATGAGTCCGGTGTTTCCACTTTTGATATAATAGCTCTTTCCGTTGATTCGTCTGGAATAGTACACCTTATCGCCCCGTATATCCGCTCTGAGCGATCCCTCGGGCAGACTTGCCAGTTTTTCCTTGAAATCTTCTCTGGCATTCAGGTTTCTTATCAGTTCCTTCTCTATTAATGGTTTTATTTTCATTTTTATCCCCTTTTTACCAGTATTATACTTACATTTATTAGCAAAGTCAACTGTTTTTTACTTGTTATTATCTTTTCTTTTTATTCTGCTATCAGGGGCTGGGCCGCGAGCCCCGAATTGCCGGTTCGCGGCCCACGGATTTTGCTGCAAAAACAGCAAAATCCCGGCAAGTGGCCGAGATTTTCACTTCATCGTTACGTTATTCAAGCCGATTTCTCGGCCAGATTTCTGATTGTTGCCCGCAACGGCCCAGATTCCGTCGGCCGCGGTAGCAGTTTTTGGCCCATCCGGCCCACACTGCCATGGCAGAGCGATCACACGTCTAATCAGAGCGCCTGCCACTGCTCTTTTGTCAGGCAGTTGACGATGCGGTCGTAGACGTCGCCGGTCCGCCCGGAGGTGACGCCTTTGTCGGTGCGGACGTAGGAGAAGCCGCACTTTTCCTGAACCCTCAGGGACTTGGAGTTGTAGCTTCTGGCGGCGCACCAGATTTTTGAAAGGCTCAGCTCGGAAAATCCGTACTCGATAATACGGTCTGCGGCTTCGGGCATTAGACCTCTTCCCCAGTATTCTTCGGCCAGCCAGTAGCCCAGCTCAGCCTCGGAATCGCTGCTGCTGAGCCTGGACTTTTCGCCCGTCATCAGCTCTATGGAACCCACCGGCTTTCCGGTCTCCTTGAGAACAAGGGCGAAACAGTTTTCGGAGTTGAGAATGTTGCGTATGGTAAAAAGACTTTCGGTGGCGTCTTTGTGGGGATCCCAGCCGCACATAGGACCCACGTTGGGATTTTTTGCGGCGAGAAACAGATCCTCAGCGTCGCCGTCCTGCCAGTTGCGCAGGACAAGCCTTTCGGTTTCAAGATTATTCATCAGTTGCCTCCTTTCCGTCTGCTGAAGCTGCGTCCGTTATCATATCGAAGATTTCAGCGTAACACTGATAGTCGGCTTTGAACGGGTAAGTCCGGCCGATTTTGTCAAACCGCTCCTTCCATCTGCGGACTTTTTTCCCGTCGTGCGAGATGAGAAGGGCCCGGCCGTACTCTATGCACGCGGTGTTGGGCATGAACGAGGAAGCGGAAAGAGTCTTTTTAACCGTCTTCTTCGCAAGAAGTGACTCGGCGTCTTCCGGCCGGCCCTCTGCCATACAGATGAGAATCAAAAGCATGGCTGCCTGTGTCTTATAGATTTCGGGAACCTTTGCGGCTTTTGTCATATCCCGGCAAATCTTCTCTACTTCATCAAACCTTCTCTCGTCGAAACGCTTTTCGGCCAGGCTCTGCAGGAAACCTATCTCAAAAACGTTGCCCCGGTCGCAAATCCCGGCTGCATCTTCCGCGCCCGAGCATCCGGCCGCGGCGAACATCTCTTCCGGAAGGTCCTTAAGTCTCACGTCCCGGCACTGGGCTTCGTACATGGAAAGAGCCAGGTTGAAAACGTCGTTTGTATCCGAAGCCGACAAAAGGTGCCGCATATTGTACCCGTCGTTGGGAACTCCGCCTATCTTAAGGGGAATAAGGTTTATGAGCCCCAGATAGACGCCCACCAGCGCGAAGCAGATAAAGAAAACCTTGACCGCCGTCAGAACCGGACTTCCTGCGTCAAGGCAGAAAGCGGCGGCCGCGGCCAGGGCCGCGCCGATTAGGTTGAACAGGCCGCCGCCCAGGTTGTACAGAAAAGCAGGGTTTTCTCTCCCGGTCGGGTTCTTTGGAGGGCTCAAAAGGCACTGGCCTCCCGTGCCCGGCATCTGAAAACGTCCGTGGACGATTTTGTTTTCCTTCTTAACCCAAATATGGCTCCCCGCCCTGTAGGACAGAAAACCATATCCTGTGGCAAGCCCCATGACCAGGTGGCCGCCTTCGTGAATAAGCACGTGAATGAACATCGAAAGGTACAGGGATACGACCAGGGCCGCCAGCATGGCGAACATCCCCGCTCCGTAAAAGCCCTCTTTCGAAAGGGCTTCCATTCCGAAGTATCCGGCCGCGCCGCCGGCAAAGGCGGCAATCCCCACCAGCGCAATCCCGCCTATGCGGTTTTTTATTTTTTTCTTCATTTATCCTTCCATGTGCTCCTTTAAAATTCTCAAAGCGTGAACGTACCCGTCAAAGCCTTCGCCCATGACGGTTCCGATGCAGCCTTTGCGGACGTATGAAACCTGACGGAAATCCTCCCGCTCTCTAACGTCCGATATGTGAACCTCCACTGCCGGAATTCCCACGGCCTTTATGGCATCGAGAAGAGCCACGCTGGTGTGGGTATAGGCCGCCGGGTTTATTACGATTCCGTCGTAAACGCCGTATGCTCGCTGGATCTCATCAACCAGCGCCCCTTCGTGATTGGACTGGAAAAAATCGACTTCCATTCCGAGGCCGTCTGCGCCCCTTCTGACCGTATCCAGCAGGTCGTCATAGGTCGCCGAGCCGTATATTTCGGGCTCGCGGATTCCGAGCATATTCAGATTCGGCCCGTTGATCACCAAAATCTTCATAATACAATTCCTTTCAAATTAACATTGTATATTCGTCAAAAGCCGCTGTTTTCAGGTCGGGGCATTAAAATGAAGGTGAGATAGCGGGACGCAGACAGCATTCCGCAGAAGGAGTGCAGCCGAAAGCGGGAAAGGGCGGAAATCCTGATTCACTGAGCACCGTCACAGGTACCACGTTTGCGAAGTGAGGGATTTCCGCCCTTATACCCGCTGTATCGGGTGCCGCCTTCGAGGACGCTGGAGAAGTCCCGTTATCTCTCTCTTGTTTTGCCCCGACCTGAAAGCCCGCCTTTACACTTCGCTGTAGCTTCCCAGATACCTGAACTCTCTGGACATCTCCTCCAACTGGTTCATCATGCGGGCGAACTCTTCCGCGTACACCTCGGCCTCTATGTCGAAGTAGAACATGAACTCGAATTCTCTTTCAGGAAGCGGACGGCTCTCCAGCTTTACAAGGTTGATTCCCAGGGCGTAGAACCTTGAAAGCACGTTGTAGAGGGAACCCGGCTTGTGGTCCACTACCAGCATAAGGCTCGTCTTGTTTGCGCCCGGATATATCTCCAGATTTTTGGAAATGCAGATGAATCTGGTGTAGTTGTTGTCGTTGTCCTGAATGGCCTCCTCGATGAACTCAAGGCCGTAGAGCTTTCCGCAGGAATAGGAGGATATGGCCGCTATGTCATCTCTGCCCGACTCCGCCACCATCTTCGCAGCCTCGGCGGTATTCTCCAGAACCGTTATCTTTGCCATCGGGAACTGCTTCAAATAGTCCTCACACTGAGCGATTGCCTGCTCGTGGGACACTATTTCCCTGATATTCTCTTTCTTAACGCCTTTCTTCGCCAGAAGGTTGTGGTCGATTCTCAGGCGTATGCTCCTTACGATGTGGAAGTTGTATTCCATCATCAGGTCGTAGACCTGATTTACTGAGCCGGCGCTGCTGTTTTCAACGGGCAGGATTCCGTACTGACACAGGCCCTGATTTATCGCGGCAAAAACGCCTTTGAAGTTCTTCATATACATGATTTTAGGCATTTTGAACAGCTTGTCGCAGGCCGCCTGAGAGTATGCTCCCTCCACGCCCTGGCACGCAACTACGGCCTGAGCCGGAAATACCTTCGGCGTCGTCTCCAGAGTCTCCTTTATGGTCTTTACAAGCTTGCTGTCACCCTGAGTAGCCTTCCTCTGGTGATCCTTACTCATATCCATCAGCGTTCCCCAGAGCATCCTGTTGTAAAGAGCCATATCGGGAGAAGACATATCCGTAATCTTATCCAGAAGGGCCCTCTCTCTCAGCTCGTCGGTGATAGGAAGATCGTGCTCCTTCTTGTACACGGCGATTTTTTCCGCCACGTGCATTCTCTCCTCAAGTTTTTCCACCAGTTCTCTGTCAATCCTGTCAATGTCAGCTCTGTAGTCGTCTAAGTTCATCAGTTCTTTCCTCCTAAAATAATGTCTAAAACTGTTATTGCCGCAGCTGCCTCAATACATGGTACTGCTCTCATGACCACGCACGGGTCGTGTCTTCCCTTTATCTCAAGTACCGCGTCCTTTTTCTTCGAAAAGCTTATGCTCTTCTGAGGCTTTCCTATGGACGGCGTCGGTTTAAATGCTGCCCTGAAAACTATGGGCATTCCGGTGGTGATTCCCCCCAGGATTCCTCCATGGTTGTTGGTCCTGGTTCTCACCCTTCCGTCCTCCTCATAGTAGAATTCGTCGTTGTTTTCGCTTCCGCGCATTCTCGCCGCCTCAAAGCCTGCGCCGAACTCCACGCCCTTGACCGCGGGGATTCCGAAAACGCAGGAGGCGATTTTGTTCTCCACGCCGCCGAACATGGGGTTTCCGTACCCTGCCGGGACCCCCTCGATGACACATTCTATGACTCCGCCTACTGAATCGGCGTCAAGCCTCGCCTCTTCAACGGTCTCAAGGAAGCCGTCCTTCTTTCCTCCGATTTCCTTTATTTCGGCCTTCACGGTGATTCCCTTCTCCTTCAAAATCTGAAGGGCTATGCCTCCGGCTATGCAAAGAGGCGCCGTCAGACGGCCCGAAAAATGTCCGCCGCCGCTTACGTCCTCCGCTCCGCCGTACTTTATCCTCGCCGCAAAGTCCGCATGTCCCGGCCGCGGAATATCTCTTATGTTATCGTAATCCGAGCTTCTGGTGTTGGTGTTCCGTATCACCGCTGCCAGAGGCGCTCCGCAGGTTTTGCCCCCCGCAAGGCCCGAAAGAAATTCCGGTCTGTCCGGCTCCTTCCTGCTGGTAGTGTGCTTTCCCTGTCCCGGGGCTCTTCGCGAAAGGAATTCGCCAAGCTCGTCCATATCCACCTCAAAGCCTGCAGGTAGGCCGTCTATTACCACTCCTATGGCCTCCGAGTGGGATTGACCGAATATGGATATTTTCAGGTTTTCTCCGTATGTAGATGACATGTTTCTCTCCTACTTCAAAATCAGATTGCCGTCAAGGCCCATCTCTCTCATTCTGTCAAAAAACGCAGGATAGGATTTTCCGACGGCTTCCGCCCCCTCTATGGTTACGGGCTTCATACTGATAAGGGACGCAACCGAGGCCATCATCACTATCCTGTGATCGTTATGTCCGTCCGCTTTTCCGCCCTCAAGGCTTCCCTTTCCTCTTATCACCAGTCCGTCCTCAAGCTCGGTCACGTCTGCTCCAAGCCCCGTGAGAACGTCCGTTATGGAGGACAGTCTGTCGCTTTCCTTTATCCTCAGCCGTCCGGCGTTTATTATGCGTGTTTCCCCTTCGGCGGCGCAGGCGACCAGCGACAGGGCCGGAATCATATCGGGAATGGGCCCCGCGTCCACGGTTATTCCGTGAAGCCTTCCTCTTTTCACGGCTACAAAATCCGCGCCGGTTTCAACATTTGCGCCCATGGCTTTCAGAATGTCCGCTACGGCTTTATCGCCCTGAACCGAATCTCCTCTGAGTCCGCGGCACTTTACGCCTTCTTCGGTAAGGGCCCCTGCCGCCAGCCAGAATGCGGCGTTTGACCAGTCGCCCTCCACCTCGTATACAGGAGGAGCCGAGTATCTCCGCCCTCCCTTTATCATGTACTTCGGACATTTCTCTCCGGACACGCCGACGTCCATACCGAAGTCTCTCATCACCTTAAGAGTCATGTCCACATAGGCCGCAGACTCCAGAGTCGTCGTAACCTCTATGGCGCTGTCTCCTTCCAGAAGAGGAAGAGCCAGCAGAAGTCCCGTTATGTACTGGGACGATACGTTACCGGGCAAAGTGTACTTCCCCGGCATGAGCTTTCCTCTGACTTTGAAGGGAACGCTGCCCTGAGGGCTCATTTCGCATCCGTGAGCCGTCATTTCCTCATACAGCGGTGAAAGAGGCCTTTGGGGAAGTCTTCCCTCCGGCATAAAATCCCCGCTTACTCCCAGGGCCGCCGTTACGGGAAGGAGAAATCTCAAGGTGGAGCCGCTTTCGCCACACATGAGAACCGCAGGCTTTGTCCGCTCTGCCTCCCCGGGCTTTCCGCCGCAAGAGTCCTGTTCTGACGCGCCCGGCCCGCCGGATAAAGCTTCTTTAAGAGCTTCAAGGCACTTTGACGTAGCGTCCATGTCCTTTGACGTCTCATCGCATATTATTTTGCACGCTCCGTCTCCGTTAAGCCCCGACTGAATCTCCGCAAGGGCTGCGCATATCATGGCTCTGTGGGCGTCGGATTTTGACGGAATAACCTTTACCTCTCTCATAGTATCTCCTTAAGCTCTTCCATTGAAATCCTCTTAAGGGCGCACCTGCCAATCCTTTCGGGAACGACTATGTCTATTGAGGAACCTTTGCGCTTTTTGTCCGTCTGCATTATACCGTAAATTTCTTCTTTAGTATATCTTCTCGTAAGGTCAAAGCCCCAGAGCTCCAGCATCTCTCTGATTTCCTCTCTGGCGGCGTGTTCGCACCACCCCCGCCTTTCGGCGATTTCGGCCATCATATCCATACCGATTGCCACGGCTCTTCCGTGGGACACCTTGAAACCGCTCAGCTTCTCTACGGCGTGGCCTATGGTGTGACCAAGGTTCAGCATTTGGCGCACTCCTGTGTCGAACTCGTCCTCTTCAACGTATCTCTTCTTTATTTCGACGCACCTTGTAACTATAGGCTCGGGATTTTCCCTTACGGCCTTTACGTCCTTCAGCATGGCGAAAAGCTCCGGATCCGCCAGAACGCCGTACTTTATGACTTCAGCCATTCCGTCGGTGAAGATGTCCTCAGGCAGTGTCTTTAAAAACTCCGGGTCCTGGATCACGAGGGCCGGCTGATGAAAGGCTCCGGCAAGGTTCTTTCCCGCCTTCAGATTTATGGCCGTCTTTCCTCCCACCGAGGAGTCCACCGCCGCAAGAAGGCTGGTGGGGATCTGAATGACTTTGACGCCCCTTAAGAAGGTCGCCGCCGCAAAGCCTGCAATGTCGCCGACCACTCCGCCTCCGAGAGCTATAACTCCGTCCGTTCTCGTAAGAGGGATTCCGGCGAGAAATTCAAGGATAGAAAGATAGGTCTCTCCGTTCTTCGACTCCTCTCCCGCAGGTATTTCCATACTGTAAACTTTGAATCCAATCCGATTTACAAATTCGCTGACCTGCTTTAAATACAAGGGCCCTACGTTGGAGTCCGTTATTACGGCCATGGAATCACCTTTTATAATCTCACGGATTTTATTTTCAGCCTCAAGAAGATGCATTGCACTCCACCTCTTCCTTCCTTTTCTTTCCCTCGGCGAGAAGGTCTTTAAGTTCCCCTTCGTCGCCCTCCTTAAGAGCCTTAAGGTATCTCTCAAGCTCTCCCATCAGGGTCTCAAGCTCGTAGATAAGGTTATCCCTGTTTTCAAGGAAAAGCTCCGTCCACATGTTCTCGTCAAGGTACGCCACTCTGGTAAAGTCCCGGAAGCTGCCTCCCGTAACCTTTGCGTTGCGGCTCATGGCCGTTCTGCTCTTAATGAAGGCGTTGGACACCAGGTGAGTCATCTGGGACGTGTAGGCTATTATCTCGTCGTGCTCTTCGGCCGTCATTACCGCAAAGCGTGTAAATCCTGCCGGCTTAAGGATTTCCTTTATCCTTGTCAGAAGACCTATGTCGTTCATATCCTCCGGCACTATGGCAAAGACAGAACCCTCGAAGATATCGCCGCTGCTGTTTTTGAAGCCTCCCACCTGCTTTCCCGCCATGGGATGGCCTCCGACGAAGGTAAACCCGTTTTCACGGGCCAGCCTGAATCCCGTTTCGCAGACTTTGCGCTTTATCCCGCAGCAGTCCATGACGATGACTCCCGCAGGTATCTTTCCGGCGTTTTCAACGAGCCAGTCTATGGCGCCGCCTGTGGTTATGGAGAGGAATACGCAGTCGCACTCTCCCAGGTTTTCCGCCGTCAGTTCGCCGTCGATGTCCCCCGACATCTTCGCAAAGTCGGTTATGACTTTGTTCCTGTTCCATGCCAGAACCGTAAAACCCTTTTTCTTATACGCTTTTGCCAGCGACCCGCCTATAAGGCCGAGTCCCACAACCCCTATGTTCATCTATATTACCTCTCTTATGGTCTTTATTCTCTTCATTATGTCGTCAAACTGATCCGGGGTTACGGACTGAGCTCCGTCGCACAGCGCCTTTGCAGGATTGTTGTGAACCTCTATCATTATTCCGTCCGCACCGCATGCCGTAGCTGCCATGGCCATCGGCTTAACGTAGTCGGCTCTTCCCGTAGCATGGCTCGGATCCACCACCACCGGCAGATGGGTCAGCTCGTGAAGTGCGCATACCGCGGAAAGGTCCAGTGTATTTCTGGTGTACGTCTCAAAGGTTCTGATACCTCTCTCGCACAGTATTACGTTCTCGTTTCCCTCGCTCATGATGTATTCGGCGCTCATGAGGAGCTCCTTGAAGGTGTTGGCAAGGCCTCTCTTTAAGAGGATTGTCTTCTTTGTCTTTCCCAGCTCCTTTAAAAGCTCGAAGTTCTGCATGTTTCTCGCGCCTACCTGGATTACGTCCACGTCCTCAAAGAGGGGAAGGTGGTTGGCGTTCATTATCTCGGTCACGATAGGAAGGCCCGTCTCCTTCTTAGCCTTTACCAGAAGCTCTATTCCGTCGGCCTTCAGTCCCTGGAAATCGTATGGCGATGTTCTCGGCTTGAAAGCGCCGCCTCTTAACATGGTGGCTCCCGCCGCCTTTACGCGCCTTGCAACCTCGGTAATCTGCTCCTCCGTCTCCACGGAGCACGGCCCTGCGATTACCGCAAAATTGCCTCCGCCTATCTTCGCGCCGCCGACGTCGATTACTGTGTCCTCAGGGTGGAACTTTCTGTTTGCGTTCTTAAACGGCTCGGTGATTCTCTTGACAAAGTCCACAATATCGAGAAGCTCGAGCATATCGGTATCGACTTTGGTGGTATCTCCGATGAGGCCCAGAACCGTCTGATACTCTCCCACCGACACGTGAACTCTAAGTCCCTGATCCTCAAACCATTTAATAAGCTGGTCTCTCTGCTCCACTGTCGTTCCCTGTTTCAATACGGTAATCATTTTTTCCCTCCTAAGTAATCTAAAAGGCCCTGCGTCTTTTCGCCGCAGAGCCTTTCTAAGCAATTTCAGTATTCCGGTGGTTTATTCACAAATTGCTAAAAGTTTTCTATGCAGCAAAAAGACTTTTTCTGTTGGTAAAGAAAAAGTAGTAAAAGTAATATTCTGCTGCAAAGAATAAATTCTTCATCAAAATGTGTTCCTTTCCGAATGATACAACTACAATAACACAGCAGAATTACAAAATCAAGCATTAATTGCGTCTAAACAAATAATTATTTGATTTTTTATGACTTATACACAAATCGGCATACATCTTTACACAATTCTGACCGTCCAGTCCTCAATGTTCCAGATGTCCGTCACCACGCCCTCGTAGAATTCCGGCTCGTGGCTTACGAGAACCACCGTCCCCTTGAATTCCCCGACGGCTTTCTTAAGGGCCTCCTTCGCCTTGACGTCCAGGTGGTTGGTCGGCTCGTCCAGCACGAGGAAGTTGAAGGGTTTCTGCATCAGCTTGCATATCCTCAGCTTCGCGTTCTCTCCGCCGCTCAAAACTCTGACCTGACTTTCCATGTGCTCGTTTGTAAGTCCGCACTGGGCGAGAGCGCGTCTGGCCTGACCGTTGTCAAAGTAAGGGAAGTCGTCCCAGAAATCCTGAAGGGTCGTCTTGGAGCTTTCCTCCGCCTCCTGCTCAAAATACGCAGGCTCGGCGTAGTAGTCCAGCTTCACCTTCCCCGAAACCGGCGGAATTATTCCCAGCATGGTCTTGAGCAGAGTGGATTTTCCCAGACCGTTTACGCCCTTTATGGCTATTTTCTTTCCCCGCTCTATGTGAAAGGATACAGGCTTCGTCAGAGGCTCATCGTAGCCTATTACCAGATTCTCCGCCTCCACCACGTATTTTCCCGGCGCCCTTGAATACTCAAACCTGAACTTAGGCTCGGGCTTTTCGCTCCGCAGCTCTATCTTATCCATCTTATCTAGCTTTTTCTGGCGGGATTTCGCCATGTTTGTGGTGGCTATGCGGGCTTTGTTTCTGGCGATGAAATCCTCCAGATCCGCTATTTCCTTCTGCTGCTTCTTATACGCCTGCTCCAGCTGCTCCTGCTTTATCTCGTACATGCGCATGAAGTCGTCGTAGTTTCCCGTGTACCTCTCAAGGTGGGCATCTTCCACGTGATATATTACGTTCACCACGTCGTTTAAGAACGGCACGTCGTGGGACACCAGAATGAAGGCGTTCTCGTAGTCCGTCAGGAACCTCTTCAGCCATCTTATGTGATTTTCGTCCAGGAAGTTGGTCGGCTCGTCGAGAATGAGGATCATCGGGTCCTCAAGGAGCAGCTTCGTAAGGAGAACCTTTGTCCTCTGGCCTCCCGAAAGCTCGCTGACGTCTTTGTCAAGGCCTATGTCCGTAAGCCCCAGACCGTTTGCATACTCCTCTATTTTCGCGTCTATGGTGTAAAAGCCCGAGTGCTCAAGAATGTCCTGTATCTCTCCCACGTCCTCCAAAAGCCGCGCCATTTCCTCTTCTCCGGCCTCGGCCATCTTCTCGTAGTCGGAAAGCATCTCCGCCTCAAGGTCGTAGTAGTGGCTGAAAGCCTCACGCAGGACTTCCCTTATGGTCTTTCCCGGTTCCAGCTTCGTTCTCTGGTCAAGGTAGCCGCTGGTGATGTGGTTGCACCAGCTTACCTTTCCTTCGTCCGGCGCGATCTCTCCCGTAATTATCCTGAGGAATGTGGTCTTTCCCTCTCCGTTGGCTCCCACAAGTCCTATGTGTTCGCCCTTGTTCATTCTGAACGTTGCATCGTCCAGTATCTGTCTGCCCCCGAATCCGTGGGTCACGTGTTCCGCTGTAAGTACGCTCAAAAGTTCTCTCCTTTATATGTTCTATTTCGCGCGGGCGGCCATCCACGCCGCGCTTTTTTCGCACTTTCTGCTCTCTATGGTGTACGTCGCATAAGGGCAGCGCTTCTCCGCAAGCCGCAGAATCCTTTCCATATCCAGCGCGCCGTCCGTCAGTTCGCCGTGGCTGTCGCTTCCGCCGTCGTTGTTGTGAAGGTGGAAATGGCCTATCCGTTCGCCCATCTTCTCTATCCACTCTTCAACAATTCCGGTCGTCTTTACGGCATTGGCGTGGCCCACATCAAGGCATATCTTAAGCCTCGGGTCGCCTACCCTGTCTATAATTTCAATCAGGGTGTCCGGCTCCGGCTCAAAGACGTTTTCCACGCAGATGGTGAGGGCTTCGCCCGGGTCCGCGCCGGCGCCCAGGGTTGCCGCGCCGGCTTTAGCCGGGTTTGCCACGGGCGCGCAGGCTTTAGCCGGGTTTGTCACGGCCGCGCTGGCTTTGGCTACCAGTTCTTTCCAGTACTCGACGGATCTTTCCACCTGCCACGACGGAAAGTACATGGACGGAATCCACCCGCTGTGCAAGATCAGCTTTCTCACGCCCAGCTCACGGCAGATTTCGATACTCTCCATATGCCGCTTCATGGCAAGTTCCCTCGCCCGCTCGTCTATGGCGCATGGAATCAGCTCCGTGAACGGGCCGTGGACTATTGCGCTCCGCCCGGCGGCAGCCTTTGTCATCTCTTCAGTTATCTTCTCCCGGTTTTCCTCGTTCAGATTCTCGGAAATGCACAGATGGTCAAGCTCCAGTCCGAAGCCGTACCTCTCCGCCGCCTCCTTTGCTCCCTCGGAAAACGTGGCAATATAAATCTTATCCTTTTCCATTCCTCGAGCATACTAAAATCCGGCGCAGCTGTCAAGGCCGGGCGGGTGGTATTGAGCTGCGGCAGGGTGACCTCGCTCCCTTTACTGTGCGAGCCTCTAGGCCGCTATCCCCGAATTACCGATTCGTGGCCCACGGATTTTACTGCAAAATCGCCGGAATACTGACAAACGGCCCAGATTTTCACTTCGAACAGCAGATTTTCAGACCGATTTCTCGGCCATAGTTCCGATTACTGCACGCTATGGCCCATATTTCATCGGCCGCAATGGCAGTTTTTAGCCCTGACGGCCCACACCATGCATAAATTTCCTACGCAATAAATTTGATGAGGGTTACAAAAATTCCATTAGTCCGCCGCCTGAAAATATAGTATAATATCAGTGTATGAGTTGTTTTAAGGAGGACTGGACAAAGTGAGAGAAATACCATGTCTTACGCCTGTGTATAAAGCACAGCTTCACGAGAATTTCCGTGAAATGTTAAACTACGCCGCGACCGCCTACAGAGGCGACGACGCCTTTATTCTGAAGAAGAAAAACGGCGGCGACGTGACGTATAAGCATATAAAATTTGAGGAGTTCCTCGACGATGTCAACGCTCTTGGAACGGGCCTTATGAAGCGGGGACTTCTGGATAAGAGAGTCGCCATAATAGGAAAAAACAGATACGAATGGGTTCTTGCGTATTTTGCGGTGCTCTGCGGAGGCGGAATATGCGTTCCTCTTGATAAGGGGCTTCCTATGGAGGAGGCCGAGTCGTCCCTTGAGCGAAGCTACGCCGACGTCGTTGTCTTTGACAAAGATCACACGGATATGATAAACGAGATAAGGAAAAACGGTCAGACCAGTCTTACCGAGTTTATCTGTATGGACGAAATTCCCGGGTTTACGGCTCTTGAGACCATATCGGGGGAAGGCCGGGAGGCTCTGACAAAGGGTGAAACCTCCTACATGGAAATCCCTCTTGACGGAAAGAAGTGGTCCATAATCCTCTTCACGTCGGGAACCACCTCTATGGCAAAGGCCGTTCTTCTTTCCCAGTACAACATCACTGCCAACATCTACGCCATGCTCCAGGTGGAGGACATAAGACACGGCGACGTCACCATGGCGTTCCTGCCGTACCACCACACCTTCGGCTCCACCGGCCAGTGCGTAATGCTTGCGGCCGGAGTCACCACCACCTACTGCGACGGCCTGAAATATCTGCAGAAGAACATCGTTGAATACAAGGTATCCATGTTCGTCTGTGTGCCTCTTCTCATCGAGAGCATATATAAGAAAATAATTCAGACCGTGAAAAAACAGGGTAAGGAAAAGACCCTCGCCCGGGGAATGAAAATCTCCAAGGCCCTCATGAAGGTTGGCATCGACGCCCGCCGCAAAATCTTCAAATCTGTCCTTGATCAGCTGGGCGGAAACCTGAGATACGTAATAAGCGGCGCTTCCGCCATAGACCCGGAGGCCCTTGAAGGGTTCAGAGCCTTTGGAATCGAGGCCGTTCAGGGTTACGGAATGACCGAGTCCGCCCCTGTTCTCGCCGCTGAAACACCGACCGAAAGAAAGACCGGCTCCATCGGAAGAGCCATGCCGGGAGTGCAGCTGAGAATCATAGACGAGAACGAGGAAGGCATCGGCGAACTTGTGGCGAAAGGTCCTAACGTAATGGAAGGCTACTACGAAAATGAAGAGGAAACGGCCAAAGTTCTGGCTGACGGCTGGCTTCACACCGGCGACCTGGTTTCCCTGGACGAGGACGGCTACATCTTCATCCGCGGCCGCAGGAAGAACGTCATAGTTCTCAAAAACGGCAAGAACGTATACCCTGAGGAGATGGAGGTTCTTCTAACCAACCTGCCTTACGTGACGGAGTGCATGGTATTCGGCCAGCCGAGGCACAAGGACGGCGACCACAAGGATCTTGCCATCTGCGCCAAAATCGTATACGACAAAGAATATATGGAAAGAGGCTGCGGTCTCACGGATCCCGAGGCCATCCACGAGCACATTAAAAAGGACATCGACGCAATCAACGAAGAGCTTCCTGCCTACAAGCAGATGCTCCGCATCATAACCACCGACGAGCCGATGATTAAGACCACCACCGGCAAGGTTAAAAGACACGAGGAAGCTAAGAATATATAGCTTCCCCGAACCGGTTTCATAAGCCGAAAATATCACAGGATGACAAAAGGCTTTCCGAAATTAATCGGGAAGCCTTTTCTTATTTGTATGATATATGACAATCTTGGGAATAAATCGCATGCCGCCTACTGACGTGCAGCTGCTATGATTGACTGTTTCAGTCTGGACTCGATATCCGTCAGTTCCTTCTCCGCATTCTGGCGGGCTATTCTGCCTTCACGCTGGATCTTCAGTGTTTCTTCTATTGTGCTTATCAGGTCGTCGTTTACCTTCTTAAGGGTTTCCATATCCACTATGCCGCGCTCCGACTCCTTTGCCACCTCGATGCTGTCCTGCTTCAGAAGCTCTGCATTTTTTGTGAGAAGAGTGTTTGTCGCTTCGTTGACGCTCTGCTGCATTTTCAGCACATTCTTCTGGCGGTGAAGACCCAGAGCAACAACTATCTGGCTCTTCCAGAGCGGAATAGTGCTGAGAATGGCTGTCTGTATCTTATCTACCAGCATCTTGTCGTTGTTCTGTATCAGCCTTATCTGCGGCGCCGTCTGAACTGCAATGGTCTTGCTCATCTTCAGATCGTGAACCTTTTTTTCGAACCGGTTGACAGTGTCCTCAAAATCACGCACCACCTGAGCGCTCATGGAATCGCCCTTTGCAGATGCCTCCTCGTAGAGCTTAGGCAGGGTTTCCTGGCGAAGCTCCTTCACCTTGGCCTCTCCTGCGGCTATATATACCTGCAGCTCCCTGAAGTATTCCATGTTCTTCTCGTAGAGCGTGTCAAACATGGTTATATCCTTCAGCATCTTCATTCTGGCTTCTTCAAGCTGCTGCTCTATCCTGTCTATCTGAACCTCCAGCTTTTCATACCTCTGCATGAACTTCTTTATGGCGCCTGCCGCGCTTTTGAAGAACGGAAGCTTTCCTGAAAGCCCCTGGCCCAGCTCGTCCACTCCCACGTCCTTCACCTTTATGACCAGATCCGACATCAGATCCCCAACGAAGCCGCTGTCCTTGTTTTTTACCTGGGACAGTATGTTTTCGGAAAATCCGGATATGTTTCGCTGTGCCCCTACGCCGTACTGAAGCGCCGTCTGAGAATCCGTCAGATCTATGCTGTTTTTCAGTTCCTCTGCTCTCGCCAGCTGCTCCGGGCTCAGCTGTTCCACCTGTGCGTTAACCGTTTCAATGTCGGTCGGCTTTATCTCCGCAGGCACGCCTGCGCCGCCTCCCGAAAGCAGAGTGTCCAATGTGATTTCGTTAGCCATAATCTTTTCCTTTCCTTAATTAGAAGCACTATGACAGCGCCTTGATTATCCTGTCCATGGTTTCGGCGTCGGGCATAGGCGCTATCTGTGTCAGTTCTTCGGCTATTCCCGATACTCCGAAATGATCCGCATCTGTCGGCGTGTCGTATACTCTCGTTCTGAATCCGTGCTTTTCCCATGCCAGCTCCTGTACCTCCTCGTCTAAAAGCGCGTCGATTCCGAGAGCTCCCGCATCGTCCAGGGCAATGTACACGTGAGAGGACCATACCGTAGGCGTCGGGTACATCATCACTATATCCCCCTTTATCTCATCCCACGTATCCGGGTTTTCTGCGGCAAACTCCAGAAGCTGATTCTCATATCCTGCGATGAGAGGCTTTGCGCCCATTCCCGTCTTAAGAAACTGATCAAAGAGATCTGATGACGAGCTCTCCATGTAGCCAAGCCGCTGAAAAATGACCTGAATACGGGGTATAACTTCATCTATATTGCTCTCGTCTGCCACTCCTCCGCAGAGGGTATCGGCTATGAGCCCCGCAAACATATTGCCCGAATTCGATTTTGTAGGGTCCGTGGTTCCTACGGTTATGCTGCCGTAAAGCTGATTCATTCCTATGTCTGACCACTTTGTTCCCTTCTCAAGCGCTTCCGTCAGCTTTACCATGTCCACATAGTATACACCGTCCTTCACAGATGCCATCCCTGCACCGGTAAGAGCCTCCGCCACTGCGCTGTGAGTGTACAGGACTATAGGGGTGTTGAGAACTATCTCACTCTTCAGAGGATCGCCGTTTATCTGTCTGTAAAGTTCGAGGGCCGTCTGGTTGGAAGGAAACAGAAAGTTTCTTCCCTCAAAATCTGCAGTTATCATGTCTATGGAGCCTGCCTTCGCATAGTCAAGAACCAGACCGTACCGGTCGTGAAGTATCTCCTGCACATCTTCATCTTCAAGCAGTCCGATCTTCTCTCCTCCCACGTAGCCGTTTATCTCGGTAATCTCCACTGCGCTCCTTCCTACGGAAGCGTAGACCACTGCGACGGCTATGACAGCAAGCAGTATGACAAGACCCGTAACTTTTGTTTTCATTATCTACCGCCCTCCATTTCAAGGGTACTTTTAAGCAGCTCTATATCCGCCTCCACGTCCATCAGCTCTCCCTGCATCAGATGGGTGAACTGTCTGTCAAAGGCGCTCTGAAGCACAGGAAGGGCTCCTGCCGTTTTTTCCAGTATCTCTCTTACTTCCCCGGATTTAAGTCCCGTCGCCTGAAATTCCACATATCTTGAAATCAGCCTTGCGGCCGTATCCAGATAGTACGTGAAGAATCTTCTTGCCGGCATCACCTTATCCGGATTTTCTCTAAGATAGCCGAGAATCTGCAAGCCGGAGCTGTTCAGGGCTTCGGCATCTCTGCGCACATATTCGTCTTCTATTTTCGCCGCCGTCTTTCCTATGTCTCTTATATCCTCTTCCGCTTCGGTCAGGAGCCTGTCGATTTCCTCTCCGTCTGCCATGGATTCCACGTCGATGCCCCCTATTTTTCTGTTCGGCTTCAGAAAGAAAAAAAGTCCGAAGTATGTGCCGATGCAGAGCGGCACACATACCGCAAGGTGCCAGTCCATGACAAGGTACAGAACAAGAAACACCGCTCCTGAAAAGGCAGAGGATACTGCCATCCTCAATTTGTCGCTTTTCATCAGTTATACCCCTTTACGCTGCGGAATGCCTCCGTAAGATCTTCCCGTCCGTCAAACACCCTGGCGTTGGTATAGTCTGCCAGCTGCTGAAGCTGGGTCTCGTCCGCCTGTCCGAACATTATGGAGAAAATCGGAACGTCTACTCCAAGGCTCTCGTAAACCGCCTTAAAATCCGAAGGAGATCCTCCCGACTGTCCGTCGGTCAGAAGTATCACAGCCGGAGTATACTTTGAAAGGTCGTAGTTTTTCATAATCTCTATTCCGGCGGAGGCGGCAGCGTACATGTTGGTGTCCCCTCCCACCATCTGATTCTTCACGTTATCGTAAAGAGCCTCCAGATTGCTTCCGTTTCCTTCGGCGGTGTAGGTGTCTATGACATAACCGTTAAACGGTATCAGAATGTTTATCTCGTTTTCCGATGCCTGAAGGAAATTCTTCCGCGCGTTCTCCTGAATCAGAATCTGCTCCATGGCCTGAACCAGCTGCCGGTTTCCCTCGCCCTCCATACTTCCCGAATAATCCAGGCAGTATACCGTAAGCGACGGCTTTTTGAAATCGGTCTGATACAGATCCAGACACTCAAACAGTACGTCTGTCGCCGGCATCTTTATCGGGGAAAGTACTCTGTCCGACTGCAGTCCCCAGTCGGCTCTGAACACGTCCCGGTTCTCCTCAGATACGCCCGTATATCCGGTGCGTCGTCCCGTCTTCTGTATCTGGTTCTGCACTTCTTCGGAGAGCAGATATTCCTGAAGTCTAAGGAACATGCCCTCTTTGTCGTCGTCGCCGTTATCCACATATCCCAGAGGCGAATCGGCGATGGACAGACCGTCGTAAGGATACACAACGTAGAGAGTCTCCTCTCCCTGTTCTTCCAGCTGACGGTTTGCCTGTATCATCAGGCACTCGTAATTGACCATGGCGTCGTAATCGCCCTGAAGAAACATGTCCTTAAGCCAGTCGGAACTTCCCGAGGATCTGTCCACTCCCGCGAGCAGATTCTGTATTTCCGTCCTGAGAGCGGGATCCTGCAAGTCGTCTGACGTTATGACCTCCGGATTACCCAAAAGGGCGTAGAGAAATCCTATGTATGCGCTGGCTCCGGAGTTCGACTGAGTGGCGCTGGTCATACAGAACTTGAGGCTTCCGCTTTGAATCGCCTCCAGAAGGTCGCTTACCGACACTTCCTCGTCCACAAAACCCAGCTCCTCGGCAAGGCTCTGCTTAATTCCGAAAACCACCGGCGATACTGATATGGATTCGGCGTGCTTAACCCGGTGATCCGTATCTCCCGTAGTAAGCCACAGAGAACTTGCGGGCCATACCGCATCGTAAGGTATATCCTCCTCGCCTAACTGGCGCATTATATCGAGGGATCCTTTGTACGTCATCTCGATTTCTATACCTTCCCTGCGTTCAAATTCCTCCAGTATCGGCTCCAGTTCCTTGTTTTCGGAACCGGAAATTATTTTGAGTGTCCCTCCCGCATATGATATGTTATCGTCGTTTTCTCCTCCGCTTTCACCGCTCCTGCCGCAGCCCGCCGCCAGAGTGCAGATTATGAAAACCAGGAGTATCACCGCCGTAAAACGCTTTCCTTTCATAAGTTCTTTATCTCCCTCATTTTACACTGCAGATTCAGCCTGCCTGAGAATAGACCTATCCCATTATCCTTCTAATCGATTTGATTTTACGGCTTCCGGTGTTAAACTTTCCACCCCGGTAATGTTAAATATACGTAAAAAGGACGGTTGTCCGCAGACTTCCGTCCTTTCCGTCAATATGCCGGCTTCAATACTTCTCAAATGTAACGTATATCCGGTCTTTTCTGGACCTTCCGCCGATTTCCCTTAAATACACCTTGCCCGAACCCCGGAGAACCACCTTACTGCCCTCCTCTACCTGCATGTCGGGCTTTACGGCTTCGATGCTGTCCACGAATACTATTCCCCGCTTTACGGCCTCTGCAGCCTTTGTCCGGGAAAGCCCGAAGGCCGAAGCCAGCACGTTGTCGAGGCGAAGGGAAGCCAGAGTGTCCCTTACGACGGTGACCTTCTTCTCGGGAATCATCAGCTCCGAAAGAGGCGCCCGGGCGAGCGAAAGAGCCGTTCTGCCCGCTTTGGCGTAGTTGGTCATTATGAACTCCGCGATTTCCTCCATGACGATTATGTCGGCCCCGTCGTCGCGAACCAGTATATCCCCCGTAAGCTCACGCTTTATCCCAAGGCCCGTAAGAGAGCCCAGGTAGTCCCGGTGAGTCAGAGGCCGTCCGCCTTCCCGGCACGTCGCTCTTATAAGCGCAAAGGGCGCGGCCTCCTCGGCCGTTATGTAATCGGGAAGAGCCATAAAAATCACTCTGTCCGCGTCGTCATATCCGCCGTAGAAGCAGAAAGAAACGTCTCCCGCCGCCGTCCGGCTCACAAGCTTTCTCGCCACCGACTGCTGGTGAGCGTCTAAAAAAGTCGTGTATTCGGGAGAGTACCGGCTGCGGCACCGCTCGATTTTGTCCTCTATGAGTCCTTCTAAATATCTGTCGTCTTTTGTCATCTGCCCGCTCCTTTCGACGTCTGAAAATATCATACAAAATTTCTCTTGCAAAATCAATTTATTAGTGTTATAGTATCGTCAAGACAAAACAGAATAGAAAAAGCACTTTCTTTAAAAGGGAGTAGCTGGCGACTAATCGCAGTAATTTGCGTCAATTACCCGTTTGCGTGACGTCCGGAGAGGGACGTCGATGCAGACCGCTTTTACTTGAAACAGCAAGACTTTTAAAATGTTATTTCTTTTGGCATTTTGGAAGTCTTTTTCTATTCCCCCGAAGTTAAACTTTTAAGCTCAACGAAGGAGGAAACAGTATGTATTTTAACAGACGAATCGACGAGGTTATGGCCGAATTCGGCACGGGACCTGACGGTCTCACCGAAGCCCAGGTTGCGGAGAACCTGGAAAAGTACGGCCCTAACAAGCTCTACGAGAAGAAGAAGAAAAGCGTATTTGCCGTCTTCTTAAGCCAGTTCAAGGATCTTCTCGTAATAATCCTTATAATAGCGGCCATGATTTCCATGGCTACGGGAAACGTTGAGAGCACGGTGGTTATCCTCGCCGTCCTCATCCTCAACGCCATACTGGGAACCGTCCAGTACCTGAAGGCGGAGAAATCCCTGGACAGCCTGAAGAGCCTCTCATCTCCTACCGCCAAAGTCATCAGAAACGGCGAGCACATGGAGATAAAGGCGGAAGACCTTGCCGCAGGAGACATAATAAGGCTTGAGGCTGGAGACATCGTTCCGGGAGACGCCCGCGTCATCGACAGCTATTCGCTGAAGGTGAACGAAAGCTCCCTTACCGGAGAGTCCGAAGGCGTAGAAAAGTTTTCCGACCCTATTGAAGGAGAAAAGGTTGCCCTTGGTGATCAGAAGAACATGGTGTTCTCCGGGTCCCTCGTAACCTACGGACGCGGACTTGCCGTAGTAACGGGCGTAGGCGTTCACACGGAGCTTGGAAAAATCGCCGACCTTATGAACAACACCGCCGAGAGAAAGACGCCGCTTCAGGTGACCATGGACGGCTTCTCCAAAAAACTCTCAATGGCGATAATAATTATCTGTATAGGCGTGTTCGGTCTTTCCGTCTACAGAGACATGGAAATCACCGATGCACTTCTATTCGCTGTAGCCCTTGCGGTTGCAGCCATACCGGAGGCTTTATCCTCCATCATAACAATTTCCCTTGCCATCGGGACCTCCCGCATGGCAGACCAGAACGCCATAATAAAGCAGCTTAACGCCGTTGAAGGTCTGGGCTGCGTATCGGTTATCTGTTCCGATAAGACCGGTACCCTGACCCAGAACAAGATGACGGTGGAGCAGCTCTATTACGACGATGATCTCATAGATCCTCTTCTGCAGGCCTCTATCCTCTGTAACGATACGGTCCTCGCAGACGGGGTGACAAAGGGCGACCCTACGGAAACAGCCTTTGTCGACTACTATATGTCAAAGAAGGACGACTATGACCAGGTCAAGGCAAAGTACCCGCGCCTTTCGGAGCTTCCTTTCGACTCTGACAGAAAGCTGATGAGCACCCTCCACGACATCGACGGAACGGTTACCATGTACACAAAGGGAGCTCTCGACGTAATCCTCGGCAGGGTTTCCGGACTCAGCGAGGAGAGAAAAGAAGAGATAAGGCAGTACAACTTCGACCTTTCCGACCAGGGACTGAGAGTGCTGGCCTTTGCGAGAAGAATATTCGACGAGCCGAGAGACCTCGACTTTGACGATGAAAAGGACTTCCAGTTCCTCGGACTCATCGCCGAAATGGATCCTCCGAGACCTGAATCCGCTCAGGCCGTTGCAGACTGTATCGCCGCAGGCATCAAGCCTATTATGATAACCGGCGACCACAAGATTACGGCTTCCGCCATAGCAAGGCGTATCGGAATCCTCCAGGACGGCGACATCGCCGTAACCGGAACGGAACTTGACGATATGGACGACGCTACTCTCCGCGAAAAGCTTCCTCATATAAGCGTATACGCAAGAGTAAGCCCGGACAACAAAATCCGCATCGTTCAGGCATGGCAGGATATGGGCAACATCGTAGCCATGACGGGAGACGGCGTAAACGACGCGCCGGCTCTTAAGAGCGCCGACGTAGGCGTGGCCATGGGAATCACGGGAACAGAGGTGGCAAAGGATGCAGCCTCCATGATTCTCACCGACGACAACTTTGCGACTATCATTAAATCCGTTCTTAACGGAAGAAACATATATGAGAACATAAAGAACGCTATCAAGTTCCTCCTTTCGGGAAACTCGGCGGCAATACTTACGGTTCTCTACGCATCGCTTCTGGCTCTGCCTACGCCGTTTACCGCAGTGCAGCTTCTGTTCATTAACCTTATAACGGACAGCCTGCCTGCCCTGGCCATAAGCATGGAGCCTACCAACCCTAACCTTCTCAGCGAAAAGCCTCGTCCGAGAAACGAATCCGTTCTCACAAGGCCGACTCTCGTTCAGATCGGACTTCAGGGGCTGGTTATAGGAATTGCAACCATTGCGGCGTTTATGATCGGTCTCGAATCGGATCCGACCACCGCGTCCACCATGGCCTTTGCGACACTCTGTCTTGCAAGACTGTGGCACGGTTTCAACTCCAGAGGCAAGGAGTCCATCTTCAAGCTGGGACTTCTCACCAACGTGTACACCATCGGAGCTTTTGTTCTGGGAGCAATCCTGCTGTTCTGCATACTGCTGGTGCCTTTCGCAGCCGGCGCATTCGGAATCGCAGCCCTTACGGCTTCCCAGATCGGCTGGATACTGGCCCTCGCCCTTGCGCCGACCGTCGTAATCCAGATAGTAAAAATCATAAAATACTAAGCCGGTGTACGCGGCATCAAATCGCAAGCTGACATATATTTTCCATATTCCTTGACGGCTCTCCCCGTCATGAAAGCAGTCCGGAGCGTTAATCGCCCGGGCTGTTTTCATTGCGCGAGGGTGTGCGCGGTTCTGGGGGCCGGCGGTAACGGATTTTAGCTTTGACAACTGGCTATTGTGCCTCCGGCTTTGACCTCAGTACCTTACTCAAGGTACAGCACGTGAGTCTGGGCCGCGAGCCCCCTCAAAGGGAGCGACGAGGCAGGGTTTTAGACTATGGCCTGGGCCGAGAGCCCTTATTTTCCGGTTCGCGGCCCACGGATTTTGTGGCAAAATCGCCAAAATCCCGACAGGCGGCCGAGATTCTCGCTTCTCCATCAGATTTTCAAAGCCGAAAGCTGGGCCATATCTCTGATTGTTGTCCGAAGTGGCACAGATTTCGTCGGCCGCAATGACTGTTTTCAGCTCCGGAGGCCCATACGGTGCGGTGATAACCCAGTCCATATCAGGCTGTCGTCCACTACCCGAGCATGAAAAAACGGCCTGACTTCCGAAGCCGGCCGCTCTTTCGATTGAGGAACTATAATATTTATGAAAAGCTGATTGCTCATTACGCCTCCGCTACTCTGGTGTCCCCGGCTCTCTTGTATCTCAAGAGGAGAGCGACTGCCAGAATGAGGGAGCAGGTCTCCGATACGGTCATTGTGATCCATACTCCGTTTTCGCCGAAGATGGCTGACAGTATGAGGAGGGCCACTACTACGAACACTGCGCCGCGGGCTATGGAAATGGTCATTGCCTGTTTTGGCAGCTCGATGGCCGTGAAGTATCCGCTTATTACCACTACTGCGCCCAGCGGCAGGAACGCCGGCGCGTACATTTTGAACGCCGCAACGCCGTGAGCAAACATTTCAGGCTCCTTTGACGGGTCGATAAAGGCTGCGACCACCGGGTCTGGATAGAGGATACCTGCTACGCAGGCCAGTACCGCAAACACCGCAGCCACTCTCATGGCAAGGCGGAAAAGGTACTTCTTCGCTCTTTCCTCGCCCCGACCGAAGTAGTAGCTTACCAGCGGCTGCATACCCTGATTCAGTCCCACCATCGTCATAAGTATTAGCTGGGAAACGTAGGATATTACGGTGAACACCACTACGCCCTCTTCACCTGAGGTTCTGGTTAGAACGTGGTTGAACATAAAGGTTGCAAGGGCTATGGAAAATTCCGTCACACAGTCGGAAATTCCGAGCTTTGCGGTCTTTAACAGTTCGTGGATCTTCACCTTCACCTTCACGAAGCTGAAGCCGGATTTTCTTCCCAGGAAGTGCTCCAGGAAGAGCACGAAGGAAAGAACCTGAGACGCGCCCGTAGCCCAGGCCGCACCTGCTATGCCCCAGTGGAAGTGGAAGATGAACACGTAGTCGAGACCTATGTTGGCAACGGCTCCCGCCAGCGGGTAGAATATCGCCTTGTGCGGAAATCCGTCCGCCTTCACCATAACCTCCAGGATATATCCTGTCATATAAAACGGTATGAATATGAGGAGTATTCCCAGGTAGTGCTTTACGTACTGGAGTGTGACCTCCGTCGCTCCCAGGAAATACGCCAGTCTCTCAAGGTTCAGAAGGGCTACTGCCGTTACGAATAAGGAAACGGCAGCGACGCCGATAACGCTCATAGTGAAGATTTTGTCGGCTTCGTCATGCTTTCTCTGTCCTCTGTAGACGGAAGCCCTGGTGCTGGCGCCTATACCTAAAAGTATGCTCAGTCCGAAGGAAAAGTTTATGAACGGCATGGAAAGGTTTACCGCCGCCAGAGCGTCCGGTCCCACGCCTCTCGCCACAAACATTCCGTCTACCATGGTGTAAAGGGTGAACACCCACATGGCCGCGATGGACGACAGCACGTATTTCAAAAGCTGCTTCCTCAGATTGCCCTTTGTTAAATTGTCTCCGCTTAATTCGATCATTTAAATCAAGTCTCCTTCTAAAAAATGTCTTATATTGTCTTTAAATAGATTATAAACCTTGGTATAATACCAAGGTAAAGGGCTTTTTTTCAAAAAAGGAGAAAAAAAATATGAAAGAGTACTACAAAATCGGAGAAATTTCGTCTCTGTATAACATAGGAACCGACTCCCTCAGGTACTACGAGGAGATAGGCATTCTTTCGCCAAAGCGTGATACCAACGGATACAGAATGTACAGCATCGGCGATATAAGAACCCTCAACGTCCTCCGGGAGCTCAGATCCATAGGCTTTTCCATGGAGGAGATAAAGAATCACCTGAGGGGCTTCAACCTGGACTCCACCATGGACCTGTTCAAAAGCGAAATCCACAGAATCGACCTTAAGCTGACCGAGCTGACCCAGCTGAAGCGGCAGTTGACCTACAGGATCCACGGTATGGAGGAGGCTCTTTCCATCAGCGAAGGCTCCGAAAACATTCAGCTGAAGACTTATCCCGACAGGAAGATATTCGCCCTGAACGACAACGTGACCCGTGAGGACGACGTTGACTTCTCCATAAAAAAGCTTCAGAAAAAGAGCCAGAATATGCTCTACCTCATAGGAAACGGCCACATCGGGGCTTCCATCCCTCTGGACTACCTTTCGGAAGGAAATTACGGGCACTATAACAAAGTCTTCACCATCCTGGACGACGACGCAGAGGATTTTGACGAAATTCTGCCCGGCGGAAAGTACGTGTCATGTATGGTCAAAGGCTCATACAGGCAGATGTCCCAAAGGTGGCAGGAGCTGTTTGAGTACGCGGGAAAGCGAGGTCTCATCCCTCAGGCCGACCCTCTTGAAATCTACATCATAGACAATCACGACACGTCGGACGAAGAGGAATACGTGACCCTGATTCAGGTCAAGGTGGAATAGGCCCGCTGCCCCCTGCGCTATGAGCCGGAAAATTTCACGAAATCTTAACTTGTATTTGCCGGGCCGCAGGTATAAACTTGTCTTGAGGAAGTGATTTTTATGAAGTTTGATATGCACTGCCACACCAGAGCCGGTTCCATCGACTCCAAAGTGGAAACGGCAAGATATATTGAGCTGCTTAAAGAACAGGGCTTCGGCGGCATGCTCATAACCGACCACGATTCGTACAAGGGATATTACGACTGGCTTTCGACCCGGGATTCCATGCCCGACGAGATTAAAGACTTTGTCGTATTAAAAGGCGTCGAGTACGACACCAGGGACGCAGGCCACTTTATCGTTATCCTCCCCGACCACGTGCACCTTCACGTTCTTCAGATACGCGGAATGTCCGTGGAGAATCTGGTAAAGATCGTCCACGGCGTGGGCGGAATCCTGGGGCCTGCCCATCCTTTCGGGGCCAGAAGCTCCAGCGCCATGTTCTTCAACAAAATGCGCAAGAACCCCCACTTCATAGAGGACTTTGATTTTCTGGAAGGGTTCAACACCTGCGAGACCGTCCGGGCCAACCAGCTTGCCCAGGCTTTGGCGGAAAGATACGGAAAGCCGTGCTTCGGCGGTTCCGATTCCCATAAGGAGATGTACGTGGGAATGGCGTTTACCGATTTTGCCGGAGACATAAAGTGCAACGACGACCTGATAAAGTCCTTTAAGGAAAACGGAGTTGCAGCCTTTGGCGGAACGGAGAGAGAATTTCTGAAGAAACATAAGAAGAGAAATTCCTTCGTCGTCACCTGGGGCTTTAAAGCGTACAACAGAAGCCTGGGGCTCATATACACCCCGGTCAGAAAGCACAGAGTAAGGAAATTAGCCTTGCACCACCATATTTAATCTGATAAAATGTAATAGTACGACAGAAGAGACCGGCCTTTGAATGTCAAAGGCCGTCTTTTTATCTATGATAAATTACGATGAATTACGGGGAGAACGAAATGAAAGAAACGAGTGTTAAGCCAAGCGGCCTTGCCCTGCTGCCTATTCTGGTGTTCCTGGTGCTCTTTATCGGCACGGGAGTAATTACCAACGATTTTTATGCCATGCCGGCGGTGGTGGGCTTTCTCATAGCCCTGGGGGTTGCCTTCTTCCAGACAAAGGGCAAAACCTTCAACGAAAAGATTACCATCGTCGCAAAGGGTGTAGGCGACGACAACATCATAACCATGTGCCTCATATTCCTGGCCGCCGGTGCGTTTTCCGGAGCGGTTTCAGCGGCAGGCGGAGTTGACAGCACCGTAAACCTGGGGCTTTCCCTCCTCCCTCCTCAGATAGCCGTAATAGGCCTTTTCGTCATAGGCTGCTTCATTTCCATCTCCATGGGAACCTCCATGGGTACCATTGCCGCTCTCGCCCCTATCGCGGCAGGTATAAGCGAAAAAACCGATTTCAGCATGGCAATCTGCATTGGCGCGGTAGTTTCGGGGGCCATGTTCGGAGACAACCTGTCCATGATCTCAGACACCACCATCGCCGCCGTAAAGACTCAGGGCTGCGAGATGCGGGACAAGTTCAAGAGGAACTTCTTCATCGTCCTTCCCGCCGCCATAGCCACCGTAATAGTGCTGTTCTTCATCACCGGAGGCGGGGATTTTGAGATAGCGGAAGGTCTCAGCTACAATCTTCTTCAGGTCATTCCATACATACTGGTTCTCGTTGCCGCCCTTGCCGGAATCAACGTGTTCGTGGTTCTGATAACGGGCACGGTTCTGTCGGTGCTTGTAGGGCTCTGCACGGGAAGCCTAGCTCCTTCGGCCATCTTCTCCTCCATCGGAGAGGGCGTAACCGGAATGTACGACATCACCGTCATTTCCATGCTGGTAGCCTGCATAAGCGCTCTGGTGAAGGAAAACGGCGGCTTTGCGTTCATTCTGCAAAAGATACACAACAGAATCCACACCTATAAAGGAGCCGAGTTCGGAATCACCGCTCTCATCTCCCTCGTGGATATCGCCACCGCCAACAACACCATCGCCATCGTAATCTCCGGCCCTATCGCAAAGGAGATAAGCGAGGATTACGGAATAGAATCCACCAGAAGCGCGTCCCTTCTGGACATATTCGCTTCGGTGTTCCAGGGCATCATACCTTACGGCGCCCAGCTTCTTTCCGCCGCCAGCCTGACGGGCCTTACGTCCTTTGACATAATGCCGTACCTGTTCTACCCTTACTTCATGGGCGTGTGCGGAATAATAAGTATACTCCTGCCGAGAAAGAAGAAAAATGGACAGATGGATGTAATATAAACTTTTTATAAACTTAACACATATTTTCTTATAGTTTTTACTTTGAATTAAGTTGACTTTTTGTTTTCACAGGACTATCGTAGTGTTTGGAAAAAAGATGCAAAGGGGTGAAATCAAAATGTTGACTTTTTTCATTTGTTTAGCAGCTCTTGTTATTGGTTATCTGATTTACGGAACCTTTGTCGAAAAGGTGTTTAAGCCGGACGACAGAAAAACTCCGGCTGTAGATCATCCCGACGGCGTGGATTATGTGCCGATGAAACCGTGGAGAGCTTTCCTGATTGAGCTTCTTAACATTGCAGGTCTCGGACCTATTTTCGGAGCCATTTCGGGAGCTCTGTGGGGACCGTCGGTATACATCTGGATAGTTGTCGGTACCATTTTCGCAGGCGGCGTTCACGACTATATGGCCGGCATGCTTTCCGAGAGAAACGACGGCGCCAGCATATCCGAGATAACAGGAAAATACCTGGGTAACGGTATGAAGCAGGTTATGAGAGTATTCTCGGTAATACTTCTCGTAATGACGGGAACGGTATTCATGGTAGGTCCTGCAGGTCTTCTTGCACTGCTCACCCCGAGCTGGGCAGGCGTGAAGTTCTGGACGGTAGTAGTTCTCATATACTATTTCCTGGCAACCCTCCTTCCTATAGACAAGATTATAGGAAAGATTTATCCTCTTTTCGGCGTATGCCTCATTCTGATGTGTCTCATGGTGGGCGGAGCCACAGTTGTGAACGACGGATCCCGTCCTATGATGGAGCTGACCCTTGAGAACCTGAATCCTGACGGACAGCCTATATGGCCTCTCATGTTCGTAACAGTAGCGTGCGGAGCTATTTCAGGATTCCATTCTACACAGGCTCCGATGATGGCAAGGTGTATGACCAGTGAAAAGCAGGGTCGCAGAATATTCTACGGCGCAATGGTAGCCGAAGGCGTTATAGCTCTTATCTGGGCGTCTGCAGCCATAGCTTTCTACTATAACCCTACCCACGGCCTTTCGGATCTTTCAGATCTGGGCGGAGGAAATTCCACAGTCGTATACGATATGTGCGAGACCCTGCTCGGCCCTGTAGGCAGCGTAATAGCCATGTTGGGCGTAATCGTCTGCCCGATAACTTCAGGCGACACGGCCTTCAGAAGCGCGCGTCTTACCCTTGCCGACTGGTTCAATGTCGATCAGGCAAACCTGAAGAAGCGTCTCCTTCTGGCTGTACCTCTTCTGGGAATAGGTTATCTCATTTCCCTGATGGACTACAACGTGGTATGGAGATATTTCTCCTGGTCAAATCAGACTCTGGCTATGATTACCCTCTGGGCAGCTGCCGCATACCTGTGCAGACACGTAGGCAAAAACGCCTCCCTTATCTGCGCTGTACCGGCAACGTTTATGTCGGCTGTCAGCGCCACTTACATACTCTACGCGCCTGAAGGTTTCCAGATGGGCTCCCACGGTATGACGGGCCTGGCATACGGCATAGGTATAGCCGTTGCGATTCTTTTCCTTGCAATATTCCTGTTCAGAATCTACATTCCGGAAATGCGCAAGGGAAGCAGACTTTCCGCAAGATAGACCGGAAGTAAACTTTTAGATGCCAATATGACTCCTTAAATATACATCCGCCCGCTGATGGAATGTCCACCTGCGGGCGGTTTTTATGATACTGACAAATCCGAAAAATTCTATAGGCTTTGCCCGGCTCTTATGATACAATATAGAAAAGTTTTCTGTTTTAAAACAGTGCAGGTGTTTTTTCGAAAGGGGTGAAAATCTATGACAATAGGCGGATTTACCGTCAGTATTTCTGTCATATGGCTTGTAATCGCCATAATATGCCTGATCATCGAAGCGATTACCGTAGGGCTTACCACCGTCTGGTTTGCTGCCGGCGCAGTGGTGTCTCTCATATTGTCTCTGTTTGACGTGGGCATTCCCGTTCAGATTGTAGTTTTTCTCGTGGTTTCAATCTGTCTCCTGGTATTTACCAGAAAAATTTTCGTAAACAAACTGAAAACCGGATCGGAGAAAACGAACGTAGACGCTCTCATCGGGTGCGAAGGCCTTGTTATCAGCGATATCGGGGACTTCTCACCGGGGCAGGTCAGGCTGAACGGCCAGATCTGGACCGCTGTGGGCAGAGAGCCTGACATAGCCATCTCTGCGGGTACTGCCGTCAGAGTCATCGCTATCGAAGGCGTAAAGCTTATCGTCGAATCAGCGGAAGGCTCTTCAGAAAGTAAAACGCTTTAGTCGAATTATCCTGTAAAAAGGGATTGAAAGGAAAGGGGAACAAAATGTTTAAATACATTATACTGCTAATTCTTGTAATCGTTGTAATATGGCTTCTCATATCCAATATCCGAATCGTACCTCAGGCGAAGGCCTACGTAGTGGAAAGGCTGGGCGCTTACCGCGCAACCTGGCAGGTGGGACTTCATTTTAAGATTCCTCTGATTGACAAAGTCGCAGGAAAGGTATCGCTGAAAGAAAAGGTAATAGATTTTCCTCCTCAGGCAGTTATAACCAAGGATAACGTCACGATGGAAATCGATACAGTCGTGTACTTTCAGATAACAGACCCGAAGCTGTATACCTACGGTGTAGAAAGGCCTCTCGACGCCATTGAAAATCTGACGGCTACCACCCTCCGAAACATAATCGGAGAACTGGAGCTTGACGAGTCTCTGACCAGCAGAGAGCACATCAACGAAAAGATACGCCTCGTCCTCGATGAGGCTACCGATGCCTGGGGAATAAAAATAAACCGTGTTGAAGTTAAAAACATCACCCCTCCGAAAGACATTCAGGTCGCCATGGAAAAGCAGATGCGAGCGGAACGCGAGAGAAGAGAAGCAATCCTCATCGCCGAAGGTGAAAAGAAATCCAAGATTCTCATTGCCGAGGGCCAGAAAGAAGCCGCAATTCTGGAGGCTGAAGCGAAAAAGCAGACAGCAATCAAGGAAGCGGAAGGTCAGTCTGAAGCTATTCTAATGATTAACAAGGCTACGGCTGACGGTCTGCGAATGATCCGGGAGGCTGAAGCCGATGAATCCGTAATCAAGCTGAAAAGCCTGGAAGCTTTCGCGAAAGCCGCCGACGGTCAGGCCACAAAGATTATCATTCCTTCCGAGATTCAGGGTCTTGCAGGTCTTGCTGCCTCAGTAAAAGAACTGATAAAGGAGTAATATCAGGCGTCTCTTCATCTCCCGTCTTTCATATCGGACGGGAGATTTTCTATTTTGGGAAGGCTCCACCGGAAAGCCGCAGCGCAGACTCTGAGGATTATTACCGCCGCCGTTCCGGCTATCATGGCAGGCGCAGAACCGAATAATTTCCAGACTTCCACACAAACCGCCGCCCCTATTATGGATGAACAAGCATAGAAATGCTTTACGAATATGTAAGGCTTTTCGCCTGCCATCATATCCCTGACAAGACCTCCTCCCACGCCGGTGATCACACCTACGAAAACGAGCAGAAACGCTCCGTAATCTCTGTCATTTTCCATGGCGGTATTTATTCCGATTACGGTGAACACTCCCAGTCCCACCGAATCCATTATCAGCATCACAGCCTCATATACAGGGCCTTTCATTGACGCCTGCTTTTTTACGGCGAAGAACACCGCCGCCGCGACAAAGGCTGCAATTCCCGTGTAGAGCGGATCTCTGAATGCCAGCGGCGGAGTTATACCCAGTATGATGTCCCTCAATATTCCGCCGCCAACTGCAGTTATTATTCCGAGTATCAGCACGCCCAGAAGATCCATCTGCTTTCTTATTCCCATCATGGCTCCCGAAACCGCAAATGCCGCCGTGCCCGCTATTTCAAGAATCATTAAAATCGTCCCGCTCATATTTCGTCTTCTTTCTCCAGCATGTCGCTGTCAGCTTTTGATCTCCGTCTAAAATTATATACACTATATCCCCATCTATCCAATAGAATCTATATATATCATCCACCTTTTGTATTTTAAAAGCATTGACAAGATGCACTTTTTTTAATATAATCGCTCGGTTCGTGTGATTATAATATAGGAGGTAATAATATTGAAAGCTTTCATTCGTGAATTTAAAGAGTTTATTTCGAAGGGCGATGTAATGAGCATGGCAGTCGGCATTATCGTCGGTACTGCGTTCACCGCTATAGTGACTTCCCTGAACCAGGATATCATCACTCCGATACTCGGACTTATCCTCGGTCAGATTGACTTCACTTCCCTTTCCATCACCGTAGGCGGCGCTTCCGTAATGTACGGAAACTTCATTCAGGCAATAATCACGTTCCTGATTACCGCATTCACACTTTTCCTCGTCCTCAAGGCGTTCAACAAGATGTCTGCAAAGGTTAAGAAAGCCGAGGAAGATGCGGCGGCAGCAGAACCTGCACCTGTACCTGAAGACATTCAGCTGCTCACCGAAATCAGAGACCTTATGAAGAATAAATAGGATGTAGTTAATTAAGGAGATAGCTGTAATGAGAAAAGGTTGTAAGCACTTAAGAATAGCCAGCGTTCTGGTTATAGCTCTCGGAGTTATATCCATCATCGGCATCAGAATGATTCTGGGCTCGGATGTTGCCGCAGGCGAACTTACCGGTACACAGCTCGAGGGAGCCCTCGGCGGACTTGTAGGACTTTACGCATTTAACGGATTCAAAATTCTGGCAGGACTTATCGGACTTGCCCTTTCCAACAAAAAGTCCATTCTCACGGTCATTCTGGGAATAATCCTGTTCCTTTGCCAGCTGGTACCGTTCCTCCAGAGCGGAAACGGCACGGCGACCATCATCGTGAACATCGTGCTTCTGGTAATCCCTTACTACTACCTGCACAACGCTTACAGAAACTATAAGGAATAATTTATTCACGATATACACCCCCGCTGATGTTGCTCACGGGGGTGTTTTTTTACGCAGGCGGCATTGCTGTTCGCGGAGCGGCGGTCTCACAGACGTGTCAAAGCGAGGGTCTCGGCCGCGAGCCCTTGATTTCCTGTTCACGGCCCACGGATTTTACTGCAAAACGCGCAAAATCCCGGCAAGTGGCCGAGATTTTCGCTTCTCCATCAGGTTTTCAAAGCCGAAATCTGGGCCACATTGACCGTAATCCCTCCGAGTGGCACAGATTGCGTCGGCCGCAACGGCTGTTTTCAGCTTCTGCGGCCCACAAGGCAATTCCTGAAAGGTCATTTCCATAACCGTAATAAAACAGAGCGGAAGATTTCTCCTCCGCTCCACCCCCAAAAACCGTCCCACTACAGCACTTCTTCCGCCAGCTTCTTAAACGCCGGCAGGGCTCTTTCGATGGTCTCCTTTGCCACGCAGTAGGAGATGCGGACGTAGCCCGGTCCCGCAAAGGAAGTTCCCGGAACCATCAGGATGCCGTACTTCTTTGCCGCCTGTGAGAAGGCTTTGTCGTCTCCGCCTGGAGCCTTAACCCAGAGGTAGAATGCGCCCTGAGGCTTTACGCAGCTGAAGCCGAGAGCCGTAAGCCCGTCGTAAATAAGCCGCCCGTTAGTCTCGTAGTAGGATATGTCGCAGGTGAGATCGGCGCACCTTCCGATGGCCAGCTGAATGAGAGACGGAGCGTTGACACATCCGCTGACCCTGTTTGCAATGGTGGCGGCGTCGATGAACTCGTCCGCTCCGTCGGACTCGTCAGGAATGAGCACGTAGCCGATGCGCTCTCCCGGAAGGGAAAGTGATTTGCTGTAGGAATAGCCTATGACCGTGTTGTCGTAGTATTTTGTCAGGAAAGGAACCTGTCTGCCGCCGTAGGCCAGCTCCCTGTACGGCTCGTCGGATACCAGATAGATTGGATGTCCGAACTCCGCTTCCTTTTCCCGGAGAACCGAAGCGATTTCCCTGACGGTCTCCTCCGGATAGATGACTCCCGTAGGATTGTTCGGATTGTTTATAATTACCGCCCGGGTTTTCTCAGTTACCGCGGCGGCCATAGCCTTTCCGTCAGGCAGGAAGCCGTTTTCCTCGGAGGTCTGCACCATTACCCCTACGCCGCCGTAATTTCCGATATAAGCGTCGTATTCCACAAAGTAAGGCGCGAATACGATGACCTCGCTTCCCGGGTCTAGAATTGTTTTAAGGAGAACGTTGAGGGCGCTTCCCGCTCCAACCGTCATTATGACGTTCTTCTCTGTGAACGCCGTGCCGAAGCGCTCGTTCAGATTATCCGCGACTGCCTTTCTCGTCTCCGGGAAACCGGCGTTGCTCATGTAACCGTGAACCTTTACCGGATCCTCGCCGTCCAGGATTTCCTTCATCGCCCTGTTTATAGCCTCCGGCGCCGGCACGTTAGGGTTTCCTATGCTGAAATCGAATACGTTTTCCGCGCCCCTCTCCATGGCCATTTTCTTTCCTTCCTCGAACATGGCCCTTATAACTGAATTTCCCGCAACCAGCGGCTTCATTCTGTCTGAAATCATTTCTTACTCCTCCAAAAAAAAACCATCCCCGCGTGAAACGCGGGGTTTTTCAGATGCGGGCATAGCCCTTGCTCCTCGCGGTACGCGTGCAACACGTAATGCAGTCTGGCAGCTGCGTGCTACTATCTTACTTTTTCTTCTTG
>CALXBQ010000002.1 GCA_944386595.1 uncultured Clostridia bacterium
TGTAATATTTATTTGAGCCATAACTCCACCTCCAGTTGATGTTTTTGTGGTGATTAATATTATACCTGAGGTTGGAGCTATGTGCTCTTTTTATTTTTGATTTTACACCATTATATGGACATGACCCCGCAAACCTTTGATATGGCCCGCAAAATCTGCTCTGGCGTGGGCCACGAGGCGATATATCTTCTAAATGGCCCGCACCGCCACATTAAATGTGGTCCATTTCATTCTCTCACGGGCATTTGGCCCGCACCAACAGTGAGGCTGCGGGCCATTCTCCTTCATTTGCACGTTTTGGCCCACACAGCGCCAACGAAAAAAGCGCCCCGGCAAGCCGCATCACGCGGCCGTCAAAGCGCTCCTGATTTCTTTATTTCCTATTTAATTCTCACGGTTACGCGATTCTTCTAACGCCTACAACCGGTCCCACATAACCTACGTTGGTTATTGCGATTCCCAGTCTCGGGTTAACTGCGTGAACCTCTCTGCCTCCGCCGATGTAGATGGAAACGTGTCCCGGATAAACCAGAATGTCTCCCGGCTGAGCCTGTGAGTAGGATATTCCGTATCCTGCTGCCGTAGGAACCCTCGGAATGCTTATTCCGCAGGCCTTATATACGGCATATACGAATCCCGAGCAGTCCGCTCCGCCCGTAAGGCTGGTGCCTCCGTATGCGTAAGGGTTTCCTACGAACTGACATGCATAGCTTGCGATTGCGGAACCGCTGGCATTAGCCGGAGCTGATGCATAGTTCTTGTTCGATGTGGAGGAAGCCGATGATCCGCTTACTGCAACGGCTCTTTCCTTGGTTCCCTCTAAAACCACTTCGTCTACAGGTTCCTTCGTAACTTCGCTGGAAAGCTCCGTGGTGGAAGTAACCTTTCCGTTGACGGTAACGATCTGTTCCGTAACGATTTCGGAACCGTTTTCACCTTCGGTTTCAACCTCGGTCTCGCCCTCGTAGAGCTCGTCGGAATCCTTCTTTACGGTTTCAAAAGGAATTTCCTTCTCGGAGGTTACCTTCTGCTCTACCGTAACCGTTACCATAGGCTGATATTCCGTAAGGTTCAGCGTATCTCCCGGGTGAAGTCCCTCGATGTCTACGCCTTCGTTCATTTCTTTAACTTCATCTACGGTGAATCCGTATTCGGAAGCTATGTCCCAAACCGCATCTCCGTCTTCAATGGTGTAGATTACTTCTTCCTCGGTTCCGGTCAGGACGTGCTCGATAACCGACTTAAGATCCGTTGTAACCTGAGGAGCCTCGTCGGATTTCTTAACCGACAGAATCTCGGTGGTTATGGCAGGATCACATTTTATGGAAAGCACTTCTGCGCCCTCGGTAACGTAATGATTTTTCACGCCATCGATTATTGCGTTAGCCTCTTCCTGCGTGCCCGTTACGGCAACAGTCTCGTCTCCGATCTTAACTGCGTAATAGTCCGTGGTCGCCGCGTAGGCCGTAACCGTTGCAGCTCCCAGCGTGGTGGATATTACTCCGATAATCAGAGAAGCCAGCACGATGATGGCGTATTTCTTAGATTTAACTTCGTCTAAAAAACTCATCTTTCATCCTTTCCGCGTGTCGGGAATTCCCTTTGAAAAATCCCCGCCGCACTGACAAAAGTGATACTACCCTATATACACGCCAAAGTCAACCGATTTCTTAATATTTCACATAGTTTTCACAAAGAAAAAACGCTAAAACCATTCAAATTTCAGCGTTTCTAAATTCTTAAGAATTCTTAAGAATTCTTAAGAATTCGTTGTATACAATGCATAAATATTCTCAAACTCTTATATTACAGGAGGATTTTTGCAGCATTATGCACATTTTTTACGTGAATCTCAGCCGAGCCCGCCTGATATTCCCCGTCCAGGGTCCACGGCATTTCAGGGTCCGCCTCTATGTGAAGCTCCGACGCGCTGAAAAACTCCAGATGAGGCGAGCCAAAGTCCCTCGTCGTTACGGCCAGCATAATCTGGTTAAGCTCTATGAGGTTTGAAGGAGCCTTGACCAGCAGTACCTCGAACTTGCCGTCGCCCATGTCCACCTCGTCTTCAGGCAGTGTCAGAATTCCTCCTATAGAAGTGGAATTGCTCACCGCTCCGAACAGATACTTTCCGCTGTATTCTTTTTCCGTCGTCCTGAACGTCAGCTTTTCTGCTCTTATTGACGGAATGTCCTTAATTCCTTCCAATATATATGCCAGATGTCCCAGTGCGTTCTTTATGCTCTGAGGAGCCTCATATGACGCCCTTGTAAATGCGCCAAAGGATGCAACGTAGGAAAAATATCTCCCATTAAAGGACCCTATATCTATAACCCTCGGATTTTCTTCCGTTATGTTCTCCGCCGCCTTCACCATATCCGACGGTATGCCGAGACTTGCGCCGAAATCGTTGGTGGAGCCTGCAGGTATGTATCCTATAGGAACGTCTTTTCCCGAAAGGAGAACGCCCTCCACCACTTCGTTAAAGGTGCCGTCTCCGCCTATGGCGACGAGGATATCGAAGTTTCCCGCTTCACGCTTTGCTATTTCCGTGCCGTCGCCTCTTGCTGCTGTGGTCTCCACGGCAACCCTGTACCCTTTGCGGCAGAAAACGTCGATTATGTCAGCGAGGTTTCTGCTTCCTTCCTTCTTGCCCGCCTTCGGGTTTATGATGATAAGTATTTTCTTCATTCCTTTACCTCTTTCTCAACAAAATATGCAGGGCCTTCCTCTGCGCGCCCGGTCTCTACGCCGTTTCACGCCAAAGCTTATTGAACACCACGCCCAGGCTCAGAGCCCATGATATGAGATAGAACCAGAACATGAGAGCTACTATGCTGGCAAGGGACCCGTAAATAAGGTCGTAGTTCACCGCATGGCTTACGTACGCCGAATACACCATAGTCATTATGAACATTCCCAGTGCGCCGAATATGCTGCCCGGAAGAATCTGCCTGTACTTCAGCCTCTCCCTCGGAAGTATGTAGTAGTTCAGCGAAACCATGAAAAGATACAAAAGCATGGCGGCCGGCCATCTGAACAGGGTCCAGAGAATGTCAACCCAGCTTCCCTTGAGTATAGGAATGATTCCAAGGAGCGTATCGAATATGACCTTGCCGTAGACGATGAACACCACCGCAAGGGCGATGGAGCATATGGTTATGACCATGGTTAACATGGCTCTGAGCCTGTCGCGCCAGAACTTGCCCAGATCCTGACCCTCGGAATAGGTGTAGTTAGTCAGTCTCATAAGGCAGAACTCAATTCTGGAAGCAGACCACACAGCCATGATTATGAACACTATATTGGTAGCGGTAGCGGACCTGTATTCAAGAAACGACTTTATGGTATCCGCCATGCTCTCGGCCACGTACTTATCTATCCAGCTTTCCAGCGCCCTCAGCGGAATATCGAGTATTCCGAGGAGCTGAGTCAGCACGATAAAAATGGGCACGATTGACAGCATGAAATAGAAGGCCATCTGGGCCGCTACGCCTCTGTAATAAGGATCTCTGTACTCCTTTATGGCAAGGAGCACGATCCGCATCAGCCTTTTTCCCATAAATCTCAGCCTTCTTCAGAAATTCTCTTTTTTCTCTCCTCAAGGAGCTTTTCCAGCTTCTCGAGGGCCTTCGCCCTGTGGCTTATCCTGTTCTTTTCCTCCGCGCCCATCTGAGCAAAGGTTTCCTGGTATCCTTCGGGTACGAACAGGGGATCGTATCCGAAGCCGTTATCTCCCGCCGGGAAGTCGATTATATGACCGCTGCATTCTCCCCTTGCAACCAGGGTCTCGCCGTCCGGGTAAACCATGGTTATGACGGAGACGAATCTGGCCTTTCTGTCGCTGTACGGCACCCCCTCAAGCATGGTGAGAAGCTTGATGTTGTTCTTCTCGTCATCACAGTTTTCACCGGCAAATCTTGCGGAGAATATCCCCGGCTCTCCGCCCAGGTATTCCACCTCAAGCCCCGAATCGTCGGCGATGGTAATCTGTCCGGACATCTTCATAATGGTGTCGGCCTTCTTAAAGGAGTTCTCCTCGAAGGTCCTGCCCTCCTCTTCGATTTCCCTCTTGTCAAGTCCCGCATCGTCTCTGGAGATAACCCTCATGCCGAACTTTTTCGTTATGGCCTCTATCTCGGAAATCTTATGCTGATTTCTGGACGCGGCTATAATGGTACACATAGATAATTCCTTTCGTTCTTCCTTTTGATATACCTTACATCTTACCACAAAATCTGCGCCTTATGGTATAATTATTTACCTAAGCCGAAGATGCAGCCTTTAAGAAAGGATTGATGATATGTTCAGAGCAGCAATTTTAGACGGAATCACCATAGTTCAGAACGACTTGTCCTGGGAGCCGGTCGAAAGGCTTTGCGACTTTACCGTGTACGACAGGACTTCTCCCCATGAGCTGGAGGAAAGAATCAGGGCTCTGGACGGCTTTTTTACCAGCAAATGCAGAATAACTGAAGAGCTTATGAAAAAGTCGTCAAAGTTGAAATTTATAGGCGTCACGGCTACAGGCTTTGACAACGTGGACGTAAAGGCCGCCGAAAGCCTGGGTATCGCCGTATGCCACGTTCCCGCGTACTCCACGGACGCCGTGGCTCAGCACGTCTTTGCCCTCATTCTCGAAATAGAAAACCGGGTCGGCTATTACGGCGGTCAGGTCGCTTCGGGAAGATGGCAGGCCTGCCGGGATCTGACGTTTTTCGATATGCCCACCCACACTCTGTCGGGAATGTCCTTAGGCATCGTAGGCTACGGCAGCATCGGAAAGCAGGTGGCAAAGATTGCGGAGGCCTTCGGCATGACGGTGAACGTATACAGCCGTGACAGAGAGGCCGCCCTGAAATCCGATATTTTAACCCTCCACTGTCCTCTCACGGCGGAAAATGAAGGCTTTGTAGACGCGGATTTCATATCGGAGATGAAAGACGGCGCCGTTCTCATAAACACCGCCAGGGGAAAGCTGATAAACGAAAAAGACCTTGCTGCGGCCCTGAAATCAGGAAAGCTGTCCTTTGCCGCCCTTGACGTCCTCTCCGTCGAGCCGCCTTCGTCGGGCAACCCTCTCATCGGCATCGACAACTGCATTATAACCCCTCACATCGCCTGGATGCCCTGGGAATGCAGAGCAAGAGTCGTAGACATATGCGCCGCCAACCTGAAAAGCTTCCTCGAAGGAGGAAGCCTTAACAGGGTCGATATGATTAAATAAAGAAGAATCCCGCATAGCAGAGGATTATCAGCACCGGGCAGACGATGTTCATTCGTCTGTCCTTTTCTCTTTCTATCATCATTAGCAGGAAGAACGCCGTGGAAAGGAGACCTGCAAGAGTCATTATTTCAATCTTAGGCTCGGAAACCATGTAGATATTTCTCAGATATACGGCGTCGGTTACGGCAAGAATCAGGAAGTTGAACATACTGCTTCCTATGATTCCGCCCACGGCAATATCAAAATTCTTCACTCTGAAAAGGGTTACCACGGAGGTGACCTCAGGAATGGACGTTGCAATTCCGAGGAAAACGGCTCCCGCAAATCCGTTGGAAAGTCCCCAGGCCACGGTCAGATTTCCCGCCGCATAGGTCACTACGCCGCTTGCTATTACGAGAAATCCCGACGTGACGATAAGCCTTCCCAGAGCCTGCCTGTTGGAAAGTCCCTTGTCCACCGACGCCACGTACTTCAAAGCCGATTCGTCGGCGGTTGTATCGTCGGCCATGGCCGCATATTTTGCGCCTGCGATGTAAAGCATGGCGATAAGCACCGAAACTATGCCAAAGTGAGCAACGGACAGCCTGTCTCCCGCTATAAACCCGATTCCCGCAAGAGCATACATCACTATGACTATGATGGCTATTCTCGAATAGACTCTGGACAGCCTGGCCTTTTTGAATTTCTTTCCGTAAACGAGAATCATCAGGGACATGACAGAAAGGTTGAAGATGTTGCTTCCCAGCACGTTCCCCACAGGAAAGTCCTGCATGTGAAAGATCGTAACTGAGGACAGGCTGGTAAAAAACTCCGGCAGCGACGTAATCGCCGCCAGAATCACCGCTCCTATAAAGGCTCCCGGAAGCTTGCTGTTTCTGTCCAGCATATTCGCATATCTGGAGGCGTTCACCGCCAGAACCACGACCACCACGGCCGCCACGGCATATATGATATAGTCCAAAACAAAATCCCCCATATTCCTTAGTATATCTACCTAAAAATTTATCATATGAGGGACGTCGGTGTCAAATATTTAAACTTTTTATAATCGACCTGCGGCGCGTATGTCCTTCAAGCAGCCCATGGCCGGTCTACGCCTTCTTAACCGCGCCGGTCTTTTCCTTAAGCAGCTCCTCAAGGGCCGTTCCGCTGCTGCTGTGGCACGCCACCATCGGAAATCCGCCTTTCCTGCACTCCGCTCTTGCCGCGTTCATCATCTTATGGGATACGGTCTTCGTAAAGCAGATTAGCATATCGGGACTTCCGATTTTTCTCTTCAGCGCCCCGCTCTCCTTGGTAAACACCTTTGCCGTGCAGCCGTATCCCCTGCAGATATCCTCATACTGCCTCTCCATTCTCTCATTTCCCCCGATTATGACTATACTCATGGAATACTCCTTTCCCTGTATTCTTGCCGCTTTCCCCGCGGCAGACTCTATCAGACTCTATTCGGTTAGTTGTATCTAACCTCGCATCGTGAATATAGGTTAGCATAGACTAACCACTTTGTCAAGCCCTCTCAAAACTCAAAAGGTCAAGAAATTTCCCCACACATAGGAGAAATCTCTTGACCTCTTTGCAGGCGCATCGCAGACCGGGACTACAGGCTCTCGGCCAGCTCTTTGATCTCCGGACATCTGTAGTTTTCCACGGCGCCGTTGTCGCAGGCCCGGGCAAGCTCAGCATCCATAGGAAGCTTTGCGATTTCGGCTATTCCGTACTGGGCCGCGATGTCCTCGATGTGGCTTTCGCCGAAAATCCTGTGCTCGGCTCCGCAGTCAGGACACTTGAAATAGCTCATGTTCTCAACGATGCCCACGATAGGAATGTTCATCATGTCCGCCATCTTTGCGGCTTTCTCCACTATCATCTCCACCAGCTCCTGCGGCGACGTAACGATTACGATTCCGTCAACAGGCAGGGACTGATATACTGTAAGGGCAACGTCTCCCGTTCCCGGCGGCATGTCCACGAACATAACGTCTATATCTCCCCATACGACGTCGGACCAGAACTGCTCCACAACGCCGCCCAGGATAGGGCCTCTCCAAACCACAGGATCCGTCTCGTTTTCAAGAAGCAGATTTATGGACATCACCTTGATGCCCCCTGCAGTCTTTACAGGCATAATCATAGTCTCATTTCCCACCGCTCTTTCGGCAATACCGAACGCCTTCGGAATAGACGGTCCCGTAATGTCGGCGTCGAGAATGGCCACTTTTTTCCCTGCGGCCGCGGCAGCCGATGCCAGAAGGGAGGTTACGGAGGATTTTCCCACTCCGCCTTTGCCGCTTACCACGCCAATCACCTTCTTAACGCTGGACATACCGTTCATAGGCGCTTTTTTGATACCGGTGTTTTCTTCGCTGCAGTTTCCGCTTGATGCGCAGGAACTGCAGTCGTGATTGCAATCTGTCATTTTATCTGACTCCTTTCAAGATAATTATACTTGTTAAAACATCCCCAGAGATTTGAAGATGAATATCCACAGAAAAAGGGTTATCCCTGCAAAGAGCGACGAAAATATCACGCAGTTTCCCGCAAGCTCCGAGTCGCTGTCCATGGCTTCCGCCATTGTAAAGGACGATACCGCCGCCGGCGCCGCAAAGACCGCGATGAGGGTGACGAACTCCACGCCCCGAAATCCCGCAAAAGCCGCAAGGGGCAGGAACACCGCCGGAACGACCACCAGCTTGCCCACTACTGAAATAATGAGATTCCTTCGGCACCTTTTGATGCTGGAAAAGCTGAAGGACGCACCCAGAATGATAAGCGCCATAGGCGTCGTCACCTGCGACATCTCATCTATTATGGACTCTATGAGGTCCGGAACGTGAATCCCCGCAAGGGATACGATTATTCCCGCCACCGCTCCTATTATTATGGGATTCTTTATAATCTGTACCACTATGTGGCCTGCCGAAACCCGACCCCCTCTGAAAATTTCCAGGGTTATGACCGCAAGGACGTTAAACAGAGGAACTATGACTGCTACCATTATGGCCGTAGCCGCAATATTTCCGTGACCGCATATGTTGGTCGCCACGGGAATTCCCATGAGCACAAAATTGCTCCTGAATATGGCCTGTATCATGGCTCCCCGGGAATGGGGATTTTTCTCTATCCTCGTCACCACCAAAACGGCCGCGGCGAAAATCACCAGTACCGAGACCACGCCGAATCCTATAAGCCTCGGATTCGCCGCCTCCCTTATGTCCGTCCCGTAGAGGTTCTGGAACATCAGAGTCGGGAAAAACACCAGGAATATTAACCTGTTGAAGTGTTTGTTTTCGGTTTCGTTTACAATGCCGGCCTTTCTCACCGCCATGCCGATTCCGATAAGAACGAACACCGGCACCACGGCCTCCAGGGCCACTATAAGATTACTCAGCATCCGTTATCACCATGTCAGCCTTTACATCAAAAGATTCCGTCGGAATATCCTCCGTGACAAGGGGAGAAAAACACAGCACCGCCGCCGGGCATTTCGTCTTCTCAAGGTATCTGTCGTAAAATCCCGCTCCGTGGCCCAGCCTTCTTCCGTCAAAGGCTGCCGCCACGCAGGGTATTACCGCAAAGTCGATATCCTCCGGCAGAATCACCTCGCCGCCAGCAGGTTCCGGGATTCCGTATTTTCCGGGAGCAAGATCTCTGTCAAAGTCTGCAATCTCCGCAGCCTCCATGACTCCCGGCCCCGTGCATCTGGGCGCGAAAACTCTCTTTCCTGCGTCAAGGGCCGCCCTTATTATCTCCTCCGTGTCCGGCTCTCCGGCTACGGAAACATAGATGAACAGACTGCCGCACTCCTTGAACCGGCGAAGGCTTAAGACTTTGCGCGATATGACTTCCGACGCTTCCTTCATATACTCCGGGCTCAGGCCGTCTCTGACAGCCGCCGCCCGCTTTCTCGCTTCAGCCTTTGTCGTCATATTATTCCACGTCCCAGAAAATACAGTCTTTGCACTCCGGGCGTCTCGGATTTTCCCTGTCGCAAAAGAGCGGGTAAAGCCTCAGATCGTGGCTCAGCTTGTCGCCCATCAGGGATTTCAGTCCGGCTATCTGACAAAGCGTGCCCGTAAAATCAGTGGTCACGCCGTTTTTGATGCTTCGCTTCGTGGCCCGGTAAACCTTCGGCATATCTCTCTCATAGTATTCGTCGTCGTATTCGTAAAAGTCGTCGAACTGGGGCAGAGTCACCGGGTTATACAAAGGACAGTAGAGCAGGCAGTTGTTGCACTTGTTGCATCCGTTCTCGTCTATGACCGGATACTTCCTTCCGTCCTCTCCCGTTACCATCTTAATGGCGCTGTACTTGCATCCGACGATGCAGGCCGAGCAGCCGTTGCAGTTCTTCACTCTGTCGGTAATCTGCAATTAAATCATCTCCCGTGCTGTTAATTCTAAAACCTCATCTATTATACCAAACTCCGCCCGTAAAAAACAGGCCTTATTATATGAAGACCTGTCTCAGCACTATATTGATACCCCTTTTAAATCCGTTTCATCACCCTGCAGTATTTCCCTTTCGTAGATAACGCAAATATCTCCTGCAAGGTTTGTCATCGCGTCAATCTCTCTGAACCCGCATTTCTCGTAAAGCCCCCTCGTCTCCGACGGTATGTATACCTTCCTGAATCCGCAGCTTCGTGCGTAGGCAACCGCCGTCTCTATCATCTGAAAGCTTATTTTGTTTCCTCTCGCTTCTTCCGTTACAAAGACGCTGCTTATCCAGGGTGTATACCTGTTTTCGGAAAAATAGTCCTCCTTTAAAAACGTGCAGTACCCCAGGATTCTCCCGCTTTCTACGGCCGCAAAGAAAGCCTCCCGATCGCCGAACCTGTTTTCCCGAAGAAGCTGCGCCACGTGTTTTCCGGCTGCCCACGAGCACCTCTCCGCAAAATCCGCAGCCTTTGTCCACAGAGGACCGCCAGCCGCCAGCCGTTTCACTTCCATCTGCTTAACTCCTTCTGTCATAGTATATTGCCGTGATGAACTTGACGACCATTACAAGAATTACGCCGAATCCTGCCGTAAGTATGACGCCGCTGTATACCATTTCCCCCGTAGTCTTAAAGGCAATGGCGCCTAACAGCGTTACTCCCAGGCCCCGCATCAAACCTTTTCGATAATACACTTTCATAATTCTCAACCTCCGATTTCCTCATTTTCGAGATTTTCCTTCAGGCAGCACAGCTCCTCAACGCTGGTGTCGAACAGCCTCGCTATCTTATACGCCAGCATAAGGGAAGGACTGTACTGCTCCCTCTCAATGGAATTGATGGTTCTTACGGTTACGCAGACTCTGTCCGCAAGCTGCTGCTGGGTCATGCCCGCCGCAATCCGCAAGTCCTTTATCTTTGTCTTCAAATTTCTCACCCCTCTGATAGGAAGTTTGCTTCTTAAGAAGTTAGCTTCATATTACCACCCGTCGCTTCCTTTGTCAAGACAAAAACAGGAAGTTTACTTCCTGTTTTCTCTATCTGCCGCTCTCGCAAATATCAGAAATATAAAAACTATAGAAAATGTGAAAAAAGGTGTTGACTTCTGACTCCTTTTGTATTAGTATAAATACAACGAAAGAGACAAGTTTTCATATATGGGAATGGAATCTTGAGGAAAGGAGTGAGTCGCAATGAAGAAGACGTTTTTAGGACCAGGAGACAAGATTGCGGCAGCACTTCGAATCAGAAATCTGTTTTAGAGACGAGCAGAATCCAGCAGTAGACACTGCAGAGCAGAGGAAAATATCCTGCATAAGTTAAACGCCGAAATCTCAGCAGATTCATCTGATAAATGTGTTGTCTCATAAGTTATCACATGAGAAGGAGACCATTTATATAGATTCGGTATTAACTGAAGGAAAAAATAAATAATGGAAACCTAAAGGAGGGCTTAAGTGAAAGCCCTCTTTCTTGTTGTTCGATAACAGGCGGGTTATAGGTTATAGGGGGGTGGGAGCGCACCAGTCACTCATCACCAGCCACCAGCCACCAGTCATTATCCTGTAAAATGAAAAACAGCAAAAAAGGATAAAGAAAATCACCCTTTTTCACGCGTTTTGTAAATTCAGGGGTAAATTTAGCTCATTAGCGAGGCTGCTTTTACCCCTGTTTTTTATAAAAGTGAAAATCAGGGTGAATTTCGTTATCCTAAAAGTCGATTTTGGGCAAAAACAGGATAATTGCCCCTGCCGCACCTGGCCGCACCCGGGCCCGCCGCCGCTGCACTGGTCATGTCCATATAATGGTGTAAAATCAAAAATAAAAAGAGCACATAGCTCCAACCTCAGGTATAATATTAATCACCACAAAAACATCAACTGGAGGTGGAGTTATGGCTCAAATAAATATTA
>CALXBQ010000003.1 GCA_944386595.1 uncultured Clostridia bacterium
TGTAATATTTATTTGAGCCATAACTCCACCTCCAGTTGATGTTTTTGTGGTGATTAATATTATACCTGAGGTTGGAGCTATGTGCTCTTTTTATTTTTGATTTTACACCATTATATGGACATGACCATCCTAAATCGTATTTTCTTTTAAAATAGGAAAGTTCCGCGGAGTTCTGCGTAGTTTTGCAGGATTCACAGGAGTTTCACAGAGCTCGCAGGCTTCGCAGACTGCACATGCTTCGCCGTGAAGCCCGGATATCCTGCCCTATCTGTATTTTTTGTCGAGTATCCGCGCCACGTGAACGCCGCTGGCCGAAGCCTGGGACAGGGAATGGGTCACTCCCGATCCGTCGCCTATGGCGTAAAGTCCGGCCACCTCCGTCTCAAGATCCCCGTTTACCTCTACCTTGGAGTTATAGAACTTGACCTCGACGCCGTAAAGGAGAGTGTCCTCGTTGGCCGTTCCCGGCGCAATTTTGTCGAGGGCGTAAATCATTTCAATTATGGAATCCAGCTGGCGCTTCGGAATCACCAGAGAAAGGTCTCCCGCCGTGGCGTTTAGAGTCGGTCTGGTGAAGCACTTTTCCATTCTCCGCTCGCTGCTCCTCCTGCCCTTTACCAGATCCCCGAACCGCTGAAGGAGAACTCCTCCTCCGAGCATATTGGAAAGCCTTGCGATGGATTCGCCGTACTCGTTGCTGTCCTTAAAAGGCTCGGTGAACTTGTTTGAAACCAGGAGCGCAAAGTTGGTGTTCTCCGTGTGAAGGCTCTCGTCCGCGTAGCTGTGGCCGTTTACGGTGACGATGCCGTTGGTGTTCTCCGAAACAACCTCGCCGTAAGGGTTCATGCAGAAGGTTCTCACCATGTCGTTGTACTGCTGGGTCTTGTACACTATCTTGGACTCGTATACGTCGTCGGTTATGTGCTTGAACACCTCGGCAGGAAGCTCGACCCGCACTCCTATGTCGACCCTGTTCTTCTTCTGGGAAATGCCGAATTTGTCGCAGACTCCGGAAATCCACTTGGAACCGGACCGGCCTGTGGCAAGAATCAAGTCCCTGCATCCGAACTCTTCTCCGTCTGCCGTCCTTACAGTAAAACCGTCCGCGGACTTTTCCACGTCCTCGATGGTGGTGAAGAACTTCATGTCTATGCTGTCTTTGATGAAGTCGTATATCTTACCGAGAATGCGGACGTTTCTGTCCGTCCCAAGGTGCCTTACCTTTGCGCTCAAAAGATGCAGGTCGTGCTGAAGGCACTTTGTCTTAAGGTCGGAGTTTCCCGTGGAGTAGAGCCTTGCCTCGCTTCCTCCCATGGAGCAGAGAACGTCGTCCACGTATTCCATAAGCTCCATGGCGCGCTTTTCTCCCACGTACTTGTGAAGATCGCCGCCAAACTCGGTTGTAATGTTATACTTTCCGTCGGACAGGGTGCCTGCGCCGCCGTAGCCGTTCATAATGTGGCACGGAGTGCACTTGACGCATTTGTCCGTTTTGCCCGCTTTGATGGGGCATATTCTCTTCTCCAGGGGAGCGCCTTTATCAATCATGAGAACCGACGCGCCGGTACCCATCTTCGTGAGCTCGTAGGCCGCGAACACACCGCCGGCCCCTGCTCCCGCTATTATTATGTCGTAGTTTTTCATAGTTCCTCCCATAGAAAAAGCCCCACCTCAAAAGACGGGGCCCTGTCAACAAAAGACTTTTCTATTCTTCTTCCTCTTCAGCCATGATGGTGTCGAATTCGCCTACTACACGGTTAAAGAGCTCGTCGTCTTCGATGTCAACAAGCTCGAACTCGTCGTCGCCTACTTCCTTGTATCCGTAGATGTAAACGTCGTCGGAATCGTCTAACGGAATGAGCGCGATGTAATCGCTGCCCTCGCAGTCAAAGATCCCCATGATTTCGCATTCCAGCTCAACGCCGTCCTCGAATTCCAAAGTTATGATATCAGCTTCGTCCTGAACATTGTTCTTGTTATCTGCCATTGTTATTCCTCCGGGTTAATTTCTCATCTTACAAAGCGCGCCGCACTTCTGCACGCTACTTAGAATATACCATTTATGCGGGCCGTTGGCAACCGTAAAAATCCACGGGGAAAGGTTTTTGCTTAAATTAAGCAAAAACTGCCGAAAAAGCTGAAGTTTTTGCTTATTTTCCGAAAAACTTCACTATGTTCTCCGCCACGGCCTCCGTAATTCCCGGAACCTCCGCAAGCTCGGCCGCCGTCGCCTTCTTTATCGCCTCCACCGTCTTAAAGTGATTCAGGAGGGCGTTTCTTCTGGTCGGCCCCACGCCCTGTATGCTGTCTAAAACCGAGTGGATGGAGTTTTTATTTCTCAGGTTTCTGTGATACTCTATGGCGAAGCGGTGAACCTCCTCCTGAATGGTTCCGCAGTATTTGAAGAGAACGGGATGCTGCCTGAGGTCGATTTCCCTTCCGTCTGCAAAGACGATTGCCCTGGTTCTGTGGCTGTCGTCCTTAGCCATGCCCGCAACGGGAATGTCCAGCTTCATGGCGGCAAGCACCTTTTCCGCCGCCGTCACTTGTCCCTGTCCGCCGTCCATGAAAATGGCGTCGGGCAGAATTGCAAAAGCAGGATCTCCTTCCTTTGCCCTTTTGAACCGGCGATACAGCATTTCCTGAAGGCTTCCGTAATCGTCAGGTCCCTCCACGGTTTTAATCTTGAATCTGCGATAATCCTTTCTGATTTTGCGGGTTCCCTCGAATACGACCATGGCTCCCACGGAATCCACCCCGTTGGTGTTTGATATATCGTAGGACTCTATGCGGTAAGGCCCTTCTCCGCATGAAAATCCGCCTTCTCGCAGGGTCCAGGCCACTTCTTCGCTTAAAGCCCTCTCCTTTTCGTAGTTTGCCTGAGCCTTGTCGGCGAGGGTCTTTACCATCTCCGTCACGTCGCTCTGGGCAAGCCTTAAGAGATTCCGTTTATCGCCTTTCTGCGGCACGAATATTCTCACCTTCCTGCCGTCGCGGCTTAAGAACTCCTCTAACAGCTCATTTTCCGGAAGCTCCGTTTCCACCAGAATCTCCGGAGGCACCTGGGCCCACTGGCTGTAGTACTGCTTTATGAACTCGGCCGTAATCTCGCCCCTGTCGTCACCGTCAGATGCCTGAACCTGAAAGGTCTCACGGCCGGAAAGCTTTCCGTCCCTTACTGTGAAGAGAACGACGAAAGAATTCTTATCGTCCTTGACAGTAAGCACCACGTCAAGATCCCTTCCGCTTATCATGGTGACTCTCTGCTTTTCGCTTATGGATTCGGCCGCGGTTATGTAATCCCTGTAGACGGCCGCCTCCTCGAATCGCATGTCGGAAGACGCCGCCTGCATCAGCTCCGTCAGATGCTTTATGAGAGGCTTTTCCCGGCCGCTTAAGAATTCGATTACCTTGTCTATATCCGCAAGATATTCCTCCCTGTCCGCCTTCCCGATACACACGCCGACGCACTTTTTGATGTGGTAGTTAAGGCACGGCCTGTGACCTTTGGGGAATTCCGTCATGGAGCATCTCTTCAGGGAATAGATGTTGTTCATCAGATCCACTATGAGATTTACGGCTCCCGCATCGCTGTAGGGCCCGAAATACCTGTCCCCGTCCTTCTTTATTATGCGTGTCTTGACGACCCTGGGATATTCCTCCGACGTTGTGACCTTTATGTAGGGGTAGGTCTTATCGTCCCGGAGAAGGACGTTGTACTTGGGCTGATACTTCTTTATCAGGTTGTTCTCAAGGATCAGGGCCTCCATCTCCGTGGCGCAGGTTATGTACTCAAACTCCGCAATGTGGGAAACCATGGCGCGAATCTTGGGGTTGGAGTTTGCCGATGCCTGAAAGTACTGGCGCACCCGGTTTCTCAGAGAGACAGCCTTGCCCACGTATATAACCTGTCCCAGTTCGTCCTTATGCATATAAACTCCCGGGGTGTCCGGGAGTTTTTTAAGATTTTCCTTTATGTCAAACATTTAATAACGCCAGCCTCTCTCTTTCTTCTCCTGCTCGCGGCGCAGCTCCTCCATGGCCATTTCCATCACCATCTGCCTGTGGAGCCGCTTTTTCGCCCTGCGGACTCTCGCGTTGTGAACCTTTATCCATATGAACAGAATCAGTAAAGCCCCGATGACAGCTCCGCCGATTACCGTAGTCGTATTGGAAATTCCCAGATATGACGGAAGCCATCCCGTCTTCACGTCCTCGCCCGAAATAAGGTCAACCTCGTTTACCAGCTCGTCGGCAACGTAAATTCTGTACGTTCCCACCACATCGCCCTTCTCAACGGGTGCCTCCACATCGTCTTTCATCACGGCCTCCGTGGTTATGAGGGATTCCGACGCTCCCGCCGGAAGATATGCCACGCCGTCAAGGGCTGCAAAAGCTTCAATTTTCGTCTTTGCCCCGTGATGTACCCGGACGTTTCCCGCAGCTTCCCCGTTTTTCACCACGGTAATACCCTGAATGGTGCGCTCGGCGTATTTTGTCAGAGCCAGAACGTCATCCGTTCTCTCGTCCATGGTGTCGCCCATAAGGATAATTATAAGTCTGAGGCCGTCTTTATCATATAAAGCCGAGATGGAGCAGTTGGCTTCGTCCCAGAATCCCGTCTTTGCTGCAACGATACCGCTCGACGCCTTTGATATGAGTTCCGTATGCTCCTCCAGCTTTCTCTCTTCGCTTTTATTGGTGGCGGGAACCGTGTGCTTCGACGCGCCTGCTATCTTTCTCACCGTGTCGTCGGCAAAGGCGAGCTTTGCAATCTGCAGGAAATCCTCCGCCGTGGTGTAATGCTTCTTTATATCGTTGGAAAGACCGCTGGGGTTGGCGAACTTCGTATTCCTGCATCCGATGTTGGCCGCCGTCTTGTTCATCAGGTCGACAAAGTCTGAAACGCTGCCGCTTACGGCTTCCGCAAGAGCATACGCCGCATCGTTTCCCGAAACGACAAGTGTGCCGTAAAGAAGCTCCTCCACCGTCAGCTGCTCGCCCTCCTTAAGCTCCATGCTGCTTCCGCCCTGACCTGCGGCCGTGGCGCTGACCGTCACTACCTGATCCGGCGAAAGATTTCTCACAGCAAGAAGAGCCGTAAGCAGCTTGGTGATGCTGTACGGCTTCATTACGGTCTTTGCATTTTTGGCGTATATGATTTCGCCCGTATTCTCGCAGTAAAGTATTGCGGCTTCGGCCGTAATTTCCGGCTCTCCGGAGGCTTCGGCCTTCTCGTCGGCAAAACAGTATACCACCGCCATGGCGACGCTTCCCAGGACCATTCCTGCGATTATCAAAATAACTATGACTTTCTTAAGAAAATCTCCTCTGCTACCCATATCTCCTCTTTGCGTCAGCGGACACCAGGCGGTTCGCTATTTTCCGAAGAAATAGTCCGCAAGCTCGTATCCGTTGTCGAAATATCTTCCTTTCTCTCCGGAGGACTCGCAGAATCTCCGTTCCTTATCCTCCGGTTTTTCGTCCGTACTGTCGTAGATAACGTAGGAAACCGGCGTCGACGAATGGGTTCTTATGGCGAGTGGCGTCCTGTGGTCTGGTACAACCAGCACTCTGTAGTCCTCACCGTCTTCCCGAAGGGATTCCACTATCGGCTTCACTATCTTCTGATCTATGTCGTGAAGGCATATGAGCTTTCCGTCCATATCTCCCTGATGGGCGCATTCGTCAGGCCCTTCCAGATGAACGTACACAAAGTCCTTGCCGTTTCTGAACTCGCGAACCGCCGCATCTGCCTTGCCCTTGAAATTGGTATGCATGGTTCCCGTAGCTCCCTCGACGTCCACGGAATTAAGGCCTGCGCAAACGGCTATTCCCTTTATCAGGTCAACGGCGCTTATTGCGGTTCCCCTAAGTCCGTACTTATCGTAAAACGGCGAAAGCTGAGGCTTCTTTCCCTGTCCCCATATCCAGAGGGAATTGGCAGGATTAAGGCCCCTTTCCACGCGGGCTTTGTTCACCGGATGATCCTTTAATATATCATAACTTTTTTTCATCATATCCGCAAGCTCTTCCGCACCTTCGCCCTTCGGCATATAGTCGCCGCAGCGCTTTCCAAGAATGTCGTGAGGAGGCGTTACGGTCATGCCGGTGGTTCCGCCGTGGATCACCAGGCAGTGACGATAGCTGGTTCCGGTGTAAAACTTCCTGCGGTCGTCGGCAAAAGCCTCGTTTACGGCCTTAATGAGCTCATCAGCTTCCTCCGTGGTTATCTCCCCGGAGCTGTGGTCCTTTACGATCATATCCTCGTAGGCTCCGTCACCCTCTAAGGTGACGATATTGGCTCTGAAGGCCACGTCGTCGTCGGCCATCTCGATTCCTATGCTTGCTGCCTCAAGAGGAGATCTTCCCGTGAGATAAACGGACGGGTCGTAACCCATTACCGAAAGATTGGCCGCATCGCTTCCCGGCGCGATTCCGGGCGGTACCGTTCTCACCATTCCCACCTCGCCCCGGGCCGCAAGGCCGTCGGTAAACGGCATATCCGCCGCATCAAGAACGCTTTTTCCTCCAAGGGCTTCTATCTTATCGTCCCCGGCTCCGTCGGGAACTACGACTAAATACTTCATTACTGGTTCGCCTTTCTGAATTCCTCCATGAATTCTATGAGTTTATCCACACCCTCTTCAGGCATGGCGTTATAAATGCTCGCTCTCATTCCGCCGATTGACCTGTGGCCGTTAAGGTTTACAAGTCCCTGTTCCTTTGCCGCAGCGACGAACTTTTTGTCCAGGGCTTCGTCTCCCGTGACAAAAACCACGTTCATGAGGGATCTGTCCTTTTCCCTTACCGGCGCCTTGTAAAAGCCGCTTCCGTCTATGTAAGAATAAAGCTTTTCCGCCTTGCGAACGTCGGCGTCGTGCATGGCCTTAACGCCTCCCATGCTCTTCAGGTATTTGAACACCTCGCCTGCGATGTATATGGCAAAACACGGCGGAGTGTTGTACATGGAATCCCCGTCGGCGTGGGTTTTGTAGTCCAGGTAGACAGGAGTCTCAGGCTTTGCGAAGCCGATGAGATCCTCCCGGATTATGACTATGGTAACACCTGCCGGAGCCACGTTTTTCTGGGCTCCCGCAAAGATCAGCCCGAATTTCGACACGTCGATCTCCTCGCTGAGTATGCAGCTTGACATATCGGCAACGAGGGGAACGTCTCCCGTGTCAGGCACGTAAGGATAGTGGGTGCCGTAAATGGTATTGTTGTAGCAGACGTACACGTAGTCGGCGTCGCCTCTGAAATCCTCTCTCTTAACCTCCGGAATGTAGGTGAATGTCTCGTCCTCGGAGCTTGCGACTATCCTGATGTCGCCGAATTTCTGCGCTTCCTTGGCCGCCTTCTTCGCCCAGGAACCGGTCACGATATAATCGGCCTTGCCGGACTTTCTGAGAAGATTCATAGGTACCATGGAGAACTGGAGAGTTCCTCCTCCCTGCAAAAACAGCACCTTGTAGTTATCGGGTATGTTCATCAGCTCTCTGAGATCAGCCTCGGCGTCTTCTATTATCTTCTTGAATTCGGAGGATCGATGAGACATTTCCATAACCGACTGTCCGCAGCCGTGATAACTGGCAAGGTTATCCGCAGCTTCTCTTATAACCTCAAGGGGCAGCATGGACGGTCCCGCCGAAAAATTGTAGACTCTGTTTTCGTATTTCATATTCCTTCCTCCGATCTTGTCTTACGGCGCCTCAAAGCGTTGTATTCAGCGCATCAAAACACCGCACTAAATGTAAAATATGCATTAAATTATAACACTTTACTTGTTGAAAGTAAAGAAATTAGGTGGTATAATTTTGTTTAACATTCACAAAAAATGTTGCGGCCCGGGGTTTGACCTTGGGCAAATTACCAAATTTTTTCATATTTTTCTGCAGTTTTTCAGGAGGTATCACAATGTACAACATAGCAACTCTAAACAAAATTTCCCCTGTGGGTCTTAAGGAATTCACGGATAAATATTCTGTTTCAGACGATGTCTCCTGCTGCTGCGGAATCGTCGTGCGCAGCGCCGACATGCACGAAATGGAATTCGGCAAGGGTCTTCTTGCCATAGCAAGAGCCGGCGCCGGCGTTAACAACATTCCTTTAGACCGCTGCGCCGAAAGCGGAATTGCCGTTTTCAACACTCCCGGCGCCAACGCCAACGCCGTTAAGGAGCTGGTAATCGGAGCCATGATCCTGGCGGCCAGAAACATCCCTGCCGGCATCGCGTGGGCATCCGGTCTTACCGGCGACGACGTATCAAAACAGGTTGAAAAGGGCAAAGGTCAGTTCGCGGGAACGGAAATATCAGGCAAAACCCTGGGCGTAGTGGGTTTGGGCGCCATCGGCGCAATGGTTGCAAACGCAGCCTCCGCCCTCGGCATGAACGTAATCGGCTACGATCCGTATCTTTCTGTAAACGCAGCGCTGAGACTTCTGCCGGGTGTTGGAATCCGCCGCGACATAAAGGAGCTTCTCGGCGAGAGCGACTACATCACGCTCCACCTTCCTGCAACCGACTCGACCAAGGGCATGTTCAACGAAGAGCTTCTCTCCTGCGTCAAGTCCGGCGCAGTGTTCCTGAACTTCTCCAGGGATAAGCTGATGGACGAAGGCGCGTTAATAAAGGCGCTGGATGCGGATAATGAAGCTCCGCTGGGAAAAATTTCTAAATATGTTACCGACTTTGTCACCGCCGGCATCCACGGACGCCCGGACGTAATCGTCCTCCCTCACCTGGGCGCGTCCACCGCTGAAGCCGAAGACAACTGCGCGGCAATGGCAGCCCGCGAGCTGATGGACTACATAGAAAACGGAAACATCGTAAATTCCGTGAACCTTCCTGCGGTTTCCCTTGGACCCGTAGCGGCGGACAAAACCCGCGTAGCGGTTATAACAAAAGACGAACCGGATCCGGTCAGACTGGCTTCAGCTATGTTTGCCGATAATGTAATCAAAGCCGCCGCAGGCGGCACCCGCCCTTCTTCTGATGGCGCCGCCCTTTACGGCTACGCACTCTTAAGCCTGGCGCAGCCCGTGACCTCCGTTCCTAAGGTTGACGGCGTGGTAAGAGTACGCGTGCTGCAGGATATGTAGGAGGCACCTTTTGACCAGTATGAAATTACGCGGTGGAAAGGAAAGAAAAATATTACTTGCGGAATTCGGCATGATCTGCGTTGCACTCTTTTGGGGCATGGGTTTTGTCGCGGGTAAATTCGTGCTTGAAGACATGGGGCCTTTCGACCTTATGGGGTACAGGTACGGTCTCGCCTTCCTGACCATGCTGATTTTGTCCGTAAGGCATTATAAATTCATGACTAAAAAAACTCTGTATTCCGGCGCTCTTATCGGAGTTCTCATGTTCATCGGCAACATGGTTCAGACCTACGGGCTGCAGTTCACCACGCCGGGAAAGCAGACGTTTATCATATGCACCTATACGGTTATAATCCCGCTGCTGTCGTGGATTGTCTTTCGGGAGAAAATCCCCGTAAATATGATAGCGGCAGCGGCAATCGCCTTTGTCGGAATAGCCCTGCTCACTCTTCAGGACGACCTTTCGGTCAATTTCGGAGACGCCCTGACTTTCGTTTTTGCGCTGGTGTTTTCCATTCAGGTGATTATCATAGGAAGGCTTGCGGGAGAGCTGGATCCGTTCATGTTCGCCCTTTCCCAGATGGGAACCTGCGCGGTTTTTTCCGTGACGGCAAGCTTTCTTTTCGGGGAGGGCCTCAGCATCGGAGCGCTGACCTCTCTCAGCTTCTCCGCATCTTTAGGAATGATTGAGCTGGTGTTCTTCAACACGGCCTTCGCCTTCGTAGTTCAGACCGTATGCCAGAGAATCGTTCCGGCTCATCACATCGCCATTCTCATGTCAACGGAAACCGTCTTCGGCACATTCTTTGCCGTGACCCTTGCCGGAGAAGTTTTTACGGGCCGCATGACCGCAGGCTGCGTGCTCATGTTTATATCGCTGATCGTGAGTAATTTAAGATTCGACGGCACAAAAACAGCCTGCACCGAGGAAGAAGGGTGATCTTCTTCGGCACAGGCTGTTAGCTACATTTCATCTTTTGCTTGCTGCAGCTCCCACATTCCGGAATATATCTTTCCCGTGCTTTTAAGGTGATTATGACTTCCCGCCTCTACAATTTTTCCGTTCTTGACTACATAAATACAGTCAAAGTTCTGTGTAAGGTTGAGGCGATGGGTTACGGCAATTACAGTTCTCTCCTTCGGAATGCTTTCCAGCTTTTGTTTTAGTATTTCCGACCTTTCCGGATCCAACGCCGATGTAGGCTCATCTATTACAAGAATATCTCTGTCCTGATACAGTGTCCTGGCAAGCGAAATCCTCTGCAGCTGTCCTCCGGAAAATCCGCTTTCTTTTCCTGAAAGTCTGGTCGCATATCCGCTGTACGCTGCTTCTATGGTATCAGCTACGCCTGCGTCTGCGGCAGCCTTTTTCACTTTATCCATATCCTGCTCATTGAGGTTGAGAGCGATATTTGTTTTCACATCAGCATCAAACATAAATATGTCCTGCGGCATATATGCAATATGCTGCCTCCAGGCCGTAACGTTTTCCCCATTCACAACGCGTCCATCTGCAGTTATCCTGCCGCTGTCCGGCAGATAAAGTCCGGCTATGAGTTTTACTATAGTCGACTTGCCGCTTCCGCTTTCCCCTACAAATGCGATTTTGTCACCCCGCTGTATTCTAAAGCTCACCCGATCAAGTACGAGTCTGTCTCCGTAGGAAAATGACACTTCTTCAAAATACATATTATTAAAATCAAAGTCAATCTGATTATCGTCTTTCTGCTCAATCGGAAGATCCATAACTTCAAAAATTCTTTTCAGGTTAGGGGAATACCGCTTTACAAAAACCTGCATATTCATAATGGCTATGATACCTTCATCTATCTGATCCACAAGAGGAAGAGCGAGCATAATTACCGAAAAGTCTATCAGTCCCCGTCCTGCAAGAAAAGCACCCAAAAGAATCAGGAGAACTATGGAAAAGCAGTCTGCAATAAAAATCATTGCCGCAGATCTCGCCCCTTCGTATTTATGATATGAGGCGGTATCGTCCCGATAGTCATCAAGTCTGTTTGCCAGCATTCTCCTGAACATATCAGACGCTCTGAACGTTCGTATTTCTGACGCGCCCTCGATACAGTCTGCAAGAAACCCTACGGCCGAATTCTTATCGCTAACCATTTTTGCACTGCTCTTTTTTATCTTCTCAGCACTCATCTTCAGAACAGCCGCGTTGAGAACTCCGCAAAGAATGCATAGTAGGGCTATCATCCAGTTCACCGCCATAAGGAATCCCACGGAGATTATACCGGAAACCACAGGCTGAAAAATCCAGCTGCTCATATAATTTCCTATCAGATTGAGCCCGGCGTTTAAATCAATATTAATTCTGTTCAGCACTTCGCTGCTGCTAAGCTCTGATACAACCCTTTCATCGGATTTGAAATAGCTGTTCATCATCTCCGTTCTTATAAGAATTCTCGATTTTTCTTCAATGTATGTAAAACCTGTCGTCGCAAAAGCTCCTGCAAAAGCAAAAATACATATAACAAGCAGATAAAGTCCCACTTCTCCCACATCCACTATATCTCCCTCGCCGGTAACATGCGAAAATATGGTTTGAAGCAGAACCCCTACCGATGAAAAAATAAGAAACATTGCAAATCCATTTACAAGAGTACAGGCGGTAAACAGCGGAATATATTTCTTCGTTTTTCTGACAAGCCTTCTGTAAAGCCTGAAATCACCATTTCTCACTGCCACCCCTCCTCTTCTCAGCTTTTCCGCCATCGAATTCATACACTTCGTCAAACACTCCGGCAAGCTCCCTCTGATGTATTACGGCTATAACAGTGGCTTCCTTTTTTATCTCGAACAGATTACTTATGACCGTTTTTGCCGTTTCAGGGTCAAGAGCGGAAAAGGACTCATCAAAGAGATATAATCCTCCCTCTGCTGCCGCAGCTCTTGCAAGAGCGATTCTCTGTCGTTGTCCGCCGCTTAAATTCCCTCCATTTTCACCGAGAACCGCTTCATCACCTTCGGGGAGACCTTCTATGACGGACTTTAGACACAGCTTTTCATATATACTATCGGAATCATTCAGTGCCCCTCCCATCGATATATTATCCCTCACCGATATGGAAAATACATGAGGAAACTGCTTCGTAAAGACAGCTTCTCCGGCTATAATCTTCCCTCTTTCAGGTTCCAATTCGCCGGCGATTATCTTAAGCATTGTCGATTTACCGCTTCCGCTTTCTCCCACAAAAGCGACTTTGCTTCCCCTTTGTATCCTCATTGATACACACGAAAGAGCCCAGTTATCCTGCCCGGGATATCTGTACCATATGTTTTCCGCACAAATATCATTTTTTAAAGCAGGTTTTCCGTTTCCCGCTTTTTCCTTTTCTGCCGTAGCCATAATGTCTGAAATCCGTCTTCTGGCGGGCCTGGTCTTAACAGCATCAATAATAAGATCCACATAGTGCAGCTGACTGGATACGGTTTTTCTGCAGAGATAAAAGACCGATATGAACGCGCCTATGCTTATGAATCCCCGTGGAATCATATAGATTCCGGCTACACATATACTTATTACCGGCAGCATTCCGCAGATTATGCCCGCAGTTTTAAGAGGCATAAAAATACGGCTCAGCTTCAGTCTTTTTCTGTAGAACTCGTTTCTCTCCTTTTCGTACAGCGCCCCGGCAAATTCTTCCGACTCATAGCATTTGATAATAATTCGGTTTCTCAGTATGTCTGCCAGCTTTTCGTTCAGTTTGGATTCACAGCTTTTTATTTCCTCTCCTGTTCTATTCACAGCCCGGCTTATAATCATTTGAGTCCCAACCGACAGAATTACCGCAGCAAAATATACGACTGATATTTTCCAGTCGATAATCAGCATATATGTCATTATTACTATCAGATTTACAGTCTGGAGTAGAATGTTGGGAAAAGTTTCAGAAGAAAACCTGCATACTTCGTCAGCATCGTTGCTGACAGAGTTATATAAATTTACATCGTATTTTCCGGCATCGTTCAGTCCACCGAAAAATATATGTTTCTGAATCCCGTTCTGCACTGCAGCGTATACATCACCATTTATTCTTCCCCTGCAGTACGTAAATATATAAGATATGATGACTTCAACTAAGTAAAGTCCGCACGTGACGGCAGCAATCCTGCCTGCCCCCTTAATGCCGCTTTCCGATACGTGTTCTGTCAGCTGTCCCATTGCATTGGAAGTCAGCACCGCCGCCAGAGGGGTGAGAAAGCACATAAGCAACAGTACTACGAAGTATCCGTTTCTTAAATGATAAATCCCTTTGAAAGTGAACCTCATATTTCCTACCCCCTAATATTTAACACGAGCTGCCCCGAAGGAAGAAAAAACAATCTCCTTGCGGGCAGCTCTTTTGAAATTATTTATCCATCAGATGGCAGGCCACGAATCTATCCGGCTCCACCTCTCTGAGTACCGGCGTTTCCTGCGCACACCTTTCCGTAGCGTACGGACACCTTGTCCTGAAATAGCATCCGCTAGGCGGATTAACCGGACTCGGTATTTCGCCGCTCAGCATATTTTTCGCCTCTTTCTTCTTTTCCGGATCCGGAATCGGAACCGCCTCAAGAAGAAATTGAGTGTAAGGATGAAGCGGCCTTGCATATATATCTCTTGTAATTCCCAGTTCGCAGACTTTGCCGAGAAACATCACGCAAACTCTGTCGGACAGATATCTTACAACCGACAGGTCGTGGGAAATGAACACGTATGTCAGATTCATCTCTGCCTGAAGGTCTCCCAGCAGGTTCAGTATCTGTGACTGTATTGAAACGTCAAGAGCGGATACCGGCTCATCGCATATAACAAGCCTTGGATTCAGAGCGAGAGCTCTCGCAATGCTCACTCTCTGACGCTGACCTCCGGAAAACTGGTGAGGATACCTGTTCATAAACTCCGGCCTTATTCCCGTCTTCTTAAGAAGGTCGGCTATTCTGTCCTCCATTTCGCCTTTTCCGGTATACATGTTGTGAGTTATCATCGGCTCAGCGATTATCTCCTTAATCTTAAGCCGCGGATTCAGCGATGCGAAAGGATCCTGGAAGACCATCTGCATCTGTTTTCTCATATGTCTGAGCTCTTCCTCTTTCAAAGTGTTAAGCTCCGTTCCGTCAAAGAACACTTCGCCTTTCGTGGCGTCCAGAAGTCTCAGCATAAGCCTGCCCAAAGTGGATTTTCCGCAGCCCGATTCTCCTACGACGCCAAGGGTTTCGCCTTCATATACGTTGAGATTGACGTCGGTGACTGCGTGGACGGTAGCCTTGTTCTTTCCCCAGGCTCCGGATTTTGTCTTGAACTCCTTGGTGAGATCCTTAGTCTCCAGTAAAACCTTCCTATTTTCCACTTTCCATCACCTCCTTGTTGTAGAGGAAACACCTTACCTTATGGCCGTCTTCCAGCTCATAAAGATCCGGCTGGTACATGGTACATATCTTCATCGCTTTATCGCAGCGAGGACAAAATCTGCAGCCCTGAGGCAGATTTAGAAGGTTCGGAACCATTCCCTTTATAGTGTAGAGATGGGTCTTCACTTCCGTCATCTTCGGAATTGAGTTCATAAGTCCGAAGGTGTACGGATGGAGAGGATTCTTAAAGAGCTCCTTTACCGGAGCCTCCTCCATAATTTTTCCTGCGTACATTACGTATACGTAGTCGCAGGATTCGGCTACTACGCCCAGATTATGCGTAATCATTATTACGGCCGTTCCCACTTCCTTCTGAAGCTGATTCATAAGGTAGAGTATCTGCGCCTCAATGGTTACATCAAGAGCCGTAGTCGGCTCATCGGCAATCATAAGCTCAGGATTGCAAATCATAGCCATTGCTATCATTACTCTCTGCCTGAGTCCGCCGGAAAGCTGATGAGGGTATACGCTGAACCTCTTCTCCGGTTCAGGAATGCCGACTTTGGCGAACATATCGATTACCTTGGCTTTAGCTTCTTCCTTCGATATCTTCTGATGAATCATAAGGGCTTCCATAGCCTGTTTACCTATGGTGTACACGGGATTCAAGGCCGTCATCGGCTCCTGGAAGATCATCGAAATACGGTTGCCTCTTATGTCGTTGATCTCCCTTTTGTTCATTTTAAGAAGATCTTCTCCGTTAAGCTTGATGGTTCCCTCAACGACCCGTCCCGGCTTCTTCAAAAGCTGCATTACGGACATGGCCGTCATACTTTTTCCGCAGCCCGATTCTCCTACAAGGCCTACGGCTTCGCCCTTTCTTACGGTTATATCCACACCGTCTACTGCAGGGACTACTCCCTTAGATGTGAAGAACTGAGTCTTAAGCCCTCTGATTTCAAATATACTGTCATTGTTAATCATAAAATCACCGCCTTATCAGTTCTTCAGGGACGGATCGAGCTTGTCCCTAAGTGCGTCGCCTAAGAAGTTAAATGCAACAACCAGAAGCAGTATTGTTATGCCCGGCGCCAGTGTAGATACCGGTGTCATCTGCAGGTACTGCTTTGATTCATATACCATGAGACCCCAGCTGGTTGACGGAGGCTGTGCTCCTATGCCGAGGAATGAAAGGCTGGATTCCGTAAGGATATTGCCCGGCACGTTCATCGTGAACAGTACGATAAGGGTCGGTACGCAGTTAGGAAGTATATGTCTGCGTATTATTGTTCCACGCTTTACTCCTATAGATGTAGCCGCCTCAACATACTCCTTTTCTCTAAGTGAAAGAACCTCTGATCTCACTACACGGGCCGTTCCTGCCCAGCTGACAACGCTTAAAGCCATAAATATGGTGAGAAGTCCGTTGCCGAGGGTATATGAGATAAGCATTGCCAGAAGCAGCGACGGGAAAGCCATCAGCACGTCGGCAAGCCTCATTATAATAGAATCTATTTTACCGCCATAGAATCCGGCTATAAGTCCGAGAGCCGTTCCGATGGTCATGGAAATTATCGTCGGGAAAATACCTACGAGAAGCGATACTCTTCCGCCATACAGCATACGGCTGAGTACGTCTCTACCGTAGTTGTCCGTTCCTAACAGGTGCTCGGCGGACGGTCCCTGGAGCCTCTGGGTCAAATCCTGAACGTAAGGATCGTGAGGCGCCACTATCGGAGCAAATACCGTTACCAGAATGAACAGTACTATAAGAATGGCAGATACCAATGCCAGCTTATTATGCTTGAACATGGATTTAATCTGCTCCCCGATTGTTTCGTCAGGCGCTATCTCGGATTCTGCCTCAGCTTCTACCTTCGCAGGCTGAGTGGCTCCTTCAGGTATCCAATCTGTACCTTCCATGGAAAATCCGCCAGCTATTTTCTCGGCTGCCAGATCGGCAGCTCTGTTTAGTTTTTTAGAATTCATAGTCTGCCCTCCTACTGCTCACGGATTTTCGGATCCAGGAACGAATATAAGATATCCGCCACCAGATTTCCGATTATGATTATCATAGTCGAGAATATAACCGAGCCCTGAAGCAGCGGCATATCTCTGGTATTAACGGCAGATACCATCAGAACTCCTATTCCACCTATACCGAATACCGATTCAGTGATTACAGCTCCGGAGAGAAGGCTTGCGAACTGCATCGCCATCATTGTAACTACCGGAATCATCGCGTTCTTAAGTCCGTGCTTGACGACTACAAGACTCTCGTCCAGACCTTTGGCTCTGGCGGTTCTGATATAGTCGTTTTCCATGATTCCCAGCAGACTCGATCTTGTCAGTCGGGCGATCGTTCCCGATGAAGTCCAGCCCAGAATAACTGCCGGAAGAATCATATGAGCAGGTGTGGAATATCCGGATATAGGAAGCCAGCCCAATGTATATCCGAATATGAACTGAAGAAGCATTGCTCCCCAGAATACAGGAAGGGAAATTCCTACCAGTGAGAATCCCATAAGGAATCTGTCGAGCAAAGTATCTTTTTTAATTGCTGAAATAATTCCTGCAAATACTCCTATTATCCACGATACAAGTGCCGATGTAATGGCAAGCTTCACCGTGTTAGGAAATGAATCTGCTATCAGATCGGATATAGGTCGGCTCAGTTTGTACGACGTTCCCAGATCTCCCTGCACTGCATTAACCAGATAATCTATAAATCTTTCCCATACAGGGTCATTAAGCCCCATCTGCTCGGTTACTCTTTCTATAACGTCAGGGCTGGCTTTTTCGCCCATCATTACAGATACCGGATTTCCCGGCAGAACCTGCAGCATGAGAAAGACCACTAAAACCACTGCAATCATTAGCGGTATGGATATCAGGATTCGCTTAATTACGTATTTAAGCATATTTTTTCTTCCTTTCAATCTCTTCTTCAGGCTCGTACTGTAACGGAAAAGGGATTACCCTCGACTCCGACGGTAATCCCTTAATAATTGTCAGCAATACTAGCCAAGGTTAGGTCTTATACACTCTTTCAAGTTGAAAATCCCGTTCTACTCTCCGGACAGCTCAAGCTCAACACCGTAGAAGCAGCAGTCGCCATATCCGGCCCAGTGTGGTACAAAGCCCTTAACTCTATGCTGAACCAGTCTTACCTTCTCTGCATGCCAGAGCGGAATCCATGCTGCGTCGTCCTGGATTACCAGCTTCTCGAGATCCTGATATTCCTTAACACGTGCATCTTCATCCGTCATGTGTCTTGCAGCTTCTATTCTGTCCATAGCTTCAGTGTTGTAGTAATTGAAGGATCTGGTTACAGTTGAATCATCGGAGAAGAACGTGTAGATGAAGTTATCCGGGTCATTGATGTCTGCATACCAGGTTGCCATGTACATAGGCAGTTCGCCTGTAGCGCGTACATCATACCATGATGCTTCGTCCATCTGATCGATTGTTACGTTAACGCCTATTTCAGCAAACTGCTGCTGGATAATAGCTACCAGGTCAGTAGTTGCCTGATCGTCATTAGCGGTAGTAGCAATGGTCATGTCAAATCCGTCAGGATATCCCGCTTCAGCCAGCAGTTCCTTTGCTCCTTCAGGATCGTAAGGAATCTCTTCCAGATCTTCATTGTATCCTATAAGTCCCGGAGGATAGATTCCGTTTGCAGGAACTGCGGTTCCGGAATACATCTCTTCTATTATGGTTTCCTTATCGATAGCCATCTGAAGCGCTTTTCTTACATTCACGTCATCAAACGGCTCGATCTTCTCGTTGATTGCAAGATAGGTTACACCAAGTACCGTCTTAGGAACGATGTTGTCGGACCATTCCTCTGACTCCTGATATTCAGGAATAAGATGTCTTGCAACGTCAAGGTCGAATATATCGGTCTGTCCCGATTCAAACAGCATCTTTTCAGTATCTGCATCAGGTATTACCTTGATTACAACGCCTTCGATTGCAGGAGCTCCCTGCCAGTAATCAGGATTTGCCTCCAGATATACGTGGTCGTTAAGAACCCATTCCTTAAGAATGAAAGGTCCGCATCCTACGGTATACTCCGGATCGTTTCCGAACTTGGTTACGCTCGGTCCGCCGCCTGCCTCGTCAGCCTCTTCACAGGCCTCTCTGTTAAGGATAGACCATCCCGGAACGCTCAGGGTAGCCAGGAACGGCGAATACGAATCCTCGAGAACGATATCGAAATTGTTATCATCGTGGATAATTATTCCCTTTCCTTCTACTGTCTCCGAATTACCGTCAAGCACATCCTGCGCACCGGCTATCATGTTCATCCAGTCGGTGTTAAGGGCTGCTCTCTCAGGATCCAGCATGCTGTCTACCGTATAGAGCACGTCGTCCGAGGTTAAGGTTTCACCGTTAGTGAACGTTACTCCTTCTCTAAGCTTAAATGAATAAGTTTTTCCGTCATCAGAAATCGTCCAAGACTCTGCCAGGCCCGGAACAATTTCCAGTTCGCCGTCTTCATTAGCTTCAGTCTTTGTCAGAGTATCAAATACGTTAAGCTGAATGATATAGTCCGCAGTCGTCTGTCTCGGATCTCCTGATTCAATCTCATCGGTATAAGTAACTCTTAGTACATTTTCACCGTAGCCGTCATCATACTTGACTCCCCCGGATTCTCCGCCGCTGTCGCCGCCGCATCCGGAAAGCAGCGTTATTACCATCGTCGCAGATAATAGGGTTGCCAATAACTTCCTTTTCATGTTCTCGCCTCCTTGATGAGTAAAATAGCATCAGCGACATCTGCTAAGTCCAGAAATCACTAAGTTGCTTACATCATACCCTCCCCCCGGGCATTCTGTCAAGATATATTCTGTAAATTGATACTATTTAAACTAATAATAGAAATTGTATCACAGAGAATATTTATAGAATTATGTATTTATTCGACATGGTTGTGGTATCAAACATTTTAGCAAACTTTAAAAGAGCTCGCTGCATGTGCCACGAGCTCTTTTGATATATCAGGGCTTTCTAAATCCCTGCCGCCCCCTACCTGTCCTTTCCCCTGAACGCCGACATGAAAACGCCGAGAATGCACAGTGCTATGAACACGGTAAAGGATATCTTCATCGTTCTGACAAGGTCGGCCGCCGGCGACTCCTCCAGCGACATGGCGCCTATGGTTATGCCCATTACAACGCTTACAACGCCCATGCTTGCAGACTGTCCGTAGGTCCTCATGGTCGCCACTATGGAGTTTGCCACACTGTAGTCCTCCGGTCCGACGCAGTCCATTATCGCATTGGTGTTAGGGGACGCAAACATGGAGAATCCGAAGCCGGCTGTCATGAGAGATGCGATGACGTACCACAGGCCCGTCGTCTCGTTTAGCCTCGAGAACATTACGAGAGCCAGAACGCAAAGGAGCATTCCGCATGTGGCAAGCTTGTACGGCTTTATCCGGTCTGAAAGGGCTCCCATGGCAGGTGAGAACAAAGCCTGCATCAGCGGCATCACGATGAGGATAAGTCCTGCCGTCTGTGAGGTGAAATCCATTACCACCTGCAGGTAGATGCTCACGAGGTAGCTTATGGCGTAGGTGGCGCCGTAGTTTAAAAGGGCCGCCAGACTGGAAAGAGTGAAAGGGGCGCTCTTTGTGAACATCGTTATCTTCATCACCGGATTTGTCTTTTTTCTCTCTATCAGTACGAATATAACTCCCAGGGCTATTCCCGCCGCAAAGATAAACGGTCCCGACTTCATGGCCGTCAGATTTCCGAGTCCGTAGAGGCTCACTGCGATGGCTCCTATGTAGAACAGGTTTCCCGCAACGTCGGGCCCTGCCTCAGGCGCATTTTTCGTATCCTTCGGAATGCTTTTATATCCCTCAAAAAACGCAATGGCGGCCGCTATCGCTGCGGCTCCGAAAACCGCGTGCCAGCTCATATAGTGATTCAGGAAGCCTCCGATTACAGGCCCCGCCGAAAGCCCCACGTAGGTGGCGGCTGTGGACAGGCCCAGAACCCTGCCCCTCTCGCTGTCGGGATACGCGCTGATTAAAATTGCGTTATTTGTCGAAAAGATCATGGCCGCTGCAGCGCCCTGAAGCGCGCGCAAAAAAAGCAGAACCCAGATGTTCCAGGCAAACACGCACAGCACGGATATGGTTAAAAATCCGCCTACGCCTGCCAGAAACACCCGTCTTCTGCCTGATATGTCCGCAACGCTCCCGAAAGGCACGCTGAGAGCAGCTACGGATATGGTGTACGCCGTCACTATCCATCCGGCCATGGCTCCTCCAACGTTGAAGTCTCCTTCCATAGCCGGAATGGACAGATTAAGGGCGCTGCCCATAAACGTCGTTATGAACGCCGTTATCATTGCCGCCTTGAGAACGGCTTTTCTGCTCTTCTCTTCGCCTTCCATTTTCCTTTTTAGTCGGCTAATCTACATAGAGCTGTCCGTGACGGCCGCTCTCCATTCCGGTAATCTGCCCGAAACCGCCGACCTCTATGTTGTACCACATATCGCCGCTCTGAATGACGAATTCGTACTCGTTCCAGAGGCCCTCGTTTTCGTAGGTGGCCTGAATCACCTCTCCGCCTCCTGCCGCATCAAGGGCTATGGCTCTTGCGTGATTTCCGTCCACCCTGAACGTAAAGATCAGCGCCAGCGCGATGACCGCCACCGCGGCAACGGCTCCTGCGATTATACCGATTATTCCTCCCGTCGATAACTTTTTCTTCTTTTTAACCGGCTCTTCTGCCGTGTTTTCTTCTCTTATCTCCGTTACAGCCGTAACATTGGTTCTTTCTTCTGTATTCATAATAATGCCTCCTCCGTTAAGTATGGCCCTATGATACACGAGAAACATTAAAACTACATTAAGAAACCGGAATTAAATTCTGCTGAAGCGGATTTTTCCGCCGACTATGGTCATTGCGGCCTTTATGTCCTTTATATGCGCAGGCTCCGCCTCGAAAAGGTTTTCTTCGAGGACGGTTATGTCCGCGTCAAAGCCTTCAGCTATCATTCCGCGATGGCTTTCTGCGTTGCACGCAAAGGCTGAAGTCTTTGTGTAATCCTCCACCGATTCTTCCACGGTCAGGCCTTCTTCAGGATACCATCCGCCTTCAGGAAATCCGTCGTAATCCTTTCTCGTCACCGCCGTATAGATGTTCGGCATAGGATTGAAGGTCTCCACCGGGCAGTCCGTTCCGAAAGGCGTCTTTATGCCCATGTCCCTGAGAGTCTTCCAGTTGTAGCTCGTCTTCATTCGCTCTTTTCCGACCCTGCTTTCGGCAACGTGAAGATCGTACTCTATGAATACCGGCTGGATGTAGGCGATTATTCCGCCCTTCTTCATTCTCTCCATTATATCCTCATTGAGGATTTGAGCGTGAACGATGCCGTCTCTCGTCGAAACGTCAGGGTACTCGGCCCTGGCAGCTTCTATGGCTGTCACCGCCTGTTCCGCCGCCGCATCTCCTATGCAGTGGATAGCCACCGCCATGCCCTCCTTATGGGCTTTCTTGACGTCGTGAGCCAGATCTTCCGCCGTCTTATATATTCCGATTCCTCTGTTTCCCGGATCGTCGGAATAGTCCTCCTTAAGCCACGCCGTCCTTGCTCCAAGGGAACCGTCGGCAAACAGCTTTCTCGGTCCGAAGGTGAAGTTTCCGAAGGACATTCCCGTCCTGTACCCCAAAGCCTTAAATTCGTCAAAGGTTTCATCGCCGCTTAAGGAGCACTGCTCGTATACCCTTATCGGCAGTCTGTCCTCCTCGCATAGCTCTTTAAAGGCCTGAATGACAGCCTTGAAGTTTTTGCCCGGAAGAGTTGTCATATCGTCGCTCTGAACCTGGGTCAGTCCCGCTTCCGCAGCCGCCTGCGCCGCAGCGACTATCATTTCCTTTATCTCTTCTACAGACGGTTCAGGAAGCTTCTCGAAAATGGCACCGAACATCTCCTGCATGACTCCCGTCGGTTCGCCGCCCTCGTCGACCTTGAAGGCTCCCGACTCAGGCTGGGGACTTCCCTTGCCTATTCCTATCTTCTCAAGAGCCGCAGAGTTCAGCGACGCCACGTGACAGCATATTCTGAGGGCGATTACCGGGTGCTTCTCCGACGCCTTATCCAGGTCGTACCTGTCTATATGTCTTTTGTCCTCCCAGTTATCGTCGTTCCAGCCATAGCACATAACCCAGCTTCCCTCGGGAATCTGCTTATCGTCTATATACGATTTTATAGCGCATACGGCTTCGTCTATGTTCTTGGTCCCGGAAAGGTCCAGCTGAGACATGTTGTATCCCACGTTGAGAAGGTGCATGTGGCTGTCGTTGAATCCCGGCAAAGCAAGCCGTCCGCTCAGGTCTACCTTTTCGGCATCATCAGGCGCAAAGGCTGTAACCTCGCTGTCCGAGCCGACCTTTTTTATCACGCCGTCCTCAATGTATACGGCCTGTTCAAATCCGCCTTTTCCCGTATATATCTTTCCACCTGTAAGAAGCAATCCGCTCATTTTTCATCCGCCTTTCTTCCTGCGACATTTGATATATTTTATCCAACATAAAAAGGGTATCACAACGATACCCTTTTTTCAAGTTTCACATTTTGTCCGGCATGCGGCGTCAGTTACGCCTCGCACTGCCAGATCCCTTCCGTTTCGATGTCTCCCGCTTCTGCGATGGCCCGGACCCTTTCCTCTTCGGAGAGAGGGGAAGCCCACGCCATGCCGCATCCGGCGGACAGAACTCTCGGAACCGGAATGAGGCGGCCCTCTATGCCCAGCTCTTTACACCGCTTTTCAAAGGCGATTGCGTCTGCAGTAACGTGAAATGTAACTACTGTTTTAATTTCTTTTTTTCTCATCTGATGATTACCTCAAAGCCATCTTCTGTCTCATTAGAAGTATAGCTGAGGCCTTTGCTCTTTGCAAGCTTTTCTACGTTCATTTTCTGATGAGGTTCGGTTACGAGAACCTTCACCTGCTCGTTTGACTCCTTGAGAGCCTGATCTGTAAGCATGATAGGTTCCGGGCAGGAGAGTCCTCTTGCGTCTACTGTTTTCATTCTTTGTCCCTCCTTATTTTCCTTCGCTTCTCTTATTGCCGAACGCTATTATGAAGCATGCGATTATGCAGATGATAACGGCAACCTTTCCGTAGAAAGGAACTGCTCCGGCTACTACCTCTCCGGTTTCGGCATTGACTGCGGTTGCGCTTGCGGCAAGACCGAAGTTATGAGCAAGCGCTGCGCCGATGAACATTCCGGCTACGGTAAATGCGGAGTCGGAAGATCCCTGGCCTGCGAGAATGAGCTGTCTCAGCGGGCATCCGCCTGCCAGAACTGCGGCAAATCCTACAGTGTACATTCCGAGGATATTCCACAGATGCTCGGAGTGAGCGATAACTCCCGGGGTGTCGAATGCAAGCTTGAAGTTGCCCATAGCGATGTTGTAGATGAGCATCACTACGAACAGTCCTGCGATAACGCAGAGAAGGTCGAAGTTCTTCATCAGGAATACGTCTCTCAGACTTCCCGCAAAGCACATTCTGGACTTCTGCGCAAATGCTCCGAAGAGAAGTCCTCCTACGAGGGAAAGTACCAGTGGAGCGTGCATGCTTCCCGGACCGGTTTCGCTGAACTTCAGGATAGACGGTACGAAGATGAGCAGCGCAAGGATTCCCAGCATGAGTACAGGGAGCACTCCGCCTGCCATTCTGTTGGTAACGTGAGCGCGGCCCAGGGTGAATCCCTTCTTGAGAGCCACAACGCCCGTTGCAACGCCGCCTGCAAAACCGATAAGAGCAACCCATGCGTTAAGGTCGCCTGCGGACATTCTGATAACCATTCTCAGCGGGCATCCCAAGAATACCAGAGAACCGATAACGATAATAATTCCCAGTACAAATCTGATTGCAGGGGAAGATCCTGCCGTTGAACGGTACTCCTTCGTTGCCACGGAGATAGCGAACGCTCCGAGAACCAGACCTATGATTTCAGGTCTTGCATACTGTACCGTAGCCGTGGTCTGAAGACCGAGAGCTCCTGCCGTATCTCTGATGAAGCAGGCGATACAGAATGCCATGTTGGCAGGGTTACCGAAGTAGGCAAGCGCCGCAGCGATAGCTCCGCAGAGAACTCCGGCGAGAGCAAGCCACTTCTTAGATGATGACATGTTCATATAAATAAGTTCCTCCTATAATATATTTACGGCAGTCAATTTTCCTCGGAAAATTCCTCGGATATTTCTCTTACCGCGCGTATCGCAGCATCTATCTCTTCTCCCGTATTAAAGTACGACATGCTGAATCGTACCGCCCCCTGATCCACGGTTCCCAGGCTCTCGTGCATCTCAGGCGCGCAGTGAGCTCCAGGCCTCGTGGCTATATCGTAATCCATGCTGAGTATATCGCTTATTTCCGATGAATCGGCGTTTCCGATGTTAAGAGCCACCACAGGGCACCTGACTTCCGCGTCAAAATCCCCGTAAAGCTTGACTCCCGGAATGTCCCTTACACCTTCCACAAAACGCTTCATCAGGTTTTGTTCCTTCTCCCTGATTTCATCAATCCCGGTCTTTTCTATAAAGTCTATGGCCGCCGAAAGTCCCGCTATACCGTGACCATTAAGGGTTCCCGCCTCAAGGGCCGTAGGCATTTCCGACGGGTGGTGACGGTTATACGTATCCACGCCGCTTCCGCCCCTCTTAAGAGGCTCTATCTCAAGTCCCTCTCTCACGCACATTCCGCCCGTGCCCTGAGGCCCCAGAAGACTCTTGTGCCCCGTGAAGCAGAGAACGTCTATATTCATCTTCTCAACGTCTATAGGAAGGACTCCCGCCGTCTGGGAGGCGTCCACTATGAAGAGCAGTCCGTGGGCTTTGGCGATTCTTCCCACCGCCTCTATATCGTTTACGTTTCCCGTAAGATTGGACCCGTGGGTCAGCACGATGGCCCTGGTGTTGTCTCTGATGTTCTTTTCTATGTCGTCCGTAAGGAGCCTTCCCTTCCCGTCACACTCTATCAAAGTCAGCTCGGCTCCTGCCTCTTCTCTCTCATACAAAGGCCGCAGCACCGAGTTATGCTCCATTACGCTGGAAATCACGTGATCGCCCGGCTTTATGAGTCCGTGTATGGCTATATTAAGGCTCTCCGTGGAATTGGCGGTAAATACCACCTGCTTCGGATTCTTTACACCGAAAAACCCGGCTATCTTATCCCGGGCTCCGTATATGGTTCTTGCCGCATCAAGGGCGGCTTCTGTAGTTCCTCTTCCCGCATTTCCGAGAGAAGTCATGGCAAAAACCACAGCGTCTATTACCTCCTGCGGTTTCCTTCTGCTCGTAGCGGCGTTATCCAAGTAAATCATTGAAATTTCCCCGTTTCTTTACCTTGTAATTATATCATTTCAAGGGTTTTGCGGTCTAATTGATATTGCGTATGAACGCCGTATGAGGCATTGAAAAAATCTATAAAAAAACGCTTCAGCATCACCATTTACAGGTTTACTGAAGCGCTCGGTACTATTTCAGATATATCAGCTTTTCACCCTTTGGCAAGGCGCGTCCTGCAATGCACGCTCCGCCGTCAGGCTCTGCCTCCTTAAGCTCTCTGAGAAAGTCCTCCGCCTCTTCCTCCGGCACGGCAAACAGAAGGCCTCCCGACGTCTGAGGATCGTAGAGAAGGTCCTCATATACGTCCTCGATACCGCCCTTTTCGACCTGGTCCTGTCTGTGGCCCATATTGCTGTATGCTCCCGCCGGAACCAGTCCCATGGACGCATACTCAACGGCGCCCTCTATGTAGTTTATGGACCTGGTGTAAAGCTCAAGGGATACGCCGCTTGCTTCTGCCATCTCGCAGCAGTGGCCTATTACACCAAAGCCCGTAATGTCGGTGCAGGCGTGAACAGTGTACTTCTCCGAAACGCGCTTTGCAGTCTTATTCAATCTGCTCATTACGGCTACTGCCGCCGCTTCGGCTTCGGCAGAGGCCATGCCTCCCTTGACGGCCGTGTTAATGACGCCGCTTCCCACCTTCTTTGTTAAGATGAGAACGTCACCTGCTGCGGCTCCGTGATTCTTATATACCTTATCCGGGTGAACAAAACCCGAAACGCACAGGCCGTACTTAGGCTCGTCGTCCTGAACGGAGTGACCGCCTACCAGCACTGCCCCCGTTTCCTTCACCTTATCCGCTCCGCCCCGGAGGATTTCGCCCAGAATCTCAACGTCAAGGCAGTTCGGAAAGCAAACTATGTTGAGGGCCACCTTAGGCTCTCCGCCCATGGCGTATACGTCGCTTAAGGCATTGGCCGCGGCTATCTGTCCGAAGGTGTAAGGGTCGTCCACCACGGGAGTGAAAAAGTCAACGGTCTGAATCATGGCCGTCTCATCGTTTATTTTGTATATGGCTGCATCGTCTGAAGTTTCGATACCCACGAGGAGATTGTCGTCGTGGAATTTCGGCAGCTTGCCCAGAACCTGAGCAAGGGTCTCGGGACCTATCTTTGCCGCTCAGCCGCTGGTCTTCGACATCTGAGTCAGCTTTATTTTCTCAGCCATGGGGACACCTTCTTTCTCTTTAAATATCTGTGTTATGAATGGCGTATGCGCCAAATGTGCCGTATGTACCGTATATGTCGGCGTTCGACTTAAACGGCAAAAATTGCACATTTTGTCGAACACCCGCCGTGTGAGCCGTCCAGACAGTCAGGCCGGAAGGCGCAGGTCGTAATGTGCAGTCAGTCAAAGTGCAGGCTGCGCGCCGTAAAGCGCAGACGCCGGACTTAAAACGGCCCGGCGTCAACAATTCACACCGGGCCGCCTACTCATTAAATTTTAACCTATGAAGTCCTTTTCAGCAAGTATCTGTCTCGCTTTTTCTTCATTGGCGTCGCTTATCAGGATTACAGGACCTGTGCAGCCCATTCCCGTTTCGGCGTAGATGCCTTCAGCCCAGAGGGCTTTTGCGGCATCGTCAAGGTCGATAACCTCGATTCCGTGGATCTCTGCGGTTACGACCTCCTTAGGCGGGCACTTGACCTCGGCGGTTTCCGCCTCGCCGCCCTTCTTCTCTTTAACGCCCTCTAAGATGGCGTTAAGACCTGCGGCCTCGGCAGCGGCAAACTCCGCCTTTGATACCTCGTATACCTTTCCCGCAAGAAGCTGTGAAGCGTATTCGATGGCGCCTGCTATAACCGGAGCGCCGGAAGCGCGGGACACGATCATGATTACCTTGTCGTAGTCCTTGCCGATTCCCGGGCCGTAGCCGTAGCCTAAAGACTCATAGCTTCCGCCGGTGGTGTAGGCGGAGAATATCTTCATCATGAGATTTCCGGTGAGGGAATCCATGACCATTACGTCAGCCGTTCCTTCGAGAAGGTCGTTTCCTCTCATTACGATTCCGCCGTCAGCCCTCGAGGATGTTGCGAACGTAATGTCGTATCCGCCTTCCTTAAGCTTCAGGAGAGCCTTTTCCGTCTGACGCGCGCCGTCCACGTTGGCGATACCTACGGTAGGATTCTCAACTCCGGAAGCCTTTGCGGCTATGATACCGTAAATGGCGTTCTTAACCATTCCTTCCACTCTGTCGGTGGAGGAAGTTCCGGTAGTTGCGGCAATGTACATTTCCCTGCCCATTCCCGGCGTGATTACTCTTCCGATGGTGGACACGCCGATAGGGAACGGATAGTGCATGGTAACGGCGCCGTCTATTTCTCCCGCATCCAGCATTGCCTCCATCTTCTTATGAGCGTCTTCACCTTCGATTACAACCGCCTTGCAGCCTTTTTTCTCCGCAAGTCTGACGCCGGCATAGATGTTGTCCATTCCATGCTCAGTGCCGGAAACGGCAACTCCTATGACAGGCTGCTTTCCGAAGGAGCCTGTCTCGATGGCGTCTGCGATTTCCACGAAGGTCTTCGCTATCATTTCTTTTATCTGCTTATCTGCCATATTGCGTCCTCCCGTCCTATTCCGACAAAAGGGACTCAGCAAAATTTCTCATAGCCTCTCCGATGAGGGACTTAACCTGCTCCTCGGAAACGCCTGCAGTCTCGCCTGTCTTGCCGTCGTTAGCCTCTACTATGAAGGAAACTCCGTCAAAGAGGTTAGTCATTCTTCCGAGGAAGAGACTTCCCTTACCTATAATCATGGCTCTCTTGATGTCTCCTGCCAGAATCTGGTCTCTTGCGAATGCCAGGTAAGGAACTCCGGAAGGAATGTGTCCCTGAGTAGGAGCCCAGCCCGTCATTCCGTGATCCTTTACAAAGTTTGCAAGATCCTTTCTCTCCAGGTCGCCTCTCTTAACGCCGAGAGCCGCAATCATCTTGTAGTTTGCCTCAGGAACGTCGCCTGCGCCTGCCGGCTTGGTGATGTCAGGGTTCTGAAGCTCAGGGGAATACTTGTCCACGTCGGTAATCTTAAGACCGGCCTTGTCCAGCGGGTCGGTAACCAGAGAACCTATTACGTTCTGCGGCGCGGAACCGGTTCCTACGGTGTGTCTTCCCACAACATCGTTTCTGATGACAGGGCTTACACCGTCGTTGGCGCTGATTAAAACAGCGAATCCGCCCAGGCAGTCCTCTAAGATTGGCATACCCTTCTTAACGTGGTCTTTTCCGTTCATTCCAAGCTTTGCGGTGCATCCCCCGGCAGTTACTACTACGTTCTTGAAAGTTCCTGCCTTAACAAGGGAAGCCGCATCCAGGAGAGCGTGGGAAGGTCCTGCGCAGAAGCCTCTCACGTCGGAGCCTGAAGCGTTGACAAAGCCTGCAACCTCTGCGGCAGCCTTTGCGAAGTTTCCGCCGCCTCTCTGGTTCATGTCTCCGCATGCTTCTTCGCAGCAGTCAACCACGTACTCTACCTCTGCAGGATCGATTCCGGTAACCTTTATCAGGTTCAGAAGGGCGAGCACGCTGGAAGCCTTGGAAACGATGTTTTCAAGCATTACGTGTGCAGAAAGATTAACGTCAACGTCGTGAGCTCTCTTGACTGCACCTACCAGCTTTCCGTTGTTGTAAAGACCTTCGGAGTGCTCCTCGTCTACCAGTCTCTTGATTTCAGCCTCATCGTCCTCGTTCTTGTCGAGGATTGCAACCTGCTCGTCAGTGAGAAGGTGATGAGCTGCAAGCTTTGCCTTAACGTCGGCGGCAAAGCCCTTCTCCAGCTTTACAAGGTCGAATACGTCGCAGATCTGCATGAGTCCCAGGAACTCGTCCTGAGGCATAATCTCGCCGTACTTTCCTTCCTTCTTTCCTTCTACCTTCTTGTCGTACCAAGGGAACTCCATAGCGCCCAGCTCATCGCTGGTCATGTTTCCGATGTATACCTGGTTAGGAGCGTAGTTTACCGCGTCCTCGAAACTTCTGATGTGGTTCGGAAGCTCCTTCAGATACTCGGAATCAGGATTTACGACCATTTCTGTGGTCTGAGTGGTTCCGTTATGTAAAACCATATCGGGAGTGTGAACCAGAATATAGCTCGCACCCTTTAAAACTGCGTAATTACTCATTCCTAATATGTCTCCTTATATAGAACTATACGTACTTCTGAACCATAGCTTCTACAGCTTCTTTTGTAGCGTCGTCCTTAACCAGCTCTTCTACCTTCTCGCCGTCCTTGTAGATAGCGATTACAGGAAGACCCATAACCTTCTGTCCGATTGCTACTCTTCTTGCCTTGGTGGTGTTGAGAGCGGTAAACTTCAGCTTGTCGCCGTATTTGTCGGCAAGAGCGTGTACGTGCGGCATGAGAGCCTGGCAAGGAACGCATCCGTCACCGTAAAAATCTACTAAAACATATCCTTCAGCCTTAAGTACTTCAGCCTCAAAAGTGGTCTTATCCAGTTCTAACATTTCTAAATCCTCCTTATGCATTATTCGTGTTCTTCAATATACTTCCCTGCCTGAACTGCGGCGATTGCGCCGTCAGCAGCGGCAGTTACTACCTGTCTTAAGCTCTTTGCCCTGATGTCTCCTGCGGCAAATACTCCCGGGATGTTGGTCTTCATGTCTGCGTCGGTCAGAATGTAGCCTCTCTCCATGTCAACCTTTCCTTCAAAGAGTGCAGACTGCGGCTTGTAGCCGATGAATACGAAGATACCGAAAGTTCCGTCCTCTTCGTCTGCTTTAACCTCCGTAAGCTCGCCGGTCTTTACGTTCTTTACGACCATGGACTCAACGATTCCGTCGCCTTTTATCTCCTCAACTACGGAATTCCACATGAAGTCGATCTTGTCGTTGGCGAATGCCTTCTCCTGAATGGACTTGGCTGCTCTCAGCTCGTCTCTTCTGTGGATGATGGTTACCTTTCTTGCAAACTTTGTGAGGTAGATAGCTTCCTCAACAGCGGAATCTCCGCCGCCTACTACGTAAACTTCAAAGTCTTCGAAGAATCCTGCATCGCAGGTAGCGCAGTATGATACGCCTTTTCCTGTAAGCTCTTTCTCACCAGGGCATCCTATAGGCATAGGATTAGCGCCTGCTGCAATTATAACTGTCTTAGCTCTATATTCATCGTTGATGCCTTTAAGCACCTTAACGTCGCCTTCAAGTTCTACTTCCTGAATGGTGTCGAACACCTTTTCGCATCCGAAATGCTCGGTCTGCTTAACCATTCTCTCGATAAGTGACGGACCGGTCTCTCCTTCGGTTCCGCCCGGATAGTTTTCGATCTCCGATGTGATTACGATCTGTCCGCCGTACTTCTGCTTTTCGATAATCAGCGTGTCAAGCTTTGCTCTTCCTGCATAGAGACCTGCGGAAAGTCCTGCCGGACCTGCACCGATTACGATTACGTCATAAACTTTCATTTTAAGCATCTCTCCTTACAATCATTTTCTTTTGGCAAACAAAGAGGCGAAGGCGGAAGGCCTCCGCCTCTTTATTTTGACTTATTAAAGCTGTTCTCTGATTGCATTCATTTCGCTGCAGATGTCGTCTACATCCAGCACCATTTCCATCATGCTGATCTGCTCGTCATATACAGCCTCATCGATTTCTGCTTTAACCTCAGGTTCACAGATGTGATATACTGCGAGTTTCAACGAAACTCCTGCCAGTGGCCCTGCAAACGTTGGATCGCCGAGAGTTACAGTCTCAGCAGCAAGTCCTGCTGCTTCTCCCTCTGCAGCACCGAGAAGAACTACGATGTTCTCTGCTCCGTACTCTTCGGTAAATTCTTTTACTCTCTTCTGGTTCTCCAGGTCCATTGCCCCGGCGGCTGTTCAGACAAAGCACTCAGTAGAAGAAAATACTACTTCTGCGCCTGCTGATTCTGCACACGCGGCAATTGCTGGACCAGGTATACCGTCTCTGTCACCTATGATGATAGCTTTCTTACCCTGAAGAATTGCCATATCTGTGTCCTCCTTTCTCATTAATAAGTCTCATTGCCTGTTGACAATCTATAGTATAAGCAACTTTCGTGCCACATACTATCAGTTTTTTCTATGCGGAAGCTCCGCAATATCAGCCGTCTATGACGCCAATCTTTCGGAGCTTCCGGCCCGCGTCCGAATATGGACAGAAATTCTGCGCCGCATTATATTTTACGACAAGTTTCTGTCATATGCAATTCGTGGATCAATTAGTCTTCGAAGATGGTCTGATCTTCTACTTCGGTAGTCAGAGCTCTGAGAGCCTTCTCTACCAGCTTTCTTCTCAGCTTCTTCTCTTCCTCGTGGTTGAGAGCCGGGTTGCCCAGCGGATGAGGAATAGCGATAGCCGGAACGATTCTGTTAGCTCCTACAGTCATGGAAATAGGAGTTACAGTACAGATGTGGACAACAGGAAGTCCTGCTCTCTCAATCTCTTTAACCATCGTTGCACCGCAACGAGTACAGGTTCCTCATGTGCTGGTGAGGATTACAGCGTCTACTCCGTCAGCTATAAGTCTCTTTGCGATCTCTGCAGCGTATGCCTTTGCGGATGCTACTGCAGTTCCGTTACCTACTGTAGCGTAGTATTTGTTATGAAGCTCTCCGATAACGCCTTCCTTCTCCAGGTCTCTCATTACGTCAACCGGAAGAACTCTGTCGGCGTCTGCGTTAGCGTATACAGGGTCGTATCCGCCGTGAGCCGTTTCATATGTATCTGCCGTAAGATCGGTAACTCCCGTGATGTCGTACTCGCCGAACTTGGAAGCGCTGGAGCTTTCGATGTGGTCCGGATTTCCCTTAGGTACGATACCGCCGGAGGTTACGAGAGCAATCTTAGCCTTGGACAGGTCCTTAACCGCAGGGTTAGGTGCAACTCTGTCAAAAGCAGGCATAGGATACTCTGTGGTGTAAGCCTTTCCTGCAAGCTTCTTAAGGAGCATGTCAACCGCACGCTTTGATCCTCTTTCCTCTTCGAAGAAGTTTACTCTCACTCCGTTAGGAATGTATCCTTCCTCGCAGGAAGCGCCGATTGCTTCACCCTTTGCAAGCTTAAGAGCGAGAGGAGCCATCTTCTTAACGGCATCTCTCATGCCTGCAGCGCTGTTCTTGGTGGAAACCATGTAAACCTTGGACGCGTACATGTCAACACCAGGGTTTTCAACATACATTCCGGTCAGGGAAGGGATTCCCAGCTTTTCCTGAACAGCGGAAGCGATAGTTCCGCAGGCAACGCCGTAACGTCCCGCGTTAAATGCAGGTCCTGCGATGAACAGGTCAGGCTGCATCTCTTTTACCATTTCCAGAATGTCTGCGGTTGCCTTGTCTACGTTCTCGTTGAAGTAGGTGTCTCCGCAGACGATAGTTCCGATTATCTCAGCTTCATCACCGAAGGCTGCATTGAAGGCCATACCAGGTCCTACAACCTCTCCCGGTCTCTTTTCGGCAGGATAATCGGCTTTTTCCTCTCCGCCTATGTTGGCGAAGAACTGGTTTATATAATGTACAACTTTAATTTTGGACATTTTCCGAACTCCTCCTTCTATCTGGCGCTTAACGTAGTGAATCCTACTTCGTTGGTAGCGCCGGTAATTACCTGAATCTCAACCTCAAGACTGCCGTCTTCTCTGAGGGTGTTCTCGCTGGCACCTGCAATCTTGGTGATGTAGTCCAGAGTTCCTATAACCTTGTCAAGCTTAGGGAGAACTACTACCTGATTAGCGTTTCCTGCAGTTACAACAGCGTCTGCCGCAGCGTCTGCGTCTGCCAGTGACTGGGATTTTCCGTCACGTCCCGCATACTCGTCGGTGATGATAACGGTCTTGATTCCCTCTGCCTCGATCTTCTTGCAGTTCATGATAAGGTCGGTATCAGGGTTTCCGAAGCCTTCCTGAGATACGATTACTCCGTCAAGGTCGAGCATCTTGCAGAGCTTTGCAGTCCAGTCGGAAGATCTCTGCTTGTCGGCCAGGTATACGTTTTCGTTGGTCACGATGTGGCATACGAAGTTGATGGTCTTGCCGTGCTCCTCCAGAAGGTCGTGAACTACAGGGTTGTTCTGATGAACGTAGGTTGGATTCTTATCGCATGCGGATACGCAGTTTCCGGAAACGATAGCTCCGTCCATGCACTCTGTAGGGTTGAGCATGGTAGGAAGAATCTGCTTCGCGTCTACGCCGTATACGTAGGTGTCGTGCAGAAGTCCCTGGCTCTGGAGCATGTGAACGTATGCAACTCTCGGAAGATCAGGATATTTCGCCATTCCTTCCTTAATGGTTTCGGTCTCGTAAACTTTGGTCTCATCCGGAGTAAGGCTCTTAGCCAGCTCTCCGATGTATGCGGCGGCCTTGAATCCTGCGATTCTTACTGCCTTCTCATACTCATGAGGCTCGATTTCGTCTACAGGCTCGCAAACCATTACCAGGTTGATGAGCTTGGAGAACGGTGTGTAATCTGCTCCCGGACCTGTCATGTCGATAACTCCCTCCTGGAAGCCGACAATCTTTCCTGCAGTTACTACGGCCATTCCCTTAAGAGCATAGGTCTTGCCGCTTCCGACGGTGTCGACCTTGGAAATAATTCCCGGGAATACGCCTCCCTTTCCTTCTACCTTAACTCTTGGCTCGATGACATCCTTAACCGGCGTGATTCTTACGCTCTCTCCCGGTCTTGCGATGTCAAAGGAAACATCCTTAAGCTTTTCGTCCTCTAAGACCAAAGCCTTCAGGGCGTCTGTCGATACATACAGCTTTCCGTTTTCAATCTTGGATTCAGATGAAAACTCAATATCGCTGATATGAATGTATCCCATTTCCAATTTCAAAATAACTACCTCCTCACTTTATTAAAATGAATCTGCTGATTCCAGCGCACTGCTTATAAGGGTCCAGTCGATGATTCTGAAGTCTCTCATGGCTCTCTCGTCGTACTCTTCGCTTTTAAAGCTGAACTTTCCGCACGCCTCTATGGCGCTCTGAATGAGCTCTACCGACATCAGGTCGACAGGTTCCTTTCCCCGGGTCATGAGCACCGATTTATACGGCGTCTCTCCCGGCTTCACACTTCCCGACAGAGGGTGGGTCAAAAGGCGCTGCCCGACGTGAACCTTGTTTCTGATGATTTCCAGAATCTCACGGATACCCGTCTCATGGTACTCCACGGCGTGCCTGCTTTCCTCCCTGTCGCGGACCAGAGGATTGTTGGTTACTATGATGTAATCTTCCAGTCTCACCACCTCCTCCATAACAATAAAAGGACGACAGCCGAAAACCATATCCGGCATAATCGTCCTTTCTGTCCTTCGCTTAAAGCCCGGCGTCACATAGATTAGTCATTCGGCCGGAACAAAATTCAGAATCCAGTACGTTTCCCGATCCTTTTGCCTGAAAGTTTCACCGCTTTAGCTTAAAATGCGGCTTGCCTCTTCGGCGGCCGGAGTATCCGGCTCTCTCTCGGGAAGTTTCATCCTGCATATTAAATTACCGATAAATTTTTTCTATAGAAGCGGCAGTTTACACGTCCCCGCGTCTATACTTATAATAAAATAAAAAGGTCCTAAATGCAAGCAAAAAAACTCCCATTTCGACCTTTTTGTTCAAAATTTATCAATATACTTCCGCGGCTTTATTTCAACCTGTGCAAGGACTACGGCAACTGCTATCAGAGCGGCACCTGCAACCTCTCTTAACGACATGGTCTCGTGGAGGAATATGACGCCTGCGGCAGCGCCGAAGACGGATTCCAGACTCATCAGAAGGGCTGCTACGGTAGGGTCCGTCTTCTTCTGGGCAGTCACCTGAAGAGCGTAGCACACTCCCACTCCCAACACTCCGGCAAAAACAAGGCTGACCCAGCAATATGCCAGAGCGTGCAGGGAAGGCTCCTCGAAGATGAGGGCAAAGATCGTGCAGTAGGCCGCCGCGAAGAAAAACTCCAGACACGCAAGATGTACTCCGTTCACTTCATGTACGAACTTTGATATGAGCTGGATATGCAGAGCGAAGCACAGGGTCGCAGCGACTATTATGACATCCGAAGGAGCGAGAATCACGCTGCCCCCGGCGCAGAGGAGGTACAGTCCCACAGCCGAGATCCCGACTCCTATCCACGCTTTCAGCTTAGTCTTTATCCTGAAAAAGATCAGCCCTATGATCGGAACGAAAACGATGTAAAGCGCATTTATAAAGCTGGCCTTCGCCACGTCCGTATACATGAGACCGAACTGGACCATTACCGAGCCGCTTACAGTCACACCTCCGCACAGAGCGGAAACAGCTATAAGCTTTTTAAGACCGGCAGGACTGCTGCCGGTCTTTATCTCATTATCTGTACGTTTTGCCTCCTCAGCGAAGCTTCTTCCCATCATTTCGGCTGCTCTGCGGTTTGCACGTCTGTCCCAGGCGCTGATTGCAGCTATTATGATCAGCAGGGTGACGGCTCCTATAAAGCTCCTTGCAGCCATGAAGGTGAAGGGCTCCACATACTGACCTGCGACCTTCTGGAAGAGAAAGTTGCTCCCCCAGATCGCTGCAGCAATTATCAGCATAACGTTAGCCATCAGATCAGAACTCCTTTACAATGTCGTCAGGAGAAGTGAACGGAATATCGTGCTTCTCCGCTGTCTCTAACAGAGTAAGCTTTCCGCCGTACGTTGTCAACCCTCTTCTCAGATGCTTATCGTCTTTAAGAGCTTTCTTTACACCCTTGTCTGCAATAGCAAGAACGAAAGGCAGCGTAGCATTGCAGAGAGTGGTCGATGCCGTGCGCGCAAATGCTGACGGAATGTTGTCCACACAGTAGTGCAGGATTCCTTCTTCGTAATATACAGGATCCTTGTGGGAGGTGGAGTGACATGTTTCCACCGCGCCTTCGTCATCGCAGGCTACATCTATGATCATTGCGCCCTTCTTCATCAGCTTCAGATCCTCTCTGTATATGAGGTGATCCTTCCTGGTTTTCGGCCAAAGTATGCAGTTTATAACCACGTCCGAAACCTTGAGGCACTCGAGAAGATTGGTTCTGTTGGAGAACAGGAAGCTTACGTTATCTCCGAATCTCTCCTTCGCTTTCAGCATTGCGTCATAATTCACGTCCAGCATGTTTACCCTGTTGCCGAATCCCGAAGCCAGTTCGCATGCGCCGATTCCGGAGTGTCCGCAGCCTATGATTGTAACTACAGGAGTTGCAACTCCGCATACGTTTGCGAGAAGCTGTCCCGTTCCACCGTTTATGGTCTGGGAGAAGTGGAGAGCTGCAAGGAATCCTCCCTTTCCTGCCAGTTCGCTCATAGGCGAAAGAAGCGGCCACTGACCCCTGTCGTCGGAGATGTCCTCATAAGCTATGCTGGTGCATCTGCTCTTCATCAGAGCTTCCGTCTGATCCTTATGGGCATTGGAGTGAATGTAGGTCATGACGATCATATCGTCTCTGAGATACTTGTACTCCTCCGGGAATACCTCCTTGACCTTATAGATGAGATCCGAGGATGTCCAGAGCTCTTCAGCAGTCATTTTGATCTGGGCCCCGGCATTTTCATAATCCTCATCGGAATATCCGCTGCCTTTGCCTGCATCGTGTTCAACGTACACCGTGTGACCGTGTCTGACGAGCTCCGCAACTGCTGAAGGCACTGCGGCAACTCTGTATTCGCTTTCCTTTATTTCCTTTATAACGCCTATCTTCATTTTTTACCTCCTGAAAGCCATACGTTCCAATGTTGATTCATATAAAAACCGGGAATACGGCTGATGTCGTATTCCCGAAAAGCACAGCCGTTAAATGACTGATTTTTTATTCCAGAAGCAGTCCTACTATGAGGAATCCTACGCAGGAAAGAGCCGCACAGGCTATGGCATATACCATCTGAGTCTTTGTATGATCGATGTGGTCAGAGCCTGCTGCCAGAGACGACAGTATAGTCGTATCGGAAAGCGGCGAGCAGTGATCTCCGAAGCATCCTCCGCCGAGAACTGCAGCTACAGTTGCATATACTATGGAGTTTATCTCTCCTCCGGTTACGTTAAATGCCAAAGGAATAGCTATAGGAGTCATAATAGCGTATACGCCCCATGCGGTTCCGGTAAAGAAGGAGATAAACGCACAGATAAGGAATGTAAGTAGCACTACCAGCACAGGAGTCATCCAGCTTTCCGTTACGCTGATTACGAAGTTGGCGGTTCCCAGCTCCGTGCTGATTGCGTTGATGCAGTATGCAAGTGCAAGGATGAGCATAGCGCTCATAACGCTCTTTATACCTTCTACGGCGGTATCTACCATTTCCTTAAGCGTTGCCATTCTCTGGATGAGCATTATTACGAACTGGTAAGCAACGGCTACAACGAATGCTTCCAGAGTGAGGGCGGAGCCGGTAACTATATAGGTTCCCACCGTAATTCCTATGATTATAATCGCAGGCATCAGGAAATTAAGAAGAAGATTTGGCTTTATTCCTTCTTTCGGTTTGATATTGTCAAGCTCCTGGCTGAGAAGCGGAGTAGCTCCGTCAGCTATAACCTTTCCTTCTTCATAAGCTCTCTTTTCAGCCTTTCTCATAGGTCCGAAATCAGGCACGATCCTGAAAGAAACCAAACCTGCAAGAACAAGAGCGAATATACAGTAGAAGTTAAACGGAACGGTATGCACGATTATGCCCTGAGCCGTAGTAGTATCTGCAATAGGACCCAGTCCCACCAGAAGTCCTGCTACGTACACACCCCAGGAAGTGAACGGGATGAGGCAGCAGATAGGTGCCGAAGTGGAGTCACATATATACGCCAGCTTTTCTCTGGAAACTCTCGCCTTATCCGTTATAGGCCTCATGATGTTTCCTACGTAAAGAGGTGAGAAATAATCGGAGAACCAGATGAACATTCCGAGACACCATGCAAGACCTGCAGCGCCTCTCCTCTTCAGGTCCTTCTTCCCGACTATATCGGCAAATGCCTGAATAGCTCCCGACTTCTGAAAATAGGCAACCATGATACCGATGAATACCTCGATGGCGATTACCCAGATGAAGTCAGCATTGCCGAGAGCTGACTGAACGATACCGGTAAATCCTGTAACGACGTTCTGTCCGGTAATAATAACTCCGACGATAACGCCGATAAGGATTGAAATAAGAGCGTCCCTTGTCACAAACGCCAGTATAAGCGCTATACCCGCAGGCGCAAGGGATAAGATTCCATAACTATCCATAAACGTTTTCCATCCTTTCATAATTGATTAGTTTCTTCGGGGGAGCTACCCCCTCTGTCAACCGGCCACGCTAATATTTTAGCAATAAATGTGCCAATAAAATAGACATCCTCGATATTCCTCGCATTTCCGTAAATTCCAACATTTCGCTCATGCTACCCCTCCTTGCTGCCTGACTTGCGCTTCATTTTATCTGACAAAAAATAAACAACGGCGAAAATTCGCCGTTGTAAATCGCCAAATATCTGTCAAATATCCGCAGCCTTTTCTACCATTCGTTGGTCTTTATCGGCTTCAGACAGTTAGGCAGATGATCCTGATGAGCCCTGTGGATAGCCACGCACTCCTTACACATGCCGTGCCACCTGCATGGTTCTTCACATGTGCAGTGAGCGCCTCCGCTCGGATATGCCTCTCTGAACTGCTTTACGAATTCAGCTTCCGTAGCTCTGGCTTCCTCGGTCTTCCCCTCCTCGAATAGCCTCAGCGCTTCGATTTCAATAGGATTATTCTCTATCTTCATAAGCTTCCTCCATTCTACTCAATGCTGGACGACACTATGTGCTTCATCCTGCGCTCTATTATTGGCTGCATACATGCGGGCAGCTGTTTCATATGGCCACGGTGATAGGCTATGCATTCCCTGCATCTGTTTCTGAAGGGATATTCACTGCTCATAGGACAGTAACCGTCGTCATCCTCAGGAGTTCCGTAGTTCCTTCGAAACTCATCCAGAAACTTTTCCTGAAGTTCAAGAGCCTCTCTTCTGTCCCCTTTAGAAAAAGCGTCAAAAGCAGACTCAGCGGTTTCGTTTCCGTCTATGACCATCGTCGGTCCGCGGCTCTGTTCCTCGTGGGCTTCTGCCATCGCTTCTCTTAAAATTCTGTCCACCTCTGTCAGTCTTTCAGAAGATACCGCAAACCTTTCTCTGAACTTCTTATTTTCGCTTCTGTATACGTTTATCCCGTCGGGCTTTATCTCTCTGACAAAGGCTGCAAGCCTTTCCAAAGATGCACCGTCATCGTTGTATCCCTTCATTATTCCTATGTCCAGAGACAGCCTGCCCGGGTACTGCTTTCTGAAGTCCGAAAGGTTTCTTATGAACTGATTCAGGCTGTAATGCTCGAGAGGTCTTTTCATCTCGTGGTACGTGCTCTCTGTAGTCATATCCACTTCCGCCACGACCTCATCGATTCTGTTCACCGTGTCCCTGTAATCTCTGTTGTTCAGAAGATAGCCGTTAGACATGAGCCTTATGTAAATTCCGTGCCGCTTTATGAGATCCACCACGGGATCAAAGCAGTTGCTCAGAAGCGCCTCCCCCTTGGAATTCAAGAATACCTCATCCACATCGGATTCGGCAAGCTTCCAGTTCAGCTCCTGCAGGGAGCTGTCCACGCTGCCTAATATAGCTTTGTCCTCCTGTTTGCTGAGAGGCCCTTCATAGGGACACATGATACAATCATAGTTACAGAATTTACCAGGCAGAATATCCACCTCCAGCACCTTCTTCCCTCTGAAGGAATATATGCTGCTGTACTTGAATCCTTCCATCAACGATTACCTTCCTTTACAGACAATTATATATCCGCGCACTTAAGTCAGCAGGCTGAATTTTTCAAATAATCTGCCACTACGAGGCCGCATCCGAGCTGTACTCCGATGAGCCTTCTTATGTCTATTACTTCATAATCTATATCTTTCTCCAGCCTGTCTGCAAGATCTCTGTGCAGCTTATCCGCCTCCTCGCAGGCTTTGCGGAGAACTCTCTCTCTCTCTTCGTTGTCTTCACCTGCCGGCATCCTTGCGAGCTCGTACTCGTGGGCTCTTATGAGCATACCGTAGCTTAAGAGCTTATAAAACTTGTTAATTTCAATACTGTCAAAGGCTTCTGCCACCGTGGCGGTCCGCTCGTATTCCGGATCCGTTTCGGCTCCCTTCCTTTCGGCGGCCACGAGATCGTCGCTGCTGAAAGCCTTTATCGCCATGAGGAAAGGATTGTCATCGCCCAGGTACTTCTCCGATATCGAGAGTATCCTCTCCATAGCCTTGTTGGATTCGTCGTTCCAGTCGCACTTTTCCAAAACTACGCTCCGCCTGGTCCTGCCGCTTTCCGTCCTGTCCTTTATTCTCTTGTCGAAGAAGTACGGCAGCTCTGTAAGCAGGGTGAAACTTCCGTATTTTTCCGAAGCATAGTCCGCGCTGCACGTCCCGCAGTTTACGGCAGTGCTCATATCGGCATCGGTGTACTTTTCCATGTAGTCGTAGTCCTGCCTGATGCCGAGGCCCTGGTATACTGCAGGGGCATACGGCACGCAGTAAGGAGCTTCCGGCTCGCCCAGATGCACCGGTACATCCTGTGCGTCTGCTGCCTCATAAAAGTCGCCGTATACTGCAGGTATATCCTTCGTCACATACCAGTAAGCTCCGCCGAAGCCTGCATTGTGGAGGGAGTATATAAACTCAGGCTTTACGGTGTCTATAAGCTTCATCATGGCTTCGGTTTCCGGAAGCGAATCGTGGAAGTGAAGCTCCTTATAGTCTATAGGGAACGTCCAGTCGACCTGCTTATAGCCTGCCGGTCTGAAGAAATTCCTCGAATAGTTGTAGAGCGTATACGGGCCCTTTATCCAGCCGCTGTTCATTCTGAACGCATCGATATCCCATACCTTTACGATGTACCAGGTATAATCAAGCTCTTCCCTGAACTCTCTGTCCTCTGCGAGTTTTCTCGTAAAGTATTCCAGCATCATCGTACCTATGGGCTCGTTGGGATGAGGGCATCCGAACATAAGTCCCTTATGACTGCCGTCTCCGATTTTCAGGCAGAGCATGCTTTCACCGCTCCGGCTCTTTCCTATCTCGCTTACGCTTACAATGTCAGGATATTCTTCCGCGAGAGCTCTTGACGATTCGTTCATTTCGTCCATGGTAAAAAACGTCTTATAGTCCGGTATTTCCTTAAGAATTCTGTCGTATATCTCTTTTTTCATGCTATCACCTAATCACAATGTGCTTTCCTTTAAAATATCACCCTGACACGGGGCGCACTGCAGGTAAGCTCCCGCCAGTGCGCCTTCATATCGCTTTATCGGGTTATTTCATAGTAACGTGAGAGAAATCAGCCCAGCTCCACTTTCCTGCACCGTCGCTCGGCAGATTCTCGTACTGAGAGCCATAAGCATCAGGGCCTACGAACTCAACGATAGGTACATAAGGCAGTTCCTCAGCTATAATAGCCTGAGCTTCCTTGTAGTACTCTGCGCTGTCTTCCTGGGTAGGGCCTTCCTTGCCTTTTGCCATAAGCTCATCGACTTCTGCATTGCTGTAGCTTCCTACGTTGGATGCCTGTCCTGTGCAGATTCTTGATGCCATTCCCGACGGGTCAGGGCCCATAAATCCTCCGATCAGGGTTATATCGAAGTCATGATTAACGGTAACCTTGCTTTCCCACGCATTGTACTCCGATACCTGAACGGTAACTTCTATACCTATTTTCTCCAGCTGTGCCTTGAGCAGATTTGCAGTATCAGGATATCCGGATCCCTCGAATACGGAAAGCTCCAGTCCTCTGATATAGTATCCGTCAGCATCTTCAGTATATCCAGCTTCCTCGAGAAGAGCTCTTGCACCTTCAACATCCATGTCAGGGGCCGGGGCATCGGAGTTAGTAGCCCATTCTATACTCGACGGATACATGTTGTATTCAGGTTCCTGGATTCCGCTGAATACCTTTTCGGAAATCTCATCTCTGTCAATTGCCTTTGCGATAGCAGTTCTTACTTCCTGTTTAGCAAGATCTCCCTGTTCGAAGTTGAATACCATCTTTATCGGAGATGGATATGCGTTGAGGAAGATATTTATGTTCTCATCTGCCTTCATATCTTCATAATAAGCTGCAGGCAGATTTTCCATAAAGTCAATCTCTCCGTTCTGAAGAGCCTGAACGGCTGTTGCCTCGTCAGGAATGATGGAGAATATGAGCTTGGATACAGTGGATCCGTCAGGGTAGTTCTCATCTGCAACGAGAGTTACGCTTTCACCGGACTCGTGAGATTCCAGTTTGAAAGGTCCGCATGTTACAGGTTCCTCTGCAGCAGCGTTATCTTCCCACGCCTCTCCGTTATTCCAAACGTGCTCAGGCAGGATAAAGGTTCCATACCATCCGAGCAGATTCAGAAAGCTCATGTCAGGCTGAGTGAGTTTGAACACCACGGTGTAGTCGTCCGGTGTTTCAATGGACGAAACCACTGCCATGTTAGCGCTGAAGGTTGCCAGAGGATTTTCCGCAATCGCTTCAAAGGTATACTTTACGTCCTCGGATGTGAGCGGCTCACCGTCAGACCATACCAGATCGTCTCTGAGAGTAAATGTAAGCTCGGTTGCATCTTCGTTGTAGGACCATTCCTTTGCAGCCTCTGCAACAACGTTACCTTTTGTTGTGTCAAGACCTACAAGACGTCTGTACATATTCTGCGCGATAGGGAACAGATTGTCGTCTGCCGCTCCGTCAGGATTGAAGGATGCGGGGTCACCTATCGAACGGACTATAAATGTGTCCACATTTCCGCCTGAGGATTCTCCGGACGATCCTCCGCTGTCGGAGCTTCCGCAGGAGAACATTGATAATGCCATAATCATTATCAGGCCTGCAACAAACAATTTCTTTTTCATTTTTAACCTCCTATTTTTATTCCGCATTCATACACGTGATCCAATGGGTGTCGGACAGATTTTTTTTATCCGGATACTCTTTCAGGCACTTTTCGCATGCCATAAAGCATCTCGGAGCAAAATAGCAGCCCGGGCCGGGATCAAGTGGAGTCGGCGGTTCTCCGGTTATTGATATTTCCTCCCTTTCGTCATCCGGATCTATAGACGCGCAGTTTGAAATCAGCGCCTTAGTGTACGGATGTCCGGGATTGTTGACTACTTCGTCCGCTTTGCCGTATTCCACCACCTTTCCCAGATACATTACGGCTATATTATCCGAAATATATCTGGTGAGAGCTATATCGTGACTTATGAACATCACCGCGGTGTTATGCAGTTTTGCCAGATCCAGCAGCATGTTTATAATCTCGGCTCTTACCGAAACGTCAAGCATAGACACCGGCTCGTCCGCCACGATAAACTCCGGGTCAAGAAGCATCGCTCTTATAATCGATATGCGCTGCAGCTGTCCTCCGGAAAGCTCATGAGGATACCGCTTCATAATATCTTCGCCCGGGACAAGTCCGCCTTCCTCGAGCCTTTCAATGCATAGCTTCCTCCTTTCCTCTTTACTGTTTCCGATATTATGATTCTTAAGCGGCCTCAGCAGTATCTGCTCAATGGTATCTCTCGGCGTAAACGTATCGAAGGGATTCTGGAATATTATCTGTACCGATCTTCTGAAAGCTTTCATATCATTTTTGATAAGCTCTTTTGTGGATACCCCATTTATCAGACAGTCGCCTGCCGTGGGGGTCTCCAGCCTTGTCAGAAGCTTTCCGAGAGTGGACTTTCCGCAGCCCGATTCTCCGATTACTCCCAGAATCTCTCCCTTCTGTATGCTGAGATTGATATCATCGTTGGCCTTTATAAACTTCTTCTCGTGATTTATCAGCTTGTCGCCCTTGTACGGGTACCACTTGCTTATATTTTCTACTGATACATATGGTTTTTCGCTCATAGGTTACATCTCCTCAGCAAAATGACATGCTACGTTTCTGCCGTTCTGCATTGCCTTATATGAAGGTTTCTCTTCGAAGCACTTCTTTTCTGCCCTGTCGCATCTGTCAGCAAATATGCAGCCTTTGCACGATACGGAAAGGTCGGGAAGATTACCCGGAATAGAAGTCAGCTTGCCGTGGTGTCCTCCCTTAAGCGCCGGAAACGATTTTATCAGTCCCTGGGTGTAAGGGTGACACGGCTTCTTGAATATGTCCTTCACCATTCCTGTCTCCAGCAGTTCGCCCGCATACATTACCGCAATTTTATTGCAGGATTCCGCCACTACCGACATATCGTGAGTTATCATTATTCTCGTCATGTTTAGAGTCTTTTCCATCTCAACTATTTCTTTGAGAATCTGTCCCTGCGTTACGACATCGAGAGCCGTAGTCGCTTCATCGAATACGATGAGCTTAGGGTTGTGGAGGAGACTTATGGCTATTGCCGTTCTCTGAAGCATTCCTCCCGACATCTCGTGAGGATAGAGATCGTAAACCCTTTCCGGAAGGTTTACAAGTTTAAGAAGGCTTATCATTCGTTCTCTGATCTCCTCACGGGACGCCTTTGGTTCATGAATTCTGTATATATCCTCAACCTGCTGTCTGATGCGGTGAACAGGGCTCAGGGAATTCATAGCTCTCTGGAAAACAACGGAAATTTCCTTCCATCTCAGCTCATCCATGTCGGTCTGGCTCATACTTATAAGGTCTCTGTCTTCATCAAATACCGCTCTGCCTGTGATTTCGGTATACTTCTCGTCGTGCAGTCTCAGAACAGCCATTGCGAGGGTCGATTTGCCGGAGCCTGATTCTCCCACAACTCCCATGGAGTCTCCCTGGTTTATGGTAAACGCAGCGTTCCTTACCGCATAAATACTCTTTGATTTTGTCTGATAAGTGACGTTAAGGTCTTCCACCCGAAGTATTTCTTTCATGGTTTAAGCCCTCCTTTTGTTGTATCTCGGATCCATCACCTTGTTAAGGCCGTCACCAAGCATATAGAATATAAGCACTGCGATTATGATTGCAATTCCGGAAAAGGCGCATATCCACCAGGCCGACGTTATGTACTGCTTTCCGGCGTATATCATCTGTCCCCAGCTTATGATGGACGGATCGCCCAGTCCCAGGAAGGAAAGTCCAGCTTCCGTCAGGATGGCGTTTGCCATTCCCAGGGTCGTGTTTGCGATTACCGGGAATATTCCGTTTGGTATTATGTACTTAAAGAGGATCTGACGTTTAGTCTCTCCCATCGCCTCAGCGCTCTTTACGAACACCCTCTCCCTGAGGGACAAAGCCTGCGCGCGCATGAGTTTCGCATTTCCCGGCCACGTCGTTATTCCTATTACTATCATTACATTAGTCAGGCTGTTTCCGAACAGCGCTACGATGAGGAGTATCAGGAAGAACGTCGGAAGCATCATGAATACGTTGATTATCTCGGATATTATAACGTCCACCTTTCCTCCGAGAAATCCTGCGGCTCCTCCTATGAGGACTCCCAGAATGCCCGAAATCATAGCCGATATAACGGCTACTTTTACGGAAGTGCGCACTCCGTATATAATCATGCTGTATACGTCCTGTCCGAGATGGTTTGTACCGAGGATATGTCCGTTTTCACCCAGTCCGTTAAGTACATCCGGCCCGTATATCGTCGGATCTTCCGTGGATATTAACGGCGCCGCTATCATAAGCACCAGCAGGGCCAGTACTCCTATGCACCCTGCCATAAGCTGCCTGTTACTTTTTACTGCCTGTGCAGCTATAGTCAATCGGTTGTTTTTCATTCTGTCCACCTCAATCTACTCGTAGCGGATTCTCGGATCCAGCTTGGCATATATTATGTCAACAAGGAGCATAACAACTGCGACCGATATTGCCATTATGAGATTTATACCTATAAGAGTAGGATAATCTCTCTGGTTGATTGCAGTCATCATCAGACGCCCCATACCCGGCCATGCGAATACTATTTCAATGAGCATTACGCCGGTAAGAAGATATGCCATGGATATACCGAAAATCGTCACTGTCGGAAGAATCGCATTCCTCAGGATGTACTTTCTGAAAATCTGCTTTACAGGCATTCCCGCAGCCTTAAAAGTCTGAATGAATTCCTCGTTGGTTACCTGAAGTACCGACGATTTTGCTATCTTAAAATACTGCGGTATAAGCGTAAGCGTAAGCGTAATGGCAGGAAGGCACATATGATAGAGAACATCTATGACATAGTTTATTCCCGTATGATCTGCCCTTGCGTCCGTCATTCCGTATGACGGGAATATATCGAGGTTGGAGGAAAAAAGTATAATGAGCATAAGTCCCAGCCAGAACTGCGGCATTGCGCTGAACACGTACTGGGTTCCGGACACTACCATATCGACGGGTTTGCCTTCCTTCCTCGCCGCCATTACGCCTAAAAGCGTGCCTATGATGAGTGCGAGAAGAGCGCTTGTAAGTCCGAGCACTATAGTAGGACCAAGCTTCTCCGCAATCATTTCTCCGACAGGTCTGTTCTGAATTATGGAGTCCCCAAGATCTCCGTGAAACAGCATTTCTAACTGCCGTCCCAACTGAACGATGACAGGCTTGTCAAATCCGTATTTCTCTTCGAGCATCGCTCTGATTTCCGGATCATGATTTTCCTTACCCATAAGCGTCGTAACCGGACTTCCGGGAGCCGCCTGAATCAGCAGGAAGTTTAAAACGAATACGATGAATATGGTAAGTATTCCGGTAATCAATCGTCTGCAAATAAACCTTTTCACGTTTCACCTCCAGGTCGTTCACATAAAATCCTTTTCCCCTGTGCCCATATATGTAGCAAACGGCGTGCCACTCTCTCTGTTCGGGCGAAAAATACTGAAAATCCTTTATCTTTACTCATTTTCTCATCCACAAACTTTTTTATGGCAGGAAAGGTGTTCAAAAATTTTTTAAGACTTCTTTAAAAATTTTTTCACGCTTCTTAAAAAAATTTTCAAAAATATTGATTAAGAACCCTGTATGCTATATAATTCATAGGGAAAACCTATAATTCTTTTGAAATATTTTTTATATATTCACGGGTAAGACTAAAATGGGAAGAACTCTCAGTATAGATGCAGAAAAATTCATATCCGACTACAGAACATCATTCCACGGTTATTTGGGTATTGCCGAGGACGGATGTGTACAGGAGGTTGTATGGTTTTCTCCTATGGACAAAAGACTCCCGAAAAATCTATCCGAGTTCTTTTCGGGTTATGACATATCAGCCCTGATTTCCCAGGACGCTGAATCGGCATCAGATAATATCAATCCCCGGTCATGTCGCTATAAGAACCTGGAGTTTACCTTTAGCGGTATACTGGCGAGCGTGCCGGGAAATATGTCTCTTTGGAACTCTCGGATTTTTTTCGTGAAGTTTCTCCTCCTCAAGGATCTTTCTGCCAACGAGTATATCATCGAACCTCTCTACTGTCTTAACGATATAATCACCATAAGTCCGCAGATGCTTCAGCTTAAGAAGGAGATTTCTCTTCTCAGCAATTCCGATTCCAACACTCTCATTTTCGGAGAAACGGGCACCGGTAAAAAGCTGGTGGCGGAATCCATACACTCCGAGGGTAAACGACATAATTACCCTTTTATATCTCAAAACTGCGCTGCCATTCCTGCAACGCTTCTGGAAAGTCTCCTGTTCGGAGTTGAAAAAGGCAGCTTTACGGGCGCCGAAACGAGAGCCGGACTCTTTGAGCTGGCCGATGGCGGAACTTTGTTTCTCGATGAAATTAATTCTATGGATACTGAGCTTCAGGCAAAGCTGCTTAATATAATAGAAGAAAAGAAAACCCGCCGTCTCGGCGGCGAACGCGATCACTATTTTGACGTGCGCCTGATAGTAGCGACCAATGAGGTTCCGGAAAACCTTGTCAACGAAGGAAGAATGAGAAGAGACCTCTATTACAGGCTCAACATCGCCCGTATTTCCATACCTCCTCTGAGAGAGCGGCAGGAGGACATCCCAAAGCTTTCGAAATACTTTGTTGAAAAGCTGAACCGAAAAATGGGCCGCAATATAAAAGGCCTTAAACCGGACGCATATATATCTATGATGAACTATCGTTGGCCCGGCAATGTGAGGGAGCTTGAGAATATGCTGGAAAGCGCGTTTAACCTGGAAACCGGGGATTACATATCGGGTGAAATCATCTCAAGGTATATATCAGAGCATCAGGCTCTTGCCGATATTTCGGCAGAACCTGCTTCTTCCGGAGCATTCGAGGAAAGTTCCGCAGGAAACGGAGCAGGTGGCCCGTCCGAAGTTATACCGATGTTTTCAAAATCCGATATTTCAAAGGGTGAAACGGTAAATCTCGAACGACTTATAAAAGATTTCGAGGCTCATATCATAAGGACCGTCATCTACGAGGAAAAGTCACTTTCGGCCGCCGCAAGGCGACTGGAAATGTCACCTCAAAAGCTCAGCTACCGGATGAAAATCCTCGATATACGGCTTTAGTATGAGCCGGCAGGCATATGATTTAAATATAAAAAACGGGAGATTTTTCTCCCGCTTTTTTCATACGTTCGCTTCTACATATTTTATAAATTCTTCCGCAGCCGGTGAAAGAACACCGCTCTTTCTGTAGATCATGTAAAACTCTCTGGTGAATTCGTCGCTCACCTCGAAAGTCTTAAGCCGTCCCGAGGCGCTGTCTCCTTCGTCGAGGGCTGCTGCGGAAACCACCGATATTCCGAGCCCCGCAGCAACGCACTGTTTTATGGCCTCAACGTCGTTTAACGTGGCGACGGCCTTAAGGCTCTTTCCCGTTTCCTTTCTGTACTTTTCCTCAAAAAGCTCTCTTGTGGCGGAGCCGTCCTCTCTCCAGATGAACCGTTCGTCGCTGAGCCTTTCAAGGATCACCTTTCCGTCATTTCCTGCGATTCCCTCGTATTCCGGAAGGTCAGGAGTGATCAGGAGAGCCTTCTCCTTTCCTATGAGAGTGTACTCCAGTCTGTTGTTCCTGCGATTCTCGCCGGTAAAGCCTATCTCACCCTTATGGTTTATTATGTTTTCCGCGGCCTCCCTGCTGTCGGATATCTCCATGTAGAATCTGACGTTCGGATGGTTCCTTGAAAAGCCGGCTATAAGCTTCGGCACTATGAACTGCCCGGGAATGCCCGACGCCTGAATCTCCAAAACGGCTCCCGCCTTTTCTCCGCCTCTGCCTATGGCGCTTATGGCCGCCTCCCTGGTGTTTACCATGTCGACGGCGTACCTGTACAGCTCTTTACCCGCTTTTGTAGGGACGGATTCTCTTCCTCTTCTCTCTATGAGAGCGCACCCCAGCTCCTTTTCCAGGGCGCTTATGTGAGCGCTTATGGTAGGCTGGGTGAGGAAGGTCGCGTCTGCCGCCTTTGAAAAGCTCTTATGCTTCACCACGTTTACAAAAGCTTCAATCTGCTTGAATTCCATCGTCTCTTTCTCCGTCCTTTCCCTAATACAATACCCTCGAGTCGCCGACCTTCTTCGTCAGCTTCACCTTGTCGAAGTGCTCCAGTATCTCCACCGCAAATTTTCTGGACACCCCTATGGCATCTCTGAACTCGGCAAGAGTTATCTCGCCCTTCGACGCGATTTCCGATTTTACAATACAGGCGGCGTCGTTGTACTTCTCCCTGTCCAGACAGTACTGGTAGCTGATTCTGGCAAGTATGCCCTCGGCGCAGAGAGCCTCGATTATGTGACCTGCCGAAACGCCGTCCTTAAACGCTGCCGTCACGTCCTCAGTTTTAGGCATCTCGTAGCCGGCGGATTTATACGTTCCGATAATCTCCTCACGCATCTTAAGGTGTTCCGGGGTGTATTTCACATCAAAGTCTGCAAGGGCGACGCTTACCTCGGAAATCTTCAGCTTCCCGTCACCTGCAAGCATGGAAATCATCGCTTCTGCGGTCTTAGGCTCCCCTATGCGATGGCTCCGTATGAGCCTGCTCCTGAATTCCTCTCTGTCCATGCCCACCGACAGCGGATTCTCATCGTGATAAGCTTTAAGTATGTTTTCCGCAGATTCCTTTACTCTTTCGATGTAATCCCTGTGTATATACGCTCCGTCAAATCCGGTCATCCGATGAAGTAGGCCTTCTTCTTCCAGCTCCTCTGACGCCTTTGTCACATCGGCTAAAGACGATGAAAGTCTGACGGCTGCCGTTTTCAGGGCTATGAGGTTCTGCCCGGCCTCTTTCGCCTCCACGGCGAGAATATCCTTAAGGCTTCCCGTCTCCCTGATTTTCATATCGGCTATGACCGATTTATCGTTTCTCTTATGCTTTACGGGACAGGCGTCCAGAACCACTCCCCCGCCGATGGATTCCACCGGCGAGTAGAACCTTATTATGAACCTGTCTCCCTTTTTTACCGCTACGGGCGTCTCAAGGCGAAGCTGGGCATATCCGTGACTGCCCTTGTCGAGAAACTCCCTGTCCATGAGAACGACCTTGGCAAGGCTTTCCGACGATCCGCAGTAGAAGTGGACCCTGCTTCCGTCCAGAAGAGTTCTGGCCGTATCTTCAAACATCTCCACCGCCGCATCTACCATGAGAGAATTCTTAAGGGACCCCGGGGCGGCAAGAACGTCTCCCCTGTTCACGTCGCTCTTTTTGACTCCGGCAAGGTTTATGGCTGTTCTCTGTCCCGCGTAGGCCCTGTCCGTGTTTTCTCCGTGAACCTGAACGTTTCTCACTTTGACCGGAGTCTCCTCCGGATATATCTCTATCTCGTCCCCTACGGCGACGCTTCCCTCCATCAGGGTTCCCGTTATGACCGTTCCGTGGCCCTCTATGGTGAAAACCCTGTCCACCGGCAGTCTGAAGGCGTCCGGAAGAATATCCCTTTCGGGCAGCTTTTCAAGTTCCTCGCCTATGAGCTTTTTCAGCTCCTCAATGTTCTTTCCCGTATATGATGAAACCCGTATTATCGGGGCGTCCTCCATGAAAGAGCCGCTGAGGAATTCCTTCACGTCCTCCTCCACGAGAGCCTTCCAGTCCTCGTCCTCCACCAGATCGTCCTTTGTCAGAACCACGATGCCCCGCTTTATCTTCAGCATCTTCAGAATGTCAAAGTGCTCCGCAGTCTGAGGCATGATCCCCTCGTCGAGACCAATGATGAGAAGGACCAGATCGATTCCCCCGATTCCTGCCAGCATATTCCTGACGAACTTCTCGTGTCCGGGAACGTCGATGATGCTTATGTTGTAATCACCGTAGACCATGTCCGCAAAGCCGTTTTCTATGGTGATGCCCCGCTTTTTCTCTTCCTTCAGCCTGTCGGTGTCCATACCCGTGAGGGCTTTTATAAGGCAGGTTTTACCGTGATCCACGTGTCCCGCCGTTCCGATTATTACGTTTTTCATCTCTTTTCACCGACCTTTTCGAAGATGCTCACCAGGTGGTTTTTCAAAGTGACGAGATCCTCGTCACTCAAAGTGCGCACGTCAAAATATGCCTTGTCGTGGCCCATCCTTATAATTGCAGCAGGCTCCTGCTTTCTGAGAAGCCTTTCCAGCTTTTCGGGCTTTATCAGGGCGGATCTCAGGCTTACTGCCCAGCCCCGCAGCTTTACCGTAGGAGCCGATCCGCCGCCCACCTGATCCTCTATGGCTTCAACGTCTATCGCGCCGTCTATGGCCTCCTCGTCCCTGAGGCTCTGTGCAAAGGCTTCAGCCTTCATCTTAAGTTCCGCAGGGGAAACGGTAATGTCTCTCAGCACCGGGATTTCCTTCAGGGCCTTTTCTCTGTCGTAGTAGGCTCTGAATGTCATTTCCAGGGCCGCAAGAGTCATCTTGTCCACTCTGAAAGCTCTGGCCAGAGGATGGCGTTTCATTCTCTCCACGTACTCTTTCTTTCCGGCGATAATTCCGCACTGGGGGCCTCCCAAAAGCTTGTCGCCGCTGAACAGTATCACGTCTATTCCCGTTTTCAGGCTGGTCTCAACGTTAGGCTCGTCAATGCCGTACTCCGAAAGGTCTACTATGAGACCGTTTCCCATGTCAAATATTACGGGAAGCTCCTTTTCCCTTCCCAGCCCGACAAGCTGATTAAGGTCAACGTCCTCCGTAAATCCCAAAATCCTGTAGTTGCTGGTGTGAACCTTCATCAGAGCGGCAGTTTCCTCGTTCACTGCTCTCTCATAATCGGAAATCTTGGTCTTGTTGGTGGTGCCTACCTCTCTCAGGGAGCATCCGCTTTCCTCCATAATTTCCGGAACCCTGAAGGAGCCTCCTATCTCGACAAGCTCTCCTCTGGAAACTATTACTTCCTTTCCGCGTCCGAGGGCCGAAAGGCACAGCATGGTAGCCGCCGCATTGTTGTTTACCGCCATGGCGGCCTCCGCCCCCGTTATCCGGCAGATTATCTTCTCCACCAGATCGTGGCGGTGTCCCCGCCTGCCCTTTTCTATATCGTATTCCAGGTTACAGTAATCCGAAGCCACCCTGTCCACCGCCGTCCGCGCGGCTTCTGAGAGCCTCGCTCTTCCCAGGTTGGTGTGAAGGACCACACCTGTGGCGTTTATTACGGGCTTAAGGTTTCCCGCGGACTTTGACGAAAGCCTTGCGGCAGCGTCCTCCGCTATATGATTCAGGTCAACAAAAAAAGGCTCCCCTTCGCATCCTGCGAGTATGGCCGTCCTTCTCTCATCCAAAACCTCCCTTACTGTGTCCAGTATAAGGCCGTGAGGAAGAACGCCTTCGAATTCCGCAACCTGCGCCGTTCCTAGGACCTCGTCCACCTTGGGAAGCTTTCTTATTATTTCTCTGTTCATAATTTCCTCCATGAGTAAAATGGCGGGAGTATGTGGGAATCGAACCCACCTAAGAGGCTCCTAACCCCTCAAACTGGTTTTGAAGACCAGAGGGCACACCAGCACCCATCTACCCCCATAGAAAAAATTATTCGTGTTATTATGTTATGCTTTCCGGCGGCCCGTATGCGTGCTTCCTGCCGGCCGCCTAAGCTATTATACACTAAAACAAAGCGCCTTACAATTACTTTCTATTGTAAGACGCTTTGCTTTGATAATGAATAAGTAGGATTTATTTTGTAAGGAGTTCGAGAGCGTTCATTACGATTTCACGTCTCCTTGCCTGTTCCTTTGCTTCCGGAAGCTGAGGATCGCCTGTAGGGTAAGGGATTGCCTGCGCTCCGCAGATTCTTGCCGCTCCGACTGTCTTTGAAATAGGAGTAACTGTACAAATATGAGTTGCAGGAATTCCTGCTTTTTCTATCTGTTTAACTATCGTTGCACCGCAACGTGTACAGGTTCCTCATGTACTGGTCAGAATAACGCCGTCCACACCTGCAGCCAAAAGATCCTGCGCCATTTCCTGTCCGAATCTGGTAGCGTCCGCTACGGACGTGGAGTTTCCGGTAGTAGTGAGGAGGTACGGATATACCGAACCGATTACTCCTTCCTTTTCCAGCTCTTTCAGGGTATTATAAGGAGCGACTCTGTTAGGGTCTTCGTTGGCATATACAGGGTCGTATCCTGCGTGTACGGATTCGAACTCGCCTTCATTAAGGCTGTCCTTGCCTTCCAAGCTGTACTTCTTCCAGAATTTTGCCGTAGCTGCAAACATGTGGTCAGGATTACCGAAAGGCACGATGCCTCCGGAAGTGCAGAGCGCAATCTTCGCCTTGGAGAGATCCTTAAGAGGCGGCGCCGGATTGACCTTTTCATATACGGAAATTTCAAGCTCCGTCTCGTACTCTTCGCCCTTAAGCTTCTTTACCAACATTTCCACAGCTCTTTCGGCTCCGTTTTTCTCGTGGAACACGTTTACACGCTGTCCCTTCGGATAGTAATGCTCCTGCTTAGGAGTTCCCAGTTTTTCTCCGCTGATAAGCTTATTTACGAAACCCGTGATAAGAGGAATCGCTTTTCTTATGGTAGCGGCCGACTTGCCCACTTCCATGATGTAGCAGTCGGCTTTGTACATCTCAACACCCGGGTTCTCCCAGTAGAGTCCGGTAACGCATGGAATCTTGTAGTTTGTCTGAACGTATTTGCACACTTCGCAACATGCGATTCCGAAACGTCCGGCGTTAAACGCAGGGCCGGCCATGAGAATGTCAGGCTTATATTCTTCTACCTGTTTCTTCACAAATTCCAGGCATTTATCTACGTTTTCAACAAAATAGTTATCGCCGCACACTATGGTCGCAACGATCTCACCGCCTTCAAGCTTAGGCGCAAAAGCGTTGGCGTTTCCTCTCGGTCCTTCCTCGACGAAAGGTTCCGTATACGCCTTTTCCTCTCCGCCTATCTGGCCGAAGAACTGGTTCGTATAGAACAAAATCTTCTTCATCAGTATTTCCTCCCTTAAGTCAAGACCTATATAGTCACGGCGCCAAGCTTAGTGTTTCCCTGAAGATTATGGCTTCCCATAATACCGTGTATTTCAAGGAGAAGCCTGCCGTCCTCCTGAATGGAGTTGACGTTTCCTCCGCAAACTCTCTCCACTTCCTTTATGTTGCCGATGGTTTTTTCCATGGCAGGAAGCATTACCGTGGCATTGGAATTTCCCGTAGATACTATTGCGTTCGCTTCCTGTACGCTGTCAGGAAGAGGCTCGCTCATTCCGTCCACGCCCGCGTCCTCGTTGGAGATGAGAACCGTCTTTATTCCGTTCTGTTCCAGCTCCTGACACACAATCATAAGGTCTGTCGTAGGATTTCCGAAACCTTCCTGAGATATTATCGCTCCGTCGGCTCCGAGCATTTTGACCTGCCTTACGGTGAGCATTCTGTCTCTGAACTTTTCTTTCAAAGTCGTCATAAGAGGGTTGAGAACGATTCCCACGAAGTTGATTTCTTTTCCGTGAATCTTGAAGAGTTCTTTTATTACGGCGTTGTTCTGATGCATATATGTAGTGGTCTTCGATCCCGGCGATACGCAATTTCCGGACACCAGAGCGCCGTCCATAACCTCCAGTGGGGTGATCATGGTAGGTACCATAACCTTTGCGTCTCTTCCGTAGAAATACGTATCGTGCAGAAGTCCCTGAGCCATACAGTTGTACACATAAACTACCTTTGGCAGCCCCGGATATTCAGCATACTTTTCGCCGATGCTCTTCCACTCGTACACTTCGCTTTCGTAATCCTCGCAGTCAAATCCTACGGTACCGAGGAAACGCGCAACCTTGATTCCTGCCAGCCTTACGACCGCTTCGTGGTCGTGCTGGTCAACGTAATCCTGCTTTTCGATTATCATAACCACGTGGTTAATCTGAGAGTAAACGGTGTACTCCGCTCCCGGACCGGACATATCTATTACGCCCTCCTGGAAACCTACGATAGGACCGGTCGTAGTAACCGCGCAGCCTGAAAGAGCGTAGGTTATGCCTTCTCCGGCTTCCTGCATATCTTCCCTGAACAGTCCCGGGAAGGTTTCCCCGCCTTCAAGCTTTGCTCTCGGCTCGATGACATCTTTTACCGGAACGATTCTTACCGATTCACCCGGTCTGGCAAGGTCAAATGACACGCTTTTCACCCTGCTGTCTTCTAACACGAGATCCTCCAGCTTGGCGGGATCAACGTGGAGACAGCCATCGACGATCTTGCATTCCTTATCGAAGCAGACGTCCTTAATGGCAATCTTTCTCAGTTCTAATTTCATTTGTATTCCCTTTCTGAAATCGTTATATTTGAATGTGAGGTGGTAAGTATTTTGATGTCTTAATAACTTGCAATTACCGTGCCATAGATAAAAGCCTTGATATTCAAGGCTTTTATCAGTTTCGTCTATAGAAAAGCGCATCCTTCGCCGAATTTTCTTCGCTTTTATGTTCCGGCGCGACAATATTTTGTCGCAGGCCGGCTGGCGTACATTATTTGCGTTCTCCGATATTACACTACTTTTCTATATCTTCTATATTCCATTTATCCATTTTATACTTCAGGGTCTGCCTCGGTATGCCCAGGATTTTCCCAGCCTTTGTCTTGTTTCCGCCACACTTCCTCAGCGTTGATACTATCATCTTCTTCTCTACTGCCTCGAGAGCCTTTTTAAGATCCATATCCTGTTCTATGTCAAAATCTCCTGCTTCGCCTTTCTGTACGCTGCCTGCCTTCTCATCTCCGGTAAGTTCTTTTATTTTACTGTGAAGATATATAGGAATATCTCCTTCCTGAAGCATCTCATCATCGTCCGACGACGTGCTTACCATGGATTCTATGACGTGCTTAAGCTCCCTGACATTTCCCTCCCAGTCGTATTTTGAGAAAATGTCCCGGAGTCTGTCCGACATTCCCTTAATGCTCTTTCCGTATTTCATATTATAAAAAGCAATATATCTGTCGGTCAGATAGTCGATGTCCTCCGTTCTCTCTCTCAAAGGCGGCAGATATATCATTCCCGCCGACAGTCTGTAGAAAAGGTCCTTTCTAAGTATGTTGTTTTCTATAGCCGCCATCGGTTCCACGTTCATAGCCGCTATAATCTTTACGTTCACTTGCTTTTCTCTGTTGGAACCGATAGGCCTGAATGTTCCTTCCTGTACCACTCTGAGAAGCTTCCCCTGGACGCTGTATGGCAGGGCGTTAAGCTCGTCCAGAAATATTATTCCGCCGTCAGCCTCTTCAAAGAGGCCTTTTTTATTCTCGGCGCCGGTATAGGAGCCTCTCGTTGTTCCGAAGAGTATGGACTCCAGAAGATTTTCCGGTACTGCGGCGCAGTTTTGAACCACCACTTTCTGACGGGATCCGGAAACGTAGTTTATCATCGCCTGTGCAAAAAGCTCCTTACCCGTTCCCGTTTCTCCGTATATCAGAGTCGGACCTCCGGCTGAAGCCGATATCTTCGCCTGCTCTATAGCCTTCCTCATTCCTTCATCTTTTGTAAGAATGTCGTCAAAGGTCACCTTTCTCGTATCCTCCCGTTCATAACGCGAGAGAATTTTCATTTCATCGTTTTTCCGGGAGCGTCCGTCGCCTTCTCTTCTCTTCTCCACGTGATCCCATGTAGTTATGTCCTTGGTGATTTCCACGGCTCCTGCAATCTTTCCGTCATGGAAAATCGGAAAGGTCAGATTCTGAGTCACGTATACCTTCCCTTCAGCGTCGGAAAACTCCTGAATATCGTTATATATCAGCTCCCCCGTAGACATACACTGGGCAAAAGAGCTGTTGTCCACACTTACCGAAGGATACATCTCGAACAGAGTATGATACTTCTGCATCTTGCTTCCGTATTCAGGATTCGTTCTGGGATCGAACCTTGAGCTGTACACGATCTCAAAATCCCTGTTGACGACGAGTACGTAGTCGATATTGTTCATTATAAAGTCGTTAAATACGGCCATATCTACCTCCTTACGATTTCATCTATGCCGCTGTCCAAAAGAAGCTTATCAAGGAGCTGCAGATCGTCATCTATTTCATCGTAGTATTTTATATACGCAGAATTTTTCAGAAGCTTTTCCGTCTCCCTTATACTGTCCTCTATGATGACGACGCTCTCAAAGTATGTCTCCGGCGTGCCTTCTCCGGTATTTTCATCTACCTCAAGCAAAACGGACTTATACGGAGTTTCGTGAGGCTTGATTCTTCCCATCATAGGGTGTATCAGCAGTCTGGCTCCGAGATAAATAAGATCTCTCGCCTCGGTCAGAACTTCAGTCTGAGATTTCCCCTCCCTGAATCTCACTTCTCCTTTAAATACCGACAGTTTTCTGTCGGTATAGTCGTTATAAACCTGAGGATTATTGGTAATTATTATCATTTTTCCGTTTTTCATAGAAAAATTATATACCAGTGACAGAAAACTGTCAATAAAAAAGAGCCTCTGAGAGACTCCTTTTGAATATTATGCGCGTTATGCTCAGTACAGCTCAACTATACCGAGGGATATTGCGACATGTCCCATCATAGAGCTGAAGTCAAACACCGGCAGTCCGGTCGCCCTGCCTATCTTCCTTGCAAAAGGCGGCAGGTCGGTGCACTCGAGAACTATAGCTCCAACCGACGGGTTTTCCTCTATTCCTCCGAGCGCTGCCGTTATAATTTCATTCTCTACCTTTTCAAGGTCAAAGCTTTCATCAGGCTTATCGAATATTTTGCTCCATTCTTCCGCTTCTTCAAGTCCCACGACCACAGGGCAAATCTCCGGTCCGATTCCGCAGGCTCTAAAATGTTCTTCCGTCAGAGATCCCTTGTTGGCGGTAATCACTTCTACTTTTTTACCTGCTCCTATAAGCTGCTGAACGAAAGGCACCTGCATCAGGGAAGATGTGAATACCGGAACACTCAAGGCATCTGCCATAGGCTTCTGGAATATGGCGTTAAATCCGCAGCTGGTAGTTATGGCTCTGATCCCTTCTTTTTCTATAAGCTCCTTTGAAATTTCAATCATATCGGCAAGAAGCTTTTTACTCGGGTGTGTTATAACCGTTTCCACGTTGGCGCCCTTTACTTCTACAAGCTTTACCGGAAACGGATATGAATCGGGATTGGTGCTGTTTCCCGTTATGTCTCCAAGCTGTTTGAGCCCTGCGGGAACGTCGCCCTGTTCCCATCTGAGTATGGCTATTTCAGGTCTTTTTTCCATTGTCATCAACTCCCGTCTCTACCTGTTCACTATTTTTCCCACGTTCTTTATCTTTATGGAAATGGTTCCGTCGTAGTTGTTCTCAAACTCCACGTACCTGTCGTTTTCCATAAACTCCACCGGGATTTTTATCTCGATTCCCGTATCCGTCTTTATCTTGTGGCTCCTTATGGAGTCCACCACCTTCGGTATGTCCACCGTTACGGCAGCGGGTATGTCGGCTTCAAGGGCTTTCTCACGGAAGGCGCGCTTTGCTTCCTCGTTTTCACGGAAAACCTCTTCCCCCAGCTCAAGAGGGGAAAATGGCCTGTGCTCCTCGGAGCTTTCTATTATGTAGTTCTTGGCTCTTCCCGCCGCTATGGCGCTGTTTATTCCGAACTCCTCGGCGGCCTTTACCACGGTTTTCTTTATCCTGTTCACCGAGTCCTTAGGCGGCTGATCCCAAACGCACTGAAGAAGCCTGTCGGCTATGACCTCGACATCGTCTCCTGCGATGCTGCGCTTTTTGTCTCCGAGAGAAACCGACAGATCTGAAACGTCTATGACGGCGTAGGAGCTTATTCTCTGGCTCAAAGCCGGCAGCATGGCGTAAAACCTGGTAATCACGTTTTCCGCCCCTTCACTGCCGTTTATGACTTTGTGGGTGAACGCGGTCCTGTGCGGCAGCAGCAGAAGTCCGATATACTCTCCGGCTTCGTCAGTGAACCTTGCCGCCAGAAAATCCATGGATTCCGGCTCGTCGGCCTTTGAAAGAATGTCCCGCAGAAGCTCCGCCGCAGCCTTTGAGAAATCCACGAAGGATATTTCATCTCCCAGGTATTTTTCCAGAACCTGCTTAAGGGTGCTGAACTGACTGAACTCCGCCTTTCGGGTCCCTCCGTCCGCCATGATCTTCTCAAGGTGCCTGTCTATGAATTCGCTTATTCCGTCTCCCTGAATGTCAAGCTCCTTTTCGGAAAAAACGTAGACGTCGGAGACCATATCCATTATGTGAAGAACGGCGTTTTTCAGAATCATAACCGTCCTCCCTTTCTGGAAAATTCATTGTATATGGCCTGAATCGCCATATCCGCATCTTCGTCGGAAACTCCCACCATCATGTTCATCTTTCCCGAACCGTGGTCGATGAGCTTTATGTTTATCTTTTTATTGGCAAGGGCCTGAAGCACTCTGACGGCTATGGCAGGAACCGTCGAAAGGTCGCGTCCTATGATGGCAACTATGGAAAGTCCTTCGTTTACGGCTATGCTGTCAGGCTCCACTGTTTTCTTTATGTCGGCGGTAAGCTCCCCGGCGCATTCAGGGGTGAGCCTGTCGCCTACGATTATGTTAAGAGAATCTATGCCGGACAAAAGGTTTCTTATCCTTATGCCCCTGCCTGCAAAAATTCTCAGTATGTCGGTCCTGTATTTCGGATTGTCGTTAAGTCCGGTCTTTTCAAGGGCAATGGCCGTATATCCGGATTTTCCCGATATTCCCGAAATGTCCAGAGGGCTGTTGTAGTAGTCGGCGTTCTTTACTATCATGGTGCCGTTGTCGGCCGGCCTGTTTGTGTTCCTTATGTTTATCGGAACTTCCACTCTGGCCGCCGGCTTTATGGCGTCCTCGTGCATTACGGCAGCTCCCATGTAGGCCATCTCTCTCAGTTCCTTATATGTGATTACGGGAACGGTGAGAGGGTCTTTCACTATGGAAGGGTCGGCCATGAGAAGTCCGGAAACGTCCGTCCAGTTCTCGTAAAGGTCTGCTCCCGCTGCCGCCGCCACTATGGCTCCCGTAATGTCCGAGCCTCCTCTGGAAAATGTCTTTACGTTGCCGCTTTCATCGCAGCCGTAAAATCCCGGAATGACGGCTTTGTCGTGACCCGAAAGCTCGTCTGCGACAGCCGCCTCGCTTTTCTTCTCGTCGTAAGCTCCGTCTTCGTCGAAGAAAATCATTCCCGCCGCGTCGACAAAATCGTATCCGGAGGCTGCGGCAAACATCTTTGCGGCAAGGTGTTCTCCCCTGCTTGCGATGTAGTCTCTTCCCGCTCCGTCTTCTACGGCTTCCTTTATCCTTGCAAACTCCGCCTTCGTATCAAAGGCTGCAGACTTTGTCAGACCAAAACCGTCCGCCGTATCATCGAATCTTTCCTTTACGTCTTCGAGGATCCCGTTCGCCTCCGACAGATCGCCCTTTTCCGCCGCGGCGGCGCAGGAAAGAAGCATATCGGTGACTTTGACGTCCCCCGGGAATCTCTTTCCCGGAGCGGAAACGACGACGTAACGCCTTGACGGATCGCCGGTAACGATGTCGACGGCCTTTTTCAGCTGGCCTCCGTCGGCAAGGGACGAGCCGCCGAATTTGGCGACCTTAAGTCCGGCCCTCTCCTGGTAGATGTCCGCCGGAGCGTCCGCCTGCAGCTTGGTGAGATCGTAAGGGGTGGACTGGTATACAAAGTAGTTCAGCCAGTTGGAATAGAGAAGGTTGGCGCAGGAACGCCACTTGACAACAGGTTCCTTCGTATCGTCGTCTCCCGGGAAGTAGTTGCACGGCACCTCTGGATTAAGCCCCGCGTTCTTATCCCTTATGTACTCCTTGTAGAGGGTGTCGGCGTCGTATTCCGAGTGACCCATTATGAATATCTGACGGTCGTTTTTCGACTTCACCGCGTAGAGTCCCGCCTCGTCGGAACTGGATATGATGCGAAGGTCTTCTATCTTTTCCACATCCTCTCTCCTCACTTCCGTGTTTCTTGAATGAGGAACGTAGAACTCGTCGTCAAAGCCTCTGAAGAGCATTCCCTTGCTGTAGTCAAGGTGGTGCTTATACACTCCGGAAAGCTTCTTCGGCAGAATATGCTTCTTTATCCCGTAATGGTAGTAAAGGCCGGCCTGAGCTCCCCAGCATATGTGGAATGTACTGTGGACATGGCTTTTGGACCACTCCATTATCTCGCAAAGCTCGTCCCAGTACTCTACCTCTTCGAACTCCATAAGCTCCACCGGAGCGCCGGTGATGATGAGTCCGTCGTAGAACTTATGCTTTATCTGGTCAAAGGTCTTATAGAAGGCAAGCATATGCTCCTCCGACGTGTTCTGGGCCTTGTGGCTGCTGGTCTGAAGAAGCTCCAGCTCCACCTGAAGGGGGGTATTTCCCAGAAGCCTTGTGAGCTGCGTCTCCGTGTCTATCTTGGTAGGCATGAGATTTAAAATGAGAATCTGCAGCGGTCTTATGTCCTGGGTCATGGCGCGGGTGTCGGTCATGACGAATACGTTTTCTTCCGTCAGAGTCTTTACCGCAGGCAGATTGTTAGGTACTTTAATAGGCATATATGTTATCTCCTTTGAAGATGTTTTCCGGTTTTGGCGCATCAGCGCAATTTCCTTTTATTATATCCTTCGTTTCACTTTTTTTCAATGCCAAACACCCGAGCATATATTTACAGATATATATCTTACGGCTCCCTGGATTTCACAGCTGCTTCAGTGAATTAGGTGTCACGTCGGCGATTATCCTATTTCTCTAAAAATCCGAAAAAAGGATAACGAAATTAAACCTTTTTGCTACAAAAACTGCAAAACAGGTATAACCAATGCCGGATTTCAGGGCTTTGATTATACCTGTTTTCAACAATACGTGAAATTAGGATGAAATTTATTATCCTTTTTTGCAGTTTATTTTGTAACAGGATAACATGCGGCCTGCGACCGTCGGCTTGCGGCCGGCAATCGGCTGTCAGCCGTCTATTCCATCTCCAGGTGGCACGCCGCGAAGTGGTTCGGTCTCACCTCTTTAAGCTGAGGGGACTGTGTGCGACACTTCTCCATGACGTGAGGACATCTTCCCGCAAACGGGCAGCCCGGCTTAGGATTGATAGGACTCGGCACGTCCCCTTTCAGGACCACCGTCTCCTTTCCCGCCTCCCTGTCCGGATCCGGAATCGGAACGGACGCCAGAAGGGCCTGACTGTAAGGATGTAGCGTGTGGGCATAAATTTCCTCGCTGTCTGCAAGCTCCACCAGATTTCCCAGATACATTACGGCGATTCTGTCGGAAATGTACTTCACGATGTTCAGGTCGTGGGCAATGAACATATAGGTGAAGCCGTGATCCTTCTGAAGGTCTTTGAGCAGGTTTATTATCTGGCTCTGTATGGATACGTCGAGGGCGGAAATAGGCTCGTCACAGACGATGAACTCAGGTTCAACGGCAAGGGCTCTCGCTATGCCGATTCTCTGACGCTGTCCGCCGGAAAACTCGTGAGGGAACCTGTTGGCGTGCTCCCTGTTAAGACCTACGGTCTCAAGAAGCTCGTACACCCTTTCCTGTCTCTTCTCCCTGTCGTACATGTTGTGAATCTCCATGCCTTCCGCGATTATGCTGCCTACCAGCATTCTCGGATTCAGGGAGGCATACGGATCCTGGAATACTATCTGGGCTTTTCTCGCGTATTCCATCTTGTCTTTCGCTCTTCTGAGGTCGAGCTTTTTGCCTTCAAAGGTTATGGTACCCTTTGTCGCCTCGTATATTCCCATAACGACTCTTCCCAGCGTGGACTTTCCGCAGCCGGACTCTCCTACAACTCCGAGAGTCTCACCCTTATATATGTCCAGGGAAATATCGTTTACGGCAACCAGGGTCTGCCCCTTTCCCACGTGGAAATGCTTGGACACGTGATCTAAGGTTATGAGTTTTTCTCTTTCCATCTACTTCACGTCTCCTTTCTCTCCCGGAAAGTCGGGATGCAGTCTCCAGCAGGACGCTTCGTGGCTTTCTCCCACCTCAAATGTCGGCGGCTGGTACTCCTTGCATATCTTCATGCAGCTTTCGCAGCGGCTTGCAAACCCGCAGCCCTTGGGCGGCGCAAAGAGGTCAGGGGGAGTTCCCGGAATGGAAACAAGCTTCTCATCCTTCTTCGTGTCCACGGTCGGCAGACTCTTAAGGAGCGCCTTCGTGTAAGGGTGCTGAGTGTTGTAGAAAATATCTCTGGCGCTGCCCTTTTCCACAATCTTTCCCGCATACATTACGGCCACCCTGTCCGCAAGGTTTGCCACGACGCCCAGGTCATGGGTTATGAGGATTATCGCCGTCTGAGTTTCTTCCTTTATCTTTACAAGAAGCTCCATTATCTGCGCCTGCACCGTAACGTCGAGAGCCGTGGTAGGCTCGTCGGCTATGAGAAGGTGCGGCCCGCACGCAAGAGCCATGGCAATCATGGCGCGCTGTCTCATACCTCCCGAATACTCGTGAGGATACTGCTTTGCTCTTTCCTCCGCGTTAGGTATCTGAACAAGCTTGAGAAGTCTTACGGCTTCCGCTTCGGCGTCCTTCTTCTCTATCTTTTTCTTCTTGATGAGAGTTTCGGTAAGCTGTCTGCCCACTCTCATGGTAGGGTTCATACAGGTCATAGGGTCCTGGAAAATCATGCTCACCAGTTCGCCCCTTATATCCTGCATTTCCTTTTCGGACGCAGCCACTATATCCCTGCCGCACAGGTCTATGCTTCCCGTCTTGATTCTTGCGGGAGGCATCGGGTTAAGCTTCATTACGGTCTGGGCGGTCACGCTCTTTCCGCAGCCCGACTCTCCCACTATTGCGACGACCTCGCCTTTGTTCACCGTAAGATCCACGCCGCGGACGGCCTGAACCTCGCCGGCATAGGTATCGAAGGAAACCCGGAGGTCTTTTATTTCAAGTACTTTTTCCATTTCCTTACCTCCTGAGTTTAGGGTCAAAGGCGTCTCTTAACTGATCGCCCAAAAGGTTAAACGAAAGCATCGTCACGCAGATGAACGTTGCCGCAACGGCCAGCTGCGTAGGATACATCTGGAACATCTTTATACCGTCGTTGGCCATAACTCCCCACGACGACATAGGCGCCGGCATACCCAGTCCTAAAAGAGAGAGGAAGGCTTCCGTGAATATTACCGACGGAATATCCAGGGTTATGTTTACTATTATCACACTGAGTATGTTAGGTACCAGATGTCTCTTTATTATGCGCGATGAGCTTGCGCCCATGGTCTGAGCCGCAATTACGAACTCCTGCTCCTTGAGGCCTATGACCTGGCCGCGGACCAGTCTTGCCATTCCCGTCCAGCCGGTAAGGGAATATGCCACGATTATGGTCGTCAGCCCCGGGTTCATAACGGTCATAAGAAGGATTACTATGATGAGGTAAGGAATTCCGCTTATTATCTCGAGAATTCTCATCATCACCGTATCCGTCCTGCCTCCGAAGTATCCGGAAATTCCTCCGTATACGACTCCCACAAAACAGTCAATGAGGGCTACCGATACGGCAACTGTCATGGAGGTTCTGGCTCCGTACCAGACTCTCGTGAATATGTCTCTTCCAAGCTCATCGGTGCCGAACAGGTAGAAGTTGCCCGTAATAGGGTCCGTGGAAAACATCGGCTTGTTGGAAAAGCCCGTGTTCTGCTCCGAGTACGAGTAAGGAGTGAACATAGGAATGAAGATCGCTCCCAGTATGATTATGAGCAGAACGATCGTGCACACTATGGCCACCTTGCTCTTTTTCAGTCTGTTGAACGCGTCCTTTGTAAAGCTTATGGACGGCCTTGCGATAGCCTCCATGCTTCCGGCATCGGTGCCGATGACGCTGAACATTTCGGTAGGAACGGGAACACTCATATCGTAAGATACATCGGATATTTTTTCGATTACAGTTTTCTGTTTTGTCTTCACGATTTAGTCCCTCCTTCCCGTAAGCTTGATTCTCGGATCTATAAATCCATATATGATGTCCACCACCAAGTTGGCGAATATTAGGAATGCGCCGTAAAATGCCGTAGTTCCGGCTATCATGGTGTAGTTTCTCGTCTGTATCGCCTGGACAAAATATTTTCCCATACCAGGGATCGAGAAGATATTCTCGACAACGAAGGCTCCGGTAAGCACCGCGGCCACCAGAGGACCCATTACGGTAACTACCGGCATGATGGCGTTTTTAACAGAATGTCTCCAGACTATCTCCCTCTGATTCAGTCCCTTGGACTTTGCCGTCTTTATGTAGTCCTGGCTCAGAACGTCCAGCATGCTGGTACGCATAAGTCTGCTTATGGTCGCCATGGACCCGAAGGCCAGTGCGAACGCCGGCAGTATCTTGCTGTTAAGGCCGTTCCAGCCGATTATGGCAAATATCTGCATCCCCGTAGCCTGCATGAGCTTAAGTCCGAGGAAGTACTGGAGAATCGATCCCATGATGAAGGACGGTACAGATACTCCTATGAGGGCGAAAAACATCGCCGTGCTGTCCCAGGCCGTTCCGCGCTTTACGGCGGCAACGACTCCGAGGAGGATTCCCATTATGAATGCAAATATGAGCGCTCTGATTCCCAGGTCAAAGGATACGGGAAACGCCTCGCCTATTACGTCGGATACGGCTCTTCCGTCTGGAATGGAAATTCCGAAATCTCCCTGTACAAAGTTGGTGAGATACATAATCAGCTGTTCCGGAACCGATTTATCAAGGCCGTATTTTGCCTTAACCGCTTCTTCCACGGCAGGCGGCAGGGCTTTTCCCGATATGAACGGGTCTCCCGGCAGAAGCTGCATCAGAAGAAACGTAACCACTACCAGAACCAGAATGGTGATAAGGGAAATTACCACCCGCTTCAGTATATACTTGATCTGATTCGACAAATTATATCAACTCCTTGTTTCAGGCTTTCGCCTTTCTTTCCTCAAAACCCCTCTCAATTAAGGCTCAAAAGCAGCAGCCCCGCCTCAGTCGGCGGAACTGCTGCCGATATAACCGCATATAAGCCTTATACGCTTAACATTTCAACCGTTATTCTCTGATATCGGTGAAGTCGAATTCCTGGAATCCTGTTCTGGTCATATTCTTAACCTTGTCGGAAACCGCATAGGAAGTGGACTGGAAGTAAATAGGCGCCACTACTACATCCTCTGCGATTCCAAGCTGCTCTGCCTGTACGAGGAGGCTTACGCGCTCGTCAAAATCTGATTCCTTCATAGCCTGGGTCAGAAGGCTGTCGTACTGCTCGTTGGAATACTTACCGTAGTTGTTTCCGTTGGTAGTCATGAACATATCCAGATATGTCATAGGGTCATTGTAGTCAGGAACCCATCCTGCCAGTACTACGTCAAAGTTTCCGGTCTGCATAGCGTCAAGTCTGTTCTTGAACGGCTGCTGGTTAATGGTAACCTCTATTCCGAGGTTGGCCTTCCACTGCTCCTGAAGGAACTGGCACGTTCTGCGGGCTCCGTCGGTATCATCGGTGAGGAGCGAAATCTTGTTCAGATCCTCAACGGTAAGTCCGGTTTCCTCAAGGCCTTTTTCCAGAAGCGTCTTTGCTTCTTCCACATTAGGCTCTATGATGTCGCCGGCAGTGTCTCTGTAAAGCTCGCCGTTACCGCCGTTGATGCTGGTCGGAACGTAACCGGTAGCAGGTACGGAACCGTCCTTAAGCACGTTGTCGCAAAGCTCCTTGGTGTCTACAGCCAGCATCAGAGCTTTTCTGATATTGACATTGTCCATTCCGGTTTCCTTGTGCTGGAGGTTGTACTGGAGATACCATACGCTGTTGTCAACGTAGCTTTCGGTGTGGATTCCAAGCTCTTCAGCCTGAGCCATCTGATCTCCCGTAAGGTTTACAACGTCAACCTCTCCGCCCTGGAATGCGTTAAGTCTTGCGTTGGAATCCTTCAGCATGAGGTACTTAACGTTCTTGATGGCGCATCTGTCAGGATCGTAGAAGTTCTCGTTAGCGGTAAGGGTGATGTGGTCTTCGTGTACCCACTCGGAAATGGTGTATGCTCCGTTGGTCACGATCTTGTCTGCCTCATCGCCGTATACGTCAGCGCCGATTTCGTTATACGCCTTCTCGTTCAGCGGATAGTATGATGCGAACGAGAGCAGATGCTCTGCATAAGGAAGCGGGTTCTCAAAGGTAACTTCCAGAGTGTAGTCGTCAAGAGCCTTTACACCCAGCTCGGAAGGATCCATTTTTCCCTCATATACCTCGTTTCCGTGAAGCAGGTTGTCGTATACTATGTAAGCGTATACGGAACCGGTCTTAGGGTTACAGATAGTCTGATATGCGAACACAAAGTCGTGGGCGGTTACAGGCTCGCCGTTGGACCAGGTTGCATCCTCTCTCAGCTTCATGGTGTAAGTGCATCCGTCGTCGCTGACCGTGGTTTCTTCTGCCAGATCAGGTACAGGCTGGTCGTTTTCGTCCAGTCTGTAGAGTCCGGAGATAACCATTCTCAGTACGTCGCCGGAGGTTACATCAGAAGTAAGTAAGCTGTTCAGCTCAGGCGGTTCAGCTCTGAAGTCCACAACGTAGGTGTCCTCGTCAGCCGTTCCCGGATAAGCCGTTCCGGCCGCTTCGCCTTCGGTTCCTTTATCGCCGCCGCATGCTGCGAGGGAAAGAACCATTACTGCCGAAACAATCAGGGCCAATAATTTCTTGCTCTTCATTGTTCACCTTCTCCTCTCTCTTAATTGTCAGGTTCAAAACACAATATTTTGAATTCGCAAGTGTTAGTCCATTGTACCCTTTTTTACCCCCCCCTCGTCAAATATTTTTTAAGTTTTTTTGACCTTGACTTTACTATATTAAGGCGCATTTATGTTTTCGCGTATCCGTTCAGGCGATAATAACATCTTCTCTAATCCGCACAGTTACACACTTTGATTGACACTTTGCTGCCGGGTGATATAATTGTAAATTGGCCGGTTTTGTTCCGGCATGCGAATCACTTTATTTTTTAAGTTTTTAACCGCGCATCGCTTAAACGGAGATGACAAGATGAAGCTTCTGGATAAACTTACCACATCGAAAGAAACAAACCTGGGATCGGAACCGGTGGGTAGGCTTCTCGCCACGCTGGCCGTTCCTGCCATAGCGTCTCAGATTGTAAACGCTCTCTACAACATGGTGGACAGAATGTACATAGGACACATACCGGAAACGGGGCCTATGGCCCTTACGGGACTCGGAGTGTGCTTCCCTCTGATTATGATAGTCTCGGCCTTTGCGTGTCTCGTGGGAATGGGAGGCGCGCCGAAAGCCAGCATATACATGGGCAGACGCGACAACGCCCACGCTGAAAAGATTCTCGGGAACTGCACCACCGCCCTTATTTTCCTTTCGGTTACGCTGACGGTTCTGGTGCTTTTATTTAAGCGTCCGCTCCTCTATCTCTTCGGCGCTTCGGAAAATACCATAGAGTACGCCGAAAGCTACATGACCATATACGCTCTGGGAACAGTTTTTGTCCAGCTTACTCTGGGGCTGAACTCCTTCATATCCGCTCAGGGCTTTTCCAAAATCAGCATGTTCACCGTAATCATCGGAGCGGTTACAAACATTATTCTCGACCCGATTTTAATATTCGGCTTCGGTATGGGAGTCAGGGGCGCAGCTCTCGCCACCGTCATATCCCAGGCACTGAGCGCTTTGTGGGCAGTAAAGTTCCTCACGGGGAACGTCACCGTTCTTCGCATTAAGAAAAAGTATCTCAGGGTGGAAAGACATATTCTCTCGCCCTGCCTTGCTCTCGGCGTTGCTCCCTTCATCATGCAGTCCACCGAAAGCCTGCTGGTGCTCTGCTTCAACTCCTCCCTGCTGAAATACGGCGGCGACACCGCCGTGGGGGCCATGACCATTTTGTCCAGCGTCATGCAGTTCGCCCTTCTCCCTCTTCAGGGGCTTACTCAGGGCGGACAGCCTATAATCAGCTTCAACTACGGCGCGGGAAATCTCGATCGCGTAAAGAAAGGCTTCACCCTTCTCCTGAAATGCTGTCTGACATACGCCACCCTGCTCTGGGCCGTCTGCATGTTCATTCCGCAGCTTCCGGTAATGATATTCACCTCGGAGCCGGATCTTACGGACCTGTCCGTGTGGGCTCTCAGAATATACATGGCGTCGGTTTTCCTCATGGGCGCTCAAAACGCCTGCCAGCAGAGCTTTATCGCCCTCGGCAACGCAAAGGTCTCCACCTTCCTTGCAATTTTCAGGAAGATAATCCTGCTCATACCTCTCATATACATACTGCCTCACTTTTTCTCCGACAAAGTCTTTGCGGTATTTCTCGCAGAGCCCGTCGCCGACGCAGTCGCCGTTGCAACCACCTGCACCATGTTCAGCATCGAATTCAGGAAACTGATGAAAAAGGCCGGCAGTGGGAAGCTGTAAGCGCCAGGCTGCCAGGTGATATAACTGTAACCGATACAACTCAATGTGATACGACTCAATGCGCCGATTAACCTTTTTCGGATTTTTTCTGATTACAGGATAACCACCGTCGGGCACGGATTCACTCGCAATTTCACGCTTTATCAAAAAACGCAGCACTTTTCGACGATACCCGCCTCCAATGTGCTGCGATTTCTTTGGTTTTCCAAACACCGGCTAATCCGGGACCTTAATCTATGTGATAGGCGAACTGTCTGCCGGCCGGCGTTTTCTCCATGGCCGTGTAGAGAGCTGTCGCAAGAACCACACCCACAACGAACTGAAGTATGTTCATCGGCACCGATGCAAGAGGAGTGAGGAAGTTTCCGTAGAGAATACCCTCCGCAACGTAGTAGCCTGCCACCATGACAAATCCGGCAATTATCATGGACGCTATCTCCATTGCCTTCATTTTACCCTTCGACAGGCCCTTCTTTACAGCAAGCTCCAACGCAAGCCCCATAATCAGTCCCATCAGCCCTTTGACTATAAGCGTAATCGGAACGTACTGCATATATCCGGCAAAGAAGTCAGCCATGGCGGAACCCAGTCCCGCGGCAACGGCTCCCCACTTCCATCCTAAGAGCAGCACAGAAAAGAATATCATACAGTCGCCCAGGTGTATGTACCCCTGGGTTGCAGGAATTGGAATCCTTATAATCATGGTCATAACCACAACCATACACATCATCATAGCCGTCAGCACCATTGTGGCAACGCCGGATCTTTCTAAAGTCTTTCTCATATCAGGTCATCCTCCTTTGTGCATATACTTTCCATATTTCTCATATCACGGTGTCATTATAGCTCTAAAATGTACCTGTTAAAATAGACAGTTTTGATATTTTTTATATGTACAGTTGTGTCTTGCGTGGAGAAGTATTAAATTTTCTTAACATTTCGCACAGATACTTTATTCGTGCTATAATTCACATAACAAAAATGTATAGGTGATTATGCTTTCAGGGAGGAATTTAGTTATGGAAGAACTTACGAACAAATCCTGCAGTACAGCAAGCGTAAAGAAAAGACTAAGCCCTGTGAAAATCGCGGTGATTGCGGTGATTGCGGTTATCATTATTGCAACTGCCGTATGGCGGCTTATTCCGAGAGATTTCGATGACATTTCATTTATGGACGGCGTCGATATAAAGCAGGTTACCTGCGCAATATCTTACGGCGATGAGCCGTTCCGGGATGTAGGAACATATCCTGCCGGTTCGGATGAGTTTAACAGTTTGCTTGACCTGCTTTCATCCTGCCGGTACGAGACGGAAATAGGCAATATGTTCCCTCGTGGAAAGGTGACGATTTATAACCCTGTGGAGCACGACGGTGCGAATGTCACCCTTACCTTTGATACGGGCAGCACTGACGACTTCGAATGCTTCATCCACTTTGATTTTCAGAACAGCGTTACTGTCAGCGTGTCCGGGTCCAACGATGCCGTTACTCTGCGTAACATAGGTTCCAAGGTCTACGAACCTTCCGATCACGAGCTTATCGATAAGGTGGAGGATTACGTACTCTCACTGCGTTAATCCTAAGACAAACAGCCGCCGGGCGGCGCATGCCCGGCGGCTTTAGTATTTCTATGATGACTTTATAACATACTGATTTCTGCCTTTGCGCTTTGCTTCATACAAAAGCCTGTCCGCTTCCAGATACAGTCCCTCCAGCGATCTGTATCCCGAAATCTGCAAAGCTCCGATGCTGCAGCAGAGATGATGTTCCTTCCAGGTTATGTGTCCTACACGTTCCAGACACAGCCTGAGCAGAAAATCCAGTTCGGATATCGGGAGGTTTTCATACACCAGGACTCCGAACTCATCTCCACCCATCCTGCCGATAATGCTGCTCTCGCCGAACACTTCTTTCAGAACTTCGGCAGTTTCTTTCAGCGCTCTGTCACCTTCCGGGTGTCCGTAGCTGTCGTTGATCTCCTTAAAATGGTCCAGATCCGCCATGATGAAATATCCGGTAACGCCGTCCTGCCCCTTCATAAGCTGAAGAGTACCTGTGCAGGCGGAGAAAAAGGACTTCCTGTTCATCATCCCTGTCAGAGAATCCTGCCTGCTCTCTGCGGCCATATACGAAGTGTATCGCCGGTTCAGGATAAGAAACAGAATAACCAGCACTGTCAGTGAAAGAATACCGAACAAAAACTGCAGCTGCAGGTGAAAGATATCTCTGTAATTTGTATCCTAAAATTCGATACCCTCGGCATCTAAAACGTAATTAATTCGATTCACGAAATAAAGCGTAATAGCAATAGACGACAGCATAGTCACGATAAACACCACGATCAGCGACATGTGATGATATCTTTCTCTCGTAATCGTCGTCTGATACATGGTCAGGCGGTGAACAAAACGCTTCCACATCCCGGAATGAGTCACTCCATAGAAAATCATCACAACGGCAGTAGCGATTCCGCTTGATATCAGATTCACCGGCGAGAAGAAACCGGAAAAAAATGTACCTGTTAAAATAGACAGTTTTGATATTTTTTATATGTACAGTTGTGGCCTTCTACGAATAGAATAAAAAAACGCCGCCATCCTGATACTTGATGTACCGGGATTGCGGCATTTATGATTTCTGGTGGAGATGACGGGATTGCGAAAGTTCTATACCCTTTGATATTACTTAGTTTCAGGCTTTTACTTTCCACTCGTCCCCTATTCTGTCTCCAATTAACCTCTTACCGTTTAAGCCTCAGGCTTTAAGCTTTACAATTAGATCTTCTTTAATCGTATTATAAAATCCGGAATATCATATATAATGATTTCCCAATAACTAAATAACTGCTTCCCTATTCCCAGCTTCAAAAGTCCCGATGTAATCTTCCAATTTTTCAACTGCGTTGAAATTCATTCTGTCAAATACATCTGCATAGGTATCAAGGGTAATATGGATGTTTTTATGTCCCAACCAATTTTTCAAAACTACCGGGGGAATTCCCGCTTCTATACATCGTGTTGCAAACGTGTGCCTGAGAGAATGCTGTCCGTTATATTCAATATCTGCTTTCTCGCACACTCTTCGATAAAAGCAATTTACCTGACTCGTTGAAACAATACTTTTCTTATTAAAATCATAAAAAACCAGATTATGCGGATTCTTCTTCATTTTCTTCATCGCTTCTAACAAGTATTTTTCCAACATCTTGTTCATCGGTATGTCACGAATACCAGTATAAGTCTTGGTACCATCTTTTATGAAATCTCTGTATTCTAACCCTCTAGATACAGTAGACCGGACATGAACGATTTTATTTTTGAAATCAATGTTATCAGGGCTCAGTGCATTAACTTCTCCCATCCTCATTCCACTAAACAATTCTATCAACAGCTGAAGTCTGTAATCATTTCTATTTCTTGGAATTCGATATTCTTCTAACATTTTCACAAATCTATTCTGCTCTTCCTCGGTAAGCCCTCTTACTTTCTTATCTTTCTTATTTGATTTTGGGCATCTCAAATCTTCAGAAAGCATAAGATTTTCTTCGATTATGCCTTTTTTCAATGCAATAGCAAACGCCATCCTCATCTGCTGATAAATCTTTCCTATAACGCTGTTTGAATAATTCGTTATTGAAGAAAGAAATATATCTATATGCAGCTCTGTCAACTCAGCAATCGGAATACTCCCGATTTTATTCCTCTTAATAATTCCCAAGGTTCCCATGTTTCGTGAATATCCTTGCTCGCCAACATAATTTTTTTGTAAATCCAAATCATAACGATACTTGACGATTTCCGGTATCGTCGCGTTTACGTCAATCCCTCGCTGCCGCTTTTCCTCCTTAGCCAGAAACACTTCAGCCTTATATACGCATTCATCTTCATCAATACCGGTAAAGGACTTTCTACGAATAGATCCGAATTCATCTCTGTATGAAATTCTGTATTCAATTTTCCCACTGTCTTTATACCGGAAAGTACCCTCACCGTTTATTCCTTTTTTCGGTTTTCCTTTTGCCATTTCAACATCTCCTATCTCCAGTAAACTTCTTTATGCTTGTCGTGTCGCCTTGAGAAATAGTCGATCAGTGCATGAGCCTCCACCACTTTATTCCTGCCAAAATTAGCTGCCGGGAATTTCGGATCGTTAAATAATTTCTGTACGGTAGCTTCACTCCAGCCCAGAAGTTTCATTAAATCACTTATCGTGTAAAATTTAACTTCGCTTGACACATATACTCTCATTAACTGACTATTGGTTTTTATATCCATGGATGACTCCTTCTATATAGAATCTGCTTTTAACATACCGCATTCTTTTTCTTTTGTGAAATGTGCGATTTTCATTTTTTAATCTTTTATAAAATACTCCCGATTAAGGAGCATCGATTTCAACAGGGATTTCAAATCCCAAGCTGATCGTTAATGCTTTTTCAATATTTTTAATATCGTCTTTTGATGCTTGTCCAATATACTCGGTTATTCTCCGTTTATCTATTGTCTTTATTTGTTCCAAAAGCACCAGCGAAGTTGTTTTCAGCTCCTCTACATCCTCTATCAAATAATGGGTGGGTAGATTACGCTTCTTATACCTACTTGTTAGCGGCGCCACGATCAGTGTTGGACTGAATATATTCCCCAAATTATTCTGTAATATAATCACCGGGCGAATTCCTCCCTGCTCCGATCCTACATACGGACTCAAATCCGCTACATAAATCTCCCCTCTTTTAAAACTTCTCTCTTCCATATCTGCCTACCTCCTATGTAAGAGCCGGCAGAATAGCAGTAAATGCCTTCTGCCAGCAAAACATTTCTATATGATATCTTCCATATTTGTCCTCGACATCCCGGAAGTGAGGAATCCATCAAACGGCAAGCAGCGTACTTG
>CALXBQ010000004.1 GCA_944386595.1 uncultured Clostridia bacterium
CAAGTACGCTGCTTGCCGTTTGATGGATTCCTCACTTCCGGGATGTCGAGGACAAATATGGAAGATATCATATAGAAATGTTTTGCTGGCAGAAGGCATTTACTGCTATTCTGCCGGCTCTTACATAAGGAGGTAGGCAACATGGAAGAAAGAAGTTTTAAAAGAGGAGAGATTTATGTAGCGGATCTGAGCCCTTACATAGGTTCCGAACAGGGAGGTACGCGTCCGGTGATCATACTGCAAAACAATTTAGGGAACATATATAGTCCAACGCTGATCGTTGCTCCCTTGACAAGCAGGACAAAGAAGAAGGCGATCCCTACTCATTATCTTATTGAAGATATGGAGACTTTGAAGGAGAATTCCCTTGTTCTGTTAGAGCAGATCAAGACGATCGATAAACAGAGAGTGGGAGAGTATATAGGAAAGGTTTCTGATCGCGAACTGAAAAGTATCGAAAAAGCTGTGACGATCAGTCTTGGGTTTGAGATCCCTGTTGAAATCGATGCGCCATAGGAATTGCACGTTTGAGCAATGATGAATATATAGTAAGAAGAAAAAGAAAGGTCAGGTTTTATAATATGGAAAAGGAAAAAATTTTATTGAATGTAGAGGACACTGCAAAATATCTTAATTTAGGAAAAACAAAGACTCGTGAACTCATGAAAGAAAATTCCAATGTGTTTGTCGTTAGAATTGGGAATCGAAGTTATGCACATAAGTTGCTGTTAGACAAATGGCTGCTTGCACAGGTGAAGCACTGAGAAATTCAGAAAAGCAAGGGTGTGAATAAAAAATTCGCACCTTTGTTTTATTTTATGCCGAATGGTAATGTTGTAAAAAATTGAAACAGGCAGACGTATTTTAGGAGGACGCATTATGGCAAAACGAAAATTACCAAAAGGTATCAGAGAAAAGAATGGAGCATACGAGGCGAGAGCGATGGTGAATGGCATCAAGATCAATATGTATAGCGCTAATCTGGATAACTTGATTGAGGATTTTGAGTGTGCCAAAGAACAAGCCAGGCGAAGAGTTCATTATATGAAATCGGAGATGTCCTTAAATGAATGGTTTGACGAGTGGTTTGATGAAGTCAAAGCACACAAAGTCAAAGAGACGAGCATAAGGCCAATGAAGAATAATTTTAAAAGAACCTTCGGCTTTCATATAGGGAATATGAAGCTGATTGATATTAAGCCAATGGATGTTCAGAAAGCTCTTAATGCTATGGAGAAAAGAAAAATATCTAATAGTGCAATGAGAGAAGCGTTAGGCAGGCTTCGTGAATGTATGGAATTTGCAGTAGGTAATCAGTTTGTACCAGTAAATCCTTGTCTGATTGTTGAGGTGCCATGGACTTTCAAAAAGGCAAAGGAAGAAATTGCACTTACTCAGGAAGAGCAGAATAGATTCCTCACTGAAATGGAAGACAGCTGGTATAAAGAGCTTTTCTATTTTATGTGTTTGACTGGAGTAAGAGTAGGTGAGCTTGGAGGTTTAAAGTGGGGAGATGTTGATTTTAAGAAGAAAACTATCTCGATTGAGAGAGCATTAAGCTGCTCCTATTATAATGGAGAGAAACGCGAGATGTTAGTATCGCCTAAAACAGTAAATTCCACTCGAAAGATTCCGTTCATTGGTGAAATGGAAGAGATATTGCTATCTCAAAAAGAAAAACAGGAGAGCCTTAAAAAAGAATTGGGAAGCAGATGGAGAGGAAAAGGCGAATTAAGTGATTTAGTATTCACTACAGGTATGGGCAGCCCGTGTACCAGATATATTGTAGAAAAAGAGATTAAAAAAGCAATAAAACGACTTAGGGAGAAAGAGGGCATGCTGGCGGTTCAGAATAATGTGGAGCCAAAAGAGGTAAGGGATTTTCACCCGCATACACTGAGGCATACATTTGCCACGAGATGTTTTGAGAATAAGATGGATCCTAAAGTAGTACAAAAGCTGATGGGACATTCCAGCATAAGTGTCACATTGAATATCTACACGCATGTGTTGAACAGTAAGATGGATGAGGAAATCAAAAAATTTGGAGTAGCCAAAACAGAGGATATGGAAGATTACTCGGTTCTCAACTTGGATGTAGCACCTATTACGGCGATGAGTCATACTTAAAAGCTGAAAACCTTGATAAAAGCCATTTTGGGGGTTCAAAAAACTTCTCCCAAAATGGTGTCATGGTTTTCTCAAATCCCATTTATACGAAGAATTTCAATCAAAAACATACATAACCATCTGCCCCAACTACTGTGATTGGGAATTGGGCATAAAGCGATGAAATGATGTTACATATGGAAAAAAAGATAATCCATTAGAAAATGGATGTTTGAAAGGACATATGATAAGTTATGTGCATTATCAGTGTTCGCATTTAGACCAAAATTAGCAAAACAAACTGCAGCTGCGGCTAAGAAATAGCAAAACAGCAGGCAGCTGCAGCTAAGAAGTAGCAGAGCAGCCGGCTTATATAGCTGAGGTCCGAGACCACAGAGACTATACAGACGTAATATGTAAAGAAACGAAAACCCCTGGAAGGCGGCGATAACGCCGGTTTCAGGGGTTTTATGCTGGATACAATTTGTTTGATAAGAAGATTGGAAAGAAATCAGAGTAGGATTGTGCGATTCAGCTGTGATTTAAAACATTTTAATAATATACCCGATTTTGGTTGAAGAATTTTCTACCTATCGTTGAGACCATCTTGATTTGGTAGAAAGGTACTTGAAAATTAGAGCTTATCGGGAGCGTAGAGAGCCAAAAAGGTAAACCAGAATCAATCCTGTACAGTAAATGATAGAATTTCATTCAACCGAATCGCAATTTTGTTCAGAAAAAGTTTAACTGCTATCTTTAACGAAAATTGCTATCATAAGAAATGGTGGAAGTTGCTACCCGTTAAAGCTTATACTTCTTTGAATATTACAATTTACTGGTCAAAAGTAATATATGTATGAGTATATTAACATTCTATTTAATAAATTACAATATGCAATAATATTGCCGTACAAGCACAGTGACAGATGGTAGAATTTAAAATCGGATTTATGATTTTTCTTGATATTTGGGATAGAGTTGGTAGAATATATTAATCAGAATGAAAAGTTGACAATGTTATGACTCTGCTTATTACGAATTGCGTCAGGAAGATTTTATAAACTTCGCAAAATGAGGGAGTATCGATTAAAATTTACAGAGTAAATTGCTACCGTAAATGTTGAGTAACACGGCAGGTTTAAGGGGGAAGTAAAGATGGCGACTTCAAATATAAAAACGTTGATTCCCTGCGAAATTCGCAGAGTGTGGGATTTTATTTTGGATATTGAAAATTACGCTGCTTGGAGAAGTGACTTGAGCAAAACAGAAATAATCAGTGATAAGCAATTTATTGAATATACCAAAGACGGCTACTCGACGACCTTTACAGTATCGCTTGTTGAACCATACAGACGATGGGAATTTGATATGGAAAACGGCAATATGGCAGGTCATTGGATTGGCGTTTTCACGGCCAAAGGCAACGAAACAGAGATAGATTTTACAGAACGTGTGGAAGCCAAGAAATTATTGATGAAGCCCTTTGTGAAGTCATACCTGAAAAAACAGCAGGCACAGTTTGTTGCGGATATAAGGAAGGCATTACAAGAAATAAGACAAGGTGTTTGCTTATGAAAACCATTTTAGTCCACGGTCTGGGACAAAACAGTAAGGATTGGGATATTGTCAGAAATAAGCTCGAAGAGAGGGGGATTTCCGCGGCCGCTCCGGATTTGTTCAGCCTTGCCAAAGGCAGGAAATTAAGCTACACCGCATTATATCAGGCGTTCAGCGAGGTGTGCAGGCCCTTTGAAGAAAAACTGAATCTCTGCGGACTTTCCCTCGGCGGCCTGCTGGCGCTGAATTATGCCATGCAGCATCCTGAGAAAGTGAATTCTCTCGTTTTGATCGGAACGCCGTTTCGGATTCCGAAAGGACTGCTGAAATTCCAGAACATCGTATTCGGATTTATGCCAAAGACAGCATTTCGGAATATGGGCGTAAGCAAGAAAGATTTTATTCGTCTGAGCAAATCCATGGCGAATCTTGAGTTCATGGAGGCGGCGGCGGACCTTGACTGCCCGGCTCTCGTTCTTTGCGGCGCAAAGGATAAGGTTAATATGGAGAGCGCAAAGCGGTACCACGAAGCGATGAAAAACAGCAGGCTGGTAATCGTGGAGGATTCCGGTCACGAGGTGAACAAGGATAATCCCGACGAGTTGGTCAGGGTGCTGCGGGAGTTTTGGGCAGAAAACTAACGGTTGTAAAATATTGAAGAGATGTATAATAAAGTTTTCGTAAAATAGTTCATTTAACGTTTGCAATTTGGCGAAAGAAGGCATATAATTATTTCATCGTAAGTTAGTTATAACTAACCATAACCACGGGAGGCATTATATGTTTATAATAAGGCGATATGACGAAGCGGATGCAGCCGCTTGCGGACAGTGTTTCTACGAAGGCTTCTTCACATGCCCTATAGATGACGGGGACAGGATTTTTTTAAGGGACTATGCTCAGGTTCTGATAGAAAAGTGCAGCTTTGCGTATGTGGCGGAGTCGGAGGAAAATCAAATTGTCGGATTCATTTCCGGAAATTACAGCAAAAAATTCCGGCCGGGCCGAAATAATATTGACCGCGCTAAAAGGCATTACGGGGCGTGGTGCCGCATGTTTTTCAAATTCTATCTTAAGAGATATCATCTGTCCGAAGCCTTTCAGAAGCAGTTTGACGATTTCTTCCTGCAGCTTAAGGAACGGGAGAAAACGTTTTTTGCAGGCTGTGATCTGGAGCTTGTGGCCCTGTCATCAAAAAGAGACTATCGTAAAGGTCTGGGAACTGCGCTGACAGCAAAGTTTATGGAAAGGGCAAAGGCGGACGGTGCTAATACCGTAAGACTGATGACAAACACACTGGCTTCCTGGAAGTTTTACGAAAAGCACGGCTTTATAAAGACTTTGGAAAAGCCTTTTCCTGACGGGTCCGGGAATAAAACTCTGATTTATGAGTATCAGGTGAATCACTGAGTATCGCTGTTGTTTTTGTTATCACAGCCATAAACAAAATTGTACCACCTGAGCAGGCTTTTTTCCGCGTCAGGTGGTACAATTTATTTTCGAGGCCCGGTATACCGAGCACATCACTTCCCGAGGCCGCTGCTCCTTTGCGGGCCTACGCTAAAGCTGCACCCAGGCTGCGGCAGGCCGCTGCGGCATCGTCATCGGGAGCTTCGTTGCATATCACGCTTTCGCAGGCGAGAACCACGCCGCTGTCTGCGCACCTGTCTTCCCAGCTGCGCATCCATTCTCCGTCGCCCCAGCCGTAGGAGCCGAAGAGGGCGATTTTCTTTCCGCCAAGATTTCCTTCGCAGGCGCTGAACATAGGCTCGAACTCGCTTTCCTCAAGCTGCTCGGCGCCCATGGACGGGCAGCCGAAGGCGATGGCGTCAAAATCTGCAATCTTATCTGCCGTAAACTGAGACGCTGTGAAAACTATCACTTCAGCGCCTTTTGCCCTGGCTCCCTCCGCCACCTCCGTGGCCATGGCTTCCGTATTACCTGTACCGCTCCAGTAGACAACTGCAATTTTACTCATAGGTTTTCTACCTTCCTTTCAACATGCTTTGAATTAGCGTCAATCCGTCAAACGGCTACAGTAAGCTGTTCAATGGATTTTCCCTGCTGCCACTGTCTGACGTAGCTTTTCGTACAGAAGTCGTACCTTTTGAAGGTCTGTTCCGCTTTCTGCTTATCCCCGTACACCTTCCAGCAGCCGGAGCATTTGTGACCGCAGCCGCCGCTGTGGATAAACCCGATGACGTCCTCCGGCGGATAGCTTAGAAAAAGACCTATCTCGTGAGGGAAATCCTCCCGGGCCCGCAGCCGGTGAATCAGGCGGGATATGCAGGCGGACGGCTTTTCCGGCGCGTATCCGTACTTTACGAGAAGCTCTCTTGCCGCGCCGTTCTCAAAGTCCGATTTCAGCGAGCCGGGCCGGTAGAGATAGATCAGAGCTCTGCCGCCGCAGATTCTCAGGGGCAGAACCCGAACTCCCTTAGAGGAAAGCATTCTGTTAAGCCGCGACAGATCCTTCAAAAGTTCCTCTCTGCACGGGCAGGGACATGAAAAGATGTTTCCCGTTTTGATTCCCGCAAGAGTGGGGGAACAGTGTCGAATAATCATATCATCTGACATAATCCGGCCTCCTTGATAGCATATAAAAAACATAGCGATAGTCTCATATAATAATAGTTAGTTATATCTAACTAACTCAACATCATTATATACGGGCAAGGGCCTTATGTCAACCGTAAATATCGGGTAAAAATCATGTTAAAATCCTGATTAGTATTTCTGACCGGAAAATTTAGTATTTGTGTTACTTTGCTGTTGACTTTCCCGAAAAAGCGTATATAATTGTTGTTGCAAAGGTTTAGAAATACTAAACCGAATGTTTAGATAACATGTCATACTCGAACAGTGGGAAAGGGTGAGAGAATGGGCATTGACATAGGAAGCAGAATCAAGGACCTGAGGGTGGCAAGCGGCCTTACTCAGGAAGAGCTGGCGGACAGGACTGAGCTTTCCAAGGGATTCATTTCCCAGCTGGAAAGAGACCTCACTTCTCCGTCAATTTCTACGTTAGAGGATATTTTGAGAGTCCTCGGAGTTACCATAGCTGAATTTTTTGCGGAGGGAAGAGACGAACAGCTTGTGTTCGGCGAGGACGACTATTTTGAGAAAGAGGACGCAGAGCTTAGAAACAAGATAGAATGGATAATCCCCAACGCGCAGAAGAACATGATGGAGCCTATAAGGCTGACTTTGGAAAAGGGAGGCTCCACGTATCCGGATACTCCTCACGAGGGAGAGGAATTCGGCTTTGTCCTTAAGGGAGAGATAACCCTGCACTTAGGTAATAAGACGTACGGGGCGAAGGCCGGAGAATCCTTTTACTATCAGTCCGGCAGGCAGCACTACATTTCATCGGAAAAAGGCGCTGAGATCATCTGGGTCAGCACGCCGCCGAGCTTTTAGGAAGGAGAAGGTAAATGGCAGGATCGCTCATCGAGCTCAGGAATATACATAAATCCTTTGAGGACACGGTTGTCCTGGAGGATTTCAATCTTACGGTAAACGAAAACGAGTTCATAACGCTTCTCGGGCCGTCCGGGTGCGGCAAGACCACTACCCTCAGGATAGTGGGAGGCTTTGAGACCCCGGACAAAGGCAGCGTGTACTTTGAGGGAAAGGATATAACCGCAGTACCGCCGAATCAGAGGCATATAAACACGGTTTTTCAGAAGTACGCCCTGTTTCCCCACATGAACGTGGAGCAGAACATAGCCTTCGGCCTTAAGATAAGCGGAAAGACCGATCAGTACATTAAGGACAAGGTGGCGTACGCCCTGAACCTGGTAAACCTTAAAGGATATGAAAAGAGAAAGATAACCCAGCTTTCGGGAGGACAGCAGCAGAGAATCGCCATGGCAAGAGCCATAGTGAACGAGCCTAAGGTGCTTCTCCTCGACGAGCCGCTGGGAGCTCTTGACCTTAAACTGAGACAGGACATGGAGTACGAGCTCATAAGACTTAAAAACGAGCTGGGAATCACGTTCATATACGTTACCCACGACCAGGAGGAGGCGCTCACCATGAGCGACAAGGTTGTGGTCATGAACAACGGTATAATTCAGCAGATGGGAACTCCGGAGCAGATATACAACGAACCGGAAAACGCCTTCGTGGCCGACTTCATCGGAGACAGCAACATTATCGACGCCGTCATGGTGGAGGACAAGGTTGTAAGAATCTGCGACAGAATATTCCCGTGCATCGACACGGGCTTCGGCAACAACAGACCGGTGGACGTGGTCATAAGACCTGAGGATCTCATCATCGGAAAGCCGGGAGAGGGACAGCTTGACGGCGTTGTAAGCCATAACGTCTTCATCGGCGTTCATTACGAGATGGAAATCGAGGCGGGAGGATTCACCTGGCTTGCCCAGAACACCACCAGCTACCCGGTGGGAACGGAGGTCAGCCTCTCTGTAATCCCTGAGAATATCCAGATAATGCACAAGCCTCAGAGGAAGGACGAGGAGGCCATAGAGATAGATGTCTAGAAGATATTTTGCGTCGCCGTTCATAGTGTGGATTGCCGCAGGCACGGTGATTCCGCTCATTATGATTGCATACTACGGCTTTACGGACAGGTCGGGAGCTTTTACCATAGAGAATGTGGTTTCAATAATGGGCGCCGAACACGCTCAGGCCCTGTGGCTTGCCCTTCTTCTTGCTCTTATAAGCACGGCCATATGCTTCGTCCTGGCATTTCCCCTTGCCCTCATACTCAAAGACAGCAGGCTGGGAACCAAAGGCTTCATGATTTTCATATTCGTTCTGCCTATGTGGATGAACTTCCTCTTAAGAACCATGGCCTGGCAGGTGATTTTAGAGCGGGGCGGAATTATAAACGGAATACTTACGGGACTCGGACTTCCGGCTCTCGATATAATAAATACGCCGGCGGCCATAGTTTTAGGTATGGTATACGACTTCCTTCCGTTTATGGTTCTTCCTATATATAATACGGTGATGAAAATCGATAACAGCCTGATAGAAGCCGCATACGACCTGGGAGCGACTAAAGGAAAGGTACTGAGGAGCATAATCCTTCCTCTTTCCGTTCCGGGAATCGCAAGCGGCATCACCATGGTGTTCGTACCGGCCCTTACCACCTTCGTAATATCCAATATGCTGGGCGGAGGAAAGATAAACCTCATAGGAAACATCATAGAGCAGGAATTCACCACCAGCTCCAACTGGAATCTGGGCTCGGGACTTTCCCTCGTCATGATGATATTCATAGTGCTGAGCATGGCTCTTCTCTCCAGGCTCGATAAGAACGGGGAGGCGAGTCTCATATGAAAAAATTCTTAAAAGGACTTTACATAGCCATAATACTCCTGTTCCTGTATCTTCCTATCGGCGTGCTCATGGTGCTTTCCTTCAACGAGAGCAAATCCATGTCCATATGGACGGGATTTTCCACCAGATGGTACGAGGAGATGTTCTCCAACGAGATGATACTGGACGCGGTATGGAACACGTTCACCATAGCAATATGCGCCGCGGCCGCCTCCACCGTCATAGGTGTTTTAGCCTGCCTGGGCATCAGCAGAATGAGGAGCAGGAGCCAGAAGGTCATAATGGCTTTCAACAACATACCTCTTCTCAACGCGGACATAGTTACGGGTATATCCCTTATGATGACATTTCTGGTTTTCGGAATTTCACTCAGCTGGGGAACGGTTCTTCTGTCCCATATAACCTTCTGCATACCGTACGTTATCCTGTCGGTTATGCCGAAGATAAAGCAGCTTTCGCCGAATATGTACGAGGCGGCTTTAGACCTTGGCGCAACGCCTGCCTACGCGTTCAGAAAGGTCATACTTCCCGACCTGATGCCGGGAATAACTTCGGGATTTCTGCTTGCCTTCACCATGTCCGTTGACGATTTTGTCGTAACCCACTTTACGAGAGGGGCAGGAATCAACACCATATCGACACTCATATACAGCCAGGTAAAGGTTGGAATCAGGCCGACACTGTTCGCCCTGTCTACAGTTATATTCGTTATAGTTCTGGTGGTTCTGGTTATATCCAACGTGGTACAGAACAGGAAAGGAGCGAGAAATTGAAGAAGAAAATTGCTGCCGCCCTTGCGGCTCTCATGTGCCTTACCGCTGCGGCGGGCCTTTCTTCCTGCGGGGACAAAGGGGGCGAAAACGGCGAGGTAAGGGTTTACTGCTTCGGAGACTATATTGACACCGTCCTCATAGACGAGTTTGAGGAGGAGACGGGAATATCCGTGGTACTCGACACTTTTGATACCAACGAGGAGATGTATCCCGTAATTTCCAAGAATTCCGTAGACTACGACGTAATCTGCGCGTCCGACTACATGATTGAGAAGATGATAGGAGAGGGACTCCTTGCGGAGCTGAACAAGGACAACTTATCCAACCTTTCCAATATCGATTCCAAATACATGGAGATAGCTGCGGATTTTGACCCGGGGAACAAGTACAGCGTACCTCACACCTGGGGAACCATGGGAATCATGTACAACACCGCGGAGATTGAAAAGGGCTCCATAACCTCCTGGAACGACCTCTGGGACGAAAAGTACAAGGACCAGATAGTTATGCCCGACAGCTTAAGGGACACCATAGCAGTGGCTCTCAAGGCTAAGGGATATTCCATAAACACCATGGATGAAAGCGAGCTTTCCGAAGCGGTGGAATACCTTAAGGAGCAGAAGCCTCTCGTCTACAAGTACGCCAACGATTCCGCAAGGGATATGGTAATAGGCGGCTCGGCCAACATTGCCGTAGTCTGGAACGGAGAAATTCTCTACAGCCAGGATCTCAATCCGGATCTGGATTTCGTGATTCCTGAGGAAGGAAGCGAGGAGTTCCTCGACATGTGGGCAGTTCCTGAGACCGCGAAGAACAAGGAAAACGCCGAAGCGTGGATAAACTTCATGCTTGAAAAGGAAAACGCCATAACCAATTACGAATACCTGACCTATTCCATTCCTAACACGGGCGTAATGGAAATGCTGGAAGGGGACGAGGACAAGCTTCAGTATCTGTTCCCTGCAGACGAGATACTGGCAAGATGCGAAATATTAAAGAGCCTTGGCGCTGAAGGCGACGACATGTACAGCAGCTACTGGAAGGAATTCAAGGCAGAATAAAAATGCTCGGATACGTTACGATGGAGCGGGGCGAGCTTAAGGTACGGGAAATGGACGTGTACCAGGGATATTACTGCGGCATCTGCAAGTCCATAGGAAGAAGGTACGGGCAGATACCGAGACTTTCCCTAAGCTACGACGCGGTATTTCTCGCCCTTGTTCTCGGGTCTTTGGAATCAGATGAGAAGGAAACCCTCGAGCCGGAGCATTGCATAGCCCACCCCGTCATGAAAAAGCCGGTAATCCGAAACTGCGCCGCCATAGATTACGCAGCCGACGTGATGCTTATTCTCGCGTACCATAAGTTCGACGACGACAGAAGGGACGAGAGAAAGCTTACCGGTTATGCTGGATGCGCGGCTCTTTCCCGCGCCTACGGAAAGCTTAAAAAGAAGTATCCCGAAATGTGCCGCGGTGTACGTGAGGCTCTCGAAAGGCTGGGAGAGGCCGAAAGCAGGCATTCGGGGAGCCTCGACGAGACGGCTGACGCCTTTGCGGACATTATGGAGCTGATCTTCACGGGATATACCGTCGACCCTTTAAACAAAAGGGTGCTGTCGGAGCTTTCAAGGGCTCTGGGACGCTGGATCTACGTCATAGACGCCCTTGATGATTACGAGAAGGACAAAGAGGCCCACACATACAATCCATTTATTTATCGCAAGAACTCCATTGCAGGAGCCGGAGATATATTGTATAATTATCTGGCGGATGCGGTCAACGCCGTCGATCTCCTCGACATAAGGCGAAACCGCGGAATAATCGAGAACATAGTACTCCTGGGTCTCAGACGGAGAACCGAAGAGGTACTTGAAGAAAGGAACCTTTCAATAGATGAGCAATCCATATGAAGTGCTGGGAATTAAGCCCGGCGCCAGCGAAGCGGAAGTGAAGGCCGCATATAAGGCTCTGGTGAAGAAGTATCATCCCGATAAATACCAGAATAACCCTCTTGCCGACCTTGCGGAGGAAAAGCTTCAGGAGATAAACGAGGCCTATGACCAGATAATGAAGAGCATGCAGTCAGGCGGTTCCTCCGGATATTCCTACGGAGGGGGAAACAGCGGCTCATACTCCTACGGGGGAGGAACCTCTTCAGGAGGCGGAACCACGGGATTTTACGCCGTGAGACAGGCCATAGACAGAGGGGACATAATGGGGGCGGAGCAGATGCTCATAAACTCGCCGAACAGAAATGCGGAGTGGTATTTCCTGAGCGGTATAGTTTCCTATAAGAAGGGTTGGATAGACGATGCCATGAGCAACGTCCGCCAGGCCATAGACATGGATCCCAATAACCTGGAATACCGTCAGGTTTATCAGCAGATGACCGGCGCTGGAGCCATGTACAGGAACAGGTCGGCTGCGGGAGGATATAACTCTTCCGGCGATGCCTGCGCCCAGTGTCTGACGTGCTACCTCTGTTCCAGCTGCATTTCACCTTGCTGGTAGAGAAACTCAATATTCATATGTTATAGAACCCGGAGATCAGTGGAATCTTCGGGTTTTTATATTTTAGGGTTACATATGAGCCCGCTTTTATGTTATAATAGAGACAGTAAATTTTTTATTATATCAGTTAAGTACTCATAAAGCAAGAGAAAAATTGCAGGTCTGACATTAAGAAGAGTCTGAGCCATAATATTACAGAAAGGAGCCGAGTATTAAAATGTATCATATAGACGAACTGGTCATGTATGGCGGAACCGGGGTATGCAGAGTGGCGGATATAGGTCATCCTGATTTCGTGCCCGATGAAGATCGTCTATACTATTTTCTTGATCCCGTTTATCAGAACGGAATAATCTACGCGCCTACGGATAACGACAGGGTGTTTATGAGACCGGTGCTTTCTGCCGAAGAGGTTCAGGCTTTGATAGAGGAGATTCCGGGCCTTGCGGTCGTATCCTACAGAGGTGGCAGCATGCAGCAGCTTTCCCAGCGCTATCAGAACGTACTGGATACCCACAGCTGCATCGACATGCTTCAGATGGCGAAATCCATCTACCTTAAGATGCTGGACGCGCTGAGCCATAACAAGAAGCTGGGTCAGATAGACAAGAGATTTATGAAGAGAGCGGAAGATCTTCTTTACGGAGAGTTCGCGGTGGCTCTCAATAAAAGCAGGGACGACGTTGAGGAATACGTCCACAGGAAGATGACGGAGAATTTATCGTAAGGAGAAGAACCGTTGAAAAAAACAGACGGAAAACGGAAAAAGTCCGTAAAGGCGGCGAAGGTTCTGGCTTTCTCGGCGGCGGCTTTGAAGATACTGGAGACGGCATCGAGAGAGCTTAACTATCTCACGTTTAAGGCAGCGCCCAAGGCATCTCTGACAAAGGGCGCGGCGGAGCCTGAGCCCCTGAAGCACGGAAACGTTTCAGGGTACTGTACGGGAGACAGAAACGCCGAAAGGGCGATTCTCATTTTCGGCGGCTCCTTTGATACCGCATACAACACCGTAGTGAAATACGGGAAGCTTTTCCCGGACTGCTTCGTCTGCGCCTTCGATTATTACGGCTGCGGGAAAAGCGGCGGAAAGATGAGGCTTGCCACCATGAAGATGACCGCAGAGGATGCGGCTGATGCGGTTTTAAGCATGTTTCCGGCAGATAAGGTAACCGTAATGGGTTACAGCTACGGCTGCGGAATGGCTGCATATCTGGCGTCCCAGAAAGAAGTGGGCAGGCTGATACTTGTAGCCGGATACAGAGATTCGGCAGATCTTTACAATATATACACTCCGGTTTTCTATGGGCCTTTTAAAATGATAATATCCCAGAATATAGACGTAAAATCATATGCGGGAGATTGCAGGTGCCAGGCATTTATCATAGGTTCGAGGAAGGACCGTCAGCTGGGGAAGAGGATTCAGCAGGGGCTGGCAAAATATTTTCCCCGCTGCGATCTGAGGATTTTTGACGGCATAGGTCACAGATACTATTTCCGCGATGAAAGGGTTATACGATACATAAGAAGTATTATTGGAGGAGATTACGATGATCATCGAACGAGTTGAAGCGCTGTATTTCAGCCCGACCGGTAATGTGAAAAAGGTATGCGAAACCATAGGCAGGGAGATAGCGGACAGAATGGGGGCAGAGTACAGCTCATTCGATTTTACACTTTCGGATAAGAGAGGAGTCCTCAAGGACTACGGAGCAGGCGATCTGATAGTTCTGGGAGTTCCCGTATATGCCGGAAGAGTCCCGAATAAGATAAGGCCCTTCATATGCGACTATATTAAGGGAAACAACACCAAGATAATCCCCGTGTGCTGCTTCGGCAACAGGAGCTTCGGCGACACACTGACGGAGATGCGGGATTTTGCCATAGAGAATAATTTCATTCCGGTGGCTGCCGCGGCAGTTGTAAGCGAACACGCTTTTACCGTGGAACTTGCAAAGGGGAGACCTGACGACAGGGACATGGAAGAGGTGAAAGGATTCGCATCCCGTGCTGCAGATATGCTCATTGCTGCTGAGGACGATGAGTTCAGCGCTCTGGTCAATACAGGCTACAGAAAAGGAGATATAAGCTGTTACTATAACGCTCTGTTTCTTCCGGGAAGCAGCCCGGCGGGCGCGTACTATCAGCCTCTCAGAGCTGACGGAAAGCCTGCTCAGTTTCTTAAGGCAAAACCGAAAACCGATGAGGAGCTTTGCAATAAGTGCGGCGTCTGCGCCGAAGTATGCCCCATGGGTTCCATAAGCAGGACGGACTTTTCAGAGGTGACGGGCACCTGCATCAAATGCCACGCGTGTGTGAGGCACTGTCATGCGGGAGCAAAATTCTTCGATGATGAAGATTTCGTATCCCACAGGCAGATGCTCGAAGATAATTTTAAGAGCAGAAAAGAAAACTTTTTCTTCATGTAAATACGGTAAAGAAACGGGATATGAACGACCGGCCGAAGGCGTTCATATCCCGTTTTAATCTCGTTTAATCTCGTTTAATCTCGTTTAATCTCGTTTAATTTTTTGAAATCCGAACGACAAAAATTTATTAGGTTATATGGCTTCAAAGAGGCGTTTTTTAAGCTTATTTCGTTAGAGAATTAAATTAATTTAATCGTCGGTGGCGTACTTTTTGCTTAGTGTAATGTCAATAGGTTTATTTCCCTGCTGTTTGATAGGAGGAAAAAATGAGTAATAACAGTAACCCCTCCGGAGGCGGCGGCTTCAAAAAAGAAATCGGCGTTTTTGGCGGAATGAGCATCATCGGGGGAATTATGATCGGTTCAGGTATATTCTACCTGGGATCATACGTCCTCGAAAGAACAGAAATGAGCATGGGACTTGCCCTCATATGCTGGATTGTAGGAGGACTTGTATCCATACTCGGAGGACTGTGCTTTGCTGAATTGGGAGCATGTGATCCGAAGGCAGGCGGAATGGTTGTCTATATGAACAGGGCATATCATCCGTCAGTGGGATATTCTTTCGGTTTCACGAGCTGGGTCATCAGCGGTTCAGGTTCCATTGCGGCCCTTGCAATCGCACTTCCGACGGCTCTTGCAGAGTTTTTCCATCTCGGCGATATGGGCATTAAAATCGTAGCAATTATCCTTATCATAGCCCTGACTGTATATAACTGCTTCGGAATCAAACTCGGTACGATTTTACAGAACGTGTCCATGGTTGCAAAGCTTATTCCTATAGTTCTCATCATAGGAGCAGGCCTCATCCTTGGAAAGCAGAGCCCTGATCTTTCCCTTGTACCTGAAGGCACCGATCCGACGTTCGGAGGAATGATCGGAATGATTGCCTTTGCAACAGTTGCATCTCTCTGGGCATATGAAGGATGGACGAATCTTAATCCTGTTGCGGAAGAAATGAAAAATCCGGGAAGAGATCTTCCGAGAGCTCTTATACTCGGAATAGGCGCCATCATGGTAATTTACTTCCTTTTCAACTTTGCGATTTACAGGGTACTTCCTGAAGATGAGATTAATACCCTGATTGGAAACGGAGACATTTATCTCGGAACCCATGCGGCAGATACACTCTTTGGGGGAGCAGGACAGGGCCTTATTCTTGCCACCCAGCTCATAGCAATATTCGGCTCCCTTAACGGCATGATTATAGCGTTCCCGCGCTACTACTACGATATGGCTGCCGAGAAGCACTTCTTCAAGAATCACGGGACGTTGAACAAGTTCGGAGTTCCTCAGGTAGCTCTCATCTCTCAGGCGGTAATTTCCTGCATTCTGGTCCTCATCAGAAGTCTGGATCAGCTCACTTCTCTTGTAGTATTTGCCGGAATGCTCTATAATGTACTGGTAATCGCCGCAGTAGTTGTTTACAGAAAGAAATTCCCTGATATGGAACGTCCGTATAAGGCATGGGGATATCCTGTAACCGTAGTGATAGCCATAGTACTGTTCTTTGCTCTTATGGTCAACACTCTGGTAGAGGATCCTGTCACGGCTGTTACCGGACTGGTGGTTCCTGTTGCGGGACTGGTTTGCTGGAAGATTTTCGATGTAAAATATAAGAAGGAAAATCAGTAAGCCATAAGATTATGTTTCATGAAACCGGCGGAGGCATCTTAATGGTGCTTCGCCGGTTTTAAAATAAGGGGAGACCGGCTTCAAATGAAAGGAGAAAGACAAATGACACAGAAAGAAAGTCGCGGGTGCTGCGATGTTCTTATAAGAAACTGCCGCATAGTTGACGGTACGGCGGCGCCGTGGTACAGAGGCGATGTAGCCGTAAAGGACGGCTATATTATAAAAACAGGGAAGATTGATCCGGAGAGTTTTTCAGCCGCAAAGACAGTGGATGCCTGTGACTGTTATCTCGCTCCGGGATTTATCGATATACATTCGCACAGCGACACTACGCTGCTTAAATACAGACTTGCAGAAAGCAGAGTGCTTCAGGGCGTGACCACGGAAATCGGCGGAAACTGCGGCATGTCGTCAGCTCCTGTAAGTCCGGAATCTGATAAGAAGGCCGACCTTGAAGCTTACATGGGCGAAATGCCGTATAACTGGAATTCCCTCGGTGAGTTTCTGGACAGGATTGAGGAAGCCGCGCCCAGCGTCAATTTCGGAACGGCGGTAGGCCATGGCACACTGAGGATTGCGGCTATGGGATTCGATAACAGAAAACCCGCCGTGGATGAGATGAATGTGATGAAGGATTTGCTTCGCCGTTCACTGCGCGACGGCGCTTTTGCAATGACGACGGGCCTTATATATCCGCCGGGATGCTATGCGAAAACAGATGAACTGATAGAGCTCTCGAAGATTCTGCCGGAATACGGAGCCCTGTATATGACTCACATGAGAGAGGAAGGCGCACATGTGGTGGACTCTGTCAGAGAAGCCATAGAAATCTGCAGACAATCCGGCGCCTCCCTTGAAATTTCCCATCATAAGGTGACTTATAAACCAGGATGGGGGAAATCGTGCCGGACTACTCTGACCATGATTGAGGAAGCCAGAAGAGAAGGGCTTGACGTAACGGCCGATCAGTACCCTTATCGTGCATCATCCACCACCATGGACAGCAATATTCCTCAGTGGGCTTTTGAAGGAGGAATGGAAGCACTTTTTGACAGACTTAAAGACCCGGAAACGAGAGCAAAACTGAGAGAAGAGAGCAACGCAGGTCACATCGGCAGATGGGGAGATATATATGTGGGATATGTCCTCAGCGAAAAGAACATGTGGACGGTAGGAAAGAGTATAGAAGAAATCGCGAAGACAAGAGGAGTGGACCCCGCAGACGCATGTTTCGACCTGGTTCTTGAAGAGCGGGGAAACGTGGACGAAATCAATTTCGGAATGTGTGAAGAAGATATCGAATATATAATGAAAAGCCCATACGTTATGACCGGCTCCGACGGAAAATCGGTATCCTTCGATTATCCGGGAAGACCTCATCCGAGATACTTTGGCACTTTCCCAAGGGTTATAAGTCATTACTGCAGAGACAGAGGTCTGTTCACTCTGGAGACGGCAATTCACAAGATGACAGGGATGCCGGCTGCAAAACTCGGAATAGAGGACAGAGGGCTGATAAAAGAAGGCATGCGGGCCGATCTGGTATTATTCGATTTCGACAAAATAACAGATACTCCTGATTTTGCCCGGCCGAAGCAGCCTTGTGAAGGCATAAAACAGGTTTACGTAAACGGTGTTCTTACGGCTGAAAACGGAAAACATACGGGAGCGGCGGCAGGTATGGTACTGAGAAAGGGACGGTAAAAAATGAACGCAGAGCTTAGAAATAAAATCCTGACCCGGCTGGAATCTATGGAAGGAAAAGTCGGTTTCTATTTTAAAAATCTGGTGACGGGTGAAACGGTCGGATATAACGAAAAAGAGCAGTTTCTCCCTGCGAGTATAGTCAAAGTTCCTCTTCTGGCGGCAATGATGCTCATGAGGGAGAGGGGTGAAACTGATTTCCGGGAGCTTATTACCGTACCTAAGGAAGAGATGAGGCCCGGCTGCGGAGTCGTTCAGCATATGACGGGGGATGAAAACGGCGCGGTGACGCTCGATATAAACACGCTGTACAGGTTTATGATAGTAATAAGCGATACTACGGCGACGAATGCGCTGTACAAGCATTACGGAAACGATAAGATAATAGAAACTCTGAAAGAGCTCGGTTTCAAAGGGACCCAGTTCAACAGGGCGTATTACGACAGCGTCAGAGAAGAGGCTGGAATTCAGAATTACTTCGTGCCGGAGGAGATGGGCGATATGTTCGAGAAGATGTATAACAGAACGCTCATAAGTAAAAAAGCTTCCGAAGATATGGAGAATATTCTTCTGCTTCAGCAGATAAATCATAAAATGGGAGGAAGAATGCCGGAAGGCTTTCCGATAGCCCATAAGACAGGCGAGGAAGAAGATAAGACCCACGACCTGGGAATTGTATACGTCAGGGAACCGTTCTTCGTCTGCTTCGCTTCATATGAAACGGATATCCCGGAATTTGAACAGTTCATAAGAGATACGACTTATGAGATAGCTGCAGACATAGATCCGGAGCTGAAACCGATGGAAGGGAAGAAGGGATTCTTTTAAATCACGGTAATATGCGCGCATAGTAAAATCGCCTGCAACGCAGCTGCATAACTGCATTACAGGCGATTTTTATCGTGATTTTTCTATTTTCCGGTGATTATTCTGTTTATGTTCTCGCTGAACTGTGCCGGATCGTCTACGGTCATTCCGTTAAGGAGAAGAGCCTGGTCGTAAAGGAGCTGGGTGTAGAGCTTAACTCTTTCCTTTCCGGAATCGCCTTCGGTCAGGGCTTCTCTCATGACCTTTATCACATCGTGGTCCGGATTAAGTTCGAAGACTCTTTCGGCTTTGATCTGCTGATCTATAGGCATGGAGTTCAAAACCTTTTCCATTTCAAGGGACAGCCCGCCCTTTGCGGTAAGGCACGCTGCCGAGGACTTAAGCCTTGAGGAAAGCTTTACCTCCGTGACTCTTTCTCCGAGAACTTCCTTAATGTATTCCAGGAGATCTTTGTTTTCTTCCTCTGCCTTTTTCATTGCCTCTTTTTCCGCATCGGTTTCTTCTGCGGTCATATCTTCTGAAGCCACGGACTTAAAGAGCTTGTCGTTATAGTCCTGCATCATCTGAAGGGCGAACTCGTCGATTTCGTCCGTAAGGTACAGGATCTCATAGCCCTTTGCCTTTATAAACTCGGTCTGAGGGAGAATGTCAATCTTCTCATTGGATTCGCCGGCGGCGTAGTAGATGAACTTCTGATCATCTTTCATTCTTGAAACGTACTCGGCAAGGGTGACATCTTTCTTTTCCGTATTGGAATAGAAGAGGAGCAGGTCTTTGAGCACGTCCTTGTGAGCTCCGAAGTCGTCGTAAACGCCGTACTTCAGCTGACGACCGAAGGCGGAATAGAACTTCTCGTATCCTTCTCTGTCCTCTTTAAGGAAGGTCTCCAGCTCGCGCTTTATCTTCTTTTCCAGATTTCTTGCAATATTCCTGAGCTGCCTGTCGTGCTGCAGGGTTTCCCTTGAGATATTAAGGGAAAGATCCTGAGAATCCACAAGGCCTTTGACGAAGTTAAAGTAGTCCGGAAGAAGCTCTCCGCACTTTTCCATTATCATTACACCGGAGGAGTAGAGCTGAAGGCCCTTTTCGTAATCCCGTGTGTAGTAGTCAAAAGGTGTGTGGGACGGAATGAAGAGAAGGGCGGTGTAGCTTGAAACGCCTTCGACTGCCGTCCTTATGACTCTTGCGGGATCCTCCCAGTCGCCGAACTTGCTCTTATAGTATTCGTTATAGTCCTCAGGCTTTACCTTTGACTTCTGCCTTTTCCAGATAGGCTCCATGGTGTTAAGGGTTTCGTCGCCCATCTTTATAGGGTAGCGGATGTAGTCGGAATACCTCTTTATGAGATTCCTGATGGTGTAGTCCTCCAGGAAGTGAGAGTAGTCCTCACCTTCCGCGTCCTCCTTGATGTGGAGAATTATCTCGGTGCCGCTGTCTTCTTTATCGCACTCCGTTACGGTATATCCGTCGGCGCCGGAGGATTCCCACTTCCACGCCTCGTCGCTTCCGTAGGCCTTTGACAGAACAGTTACCTTATCGGCTACCATAAAGGCGGAGTAAAATCCTACGCCGAACTGACCGATTATGTCCACGGCTCTGTCCTCCTTAGTATCGCCGGAGTGCTCGGACTTGAAGGTCTGGCTGCCGCTTCTTGCGATGGTTCCAAGGTTGGATTCAAGCTCCTCCTTGGTCATTCCTATACCGTTATCGGTTACGGTGATGGTCCTTGCGTCCCTGTCCGGGGTAACGGTTATGACAAAGTCGTTTTTCTTTACGCCGGTGCCTCCGGAGGTCAGGTTCCTGTAGTAGAGCTTGTCGCAGGCATCGCTGGCGTTGCTTATTATCTCTCTTAAGAATATTTCCTTATGTGTGTAGATTGAATTGATCATCAGGTCCAGAAGCTTTTTGGACTCTGCTTTAAACTGTTTTTTTGCCATTTTTAAATTTCGCCTCCCAATCTGTTAGCACTCTTTGCAAATGAGTGCTAAAACGTATAATATAAATTTAACACCTTTTGCCGGGATTGTAAAGGCTTAATATTGATAACCTGTTAAAAAAATGTTAAATTAGTACTTAGAGACTTGGAGATAAAACGAGAGGGTGAGGAAAGATGAATTTAATAACGAAGAACACCGATACGGCCATGTACATCACGTTGGCCTATGTGAACGAGGGAGATGTTGTAATCGACGCCACGTGCGGAAACGGATACGATACGGCGGCTCTGTCGGAGGCGGTAGGCGAGAGCGGTATGGTCATAGCCTTTGACATTCAGCAGAAGGCCATAGACAATACCAGGGCCCTTATTGAAAAGGACGACAGGAGGAACGTGGTCCTTGTGAAGAATTCCTTTGAGAATATGGGAGAGATCATAGGGAACTTTACGGGAAAGAGACCTGCCGCCGTTGTCTTTAACCTGGGTTATCTTCCTTACAGCGACAGAAAGATAACCACCACGGTGAAGGCGACAATGAAGGGAGTTGCAGACGCTCTTGAGCTTATCCGTCCGGACGGAATAGTCACAGTGACCATGTACCCGGGACACGATGAGGGAAGACGGGAAAAGCAGGCTTTGCTCGAGGCTGCAAGAAAGCTTCCCGCCGACAGGTACCATGCCGTTCACTCGGTGATGATAAACGGCGGAAGAAAGAGCAAAAAGAGTCCGCCGGAGCTGCTCTTCATAACGAAGAGGTACGACTGATACATGAATTGCAAGGAGAAGCCTGAGAATGAATTTTTTAGAAGAACGGATTTTGAAGGACGGCAGCGTACTGCCCGGGAACGTGCTCAAGGTGGACAGGTTCCTGAACCACCAGGTTGACATAGGTCTGCTTAAGAAAATGGGAGAGGAATGGAAGAGACGCTTTGAAGGGACGGAGGTCAACAAGATTCTCACCATCGAGGCGTCGGGTATAGGCATAGCCTGCATAGCCGCCGAGTATTTTGACGTTCCCGTGGTCTTTGCAAAGAAGTCAAAGAGTATAAACATCGAAGGAGATGTATATATGGCGGAGGTTGAGTCCTTCACTCACAAAACCGTCAACAGGGTAATAGTATCAAAGAGGTTTCTCGGGCCGGAGGATAAGGTTCTCATAATCGACGATTTTCTCGCCAACGGCTGCGCCCTTAAGGGCCTCATTCAGATAACGGAGGAGGCCGGAGCGACAGTTTCGGGTATAGGGATCGCCATAGAAAAGGGCTTTCAGCAGGGAGGAAAGATGATAAGGGAAATGGGATACCGTCTCGAATCCCTTGCCATAGTAGAATCGATGGATCCAGAAAAGGGCGTATGCACGTTCAGATAGTGCATACGCCCTTCGGGCATTTAAGGCTGTATTACGGAAGTTCCGTGAACAGGGCGTTGAACAGTTTAACGCCCTCTATTATTACGGAATCGTCGAAGTCGTAATCGTCGCTGTGGAGCGGGATCCCGCTTCCCGTCCCGACGAAGAAGAACACGCCCGGAAGCTGCTGCTCGAAAAAGGAGAAATCCTCGGCTATGAGGACGGGCCTTCTCAGCTCCACGTAGTTTAAATCCATGAGAGCAGGCTTTGCGTCTGCGTAGAGCTTCTCATCGTTTACCACCGCCGGGTGGCTTTTGCTCACGTCTATGGAGACCTTCACGCCGAAGGCTTCCTCTATTTCGGAGGCCAGCTTCTTCATGGCGAACACCAGGTGCTCCCACGTGTTATCGTAAAAGGTTCTCATGGTCCCCTCGAGACGGGCGAAAGGTGAAATGGCGTTTCTCACGTTGCCGCTTTCCATACGCCCGAACTTCAGAACAGACCTTTCTCTCACGTGGTGCTCCTTATACGAATATATGTCGCTGACAAAGCGGCAGGCGGCCGCAAGGGCGTCGCGGCCCTTCTGAGGCTCTCCGCAGTGGGCGCTGACACCTTCAAAGGTCACGTTTACGGCGGTGGACCTTGCCATCATAGGCCCCGGGCGGGAGGCAATCTCACCCTTTGCCATCATAGGCCAGAGGTGAAGACCGAATATGGCTTTCACGTTATACCTGTCGAAGATGTGGGTTCCGCATATCCTCAGCGCGCCGTCGATAGTCTCCTCGGCAGGCTGAAAGAGAAGAAGGGCATTGTACCCGGCCTTATAGCCTTCCTTTTTATATCTGTCGAGGATTTCTGCAAAGCCTATGAGCCCCGCCATGTGTCCGTCGTGACCGCAGGCGTGCATACAGCCCGGGTTTTTGGACGCGTACGGAAGGCCGGTCGCCTCCTCTATGGGGAGGGCGTCCATGTCCGCCCTGAATATAATCGTGCTTTCGCATCCGAAATCAAAGAATGCAAGGATTCCTGTGGTGACTATGTCGCTGAGCTCACAGTCAAAGGCGCTTAGCTTTTCCTTGACGTAGGCGCCGGTTTTGTATACGAGAAATCCCAGCTCCGGTATCTGATGAAGGTCCCGTCTGTACTTTATGACCTTTTCCGACAGAGCTTCGTAATCTACGGGTACTCCGGCGGACAATCCGTGTATCATCTTACCTTCCTCCTTCTGACCGCAAAAGATTTATCCGGTTACGTATATATTAGAATATAAACGGTTTCACGTCAATTTGTCTTTGCTTATGAAAGGGAATAATGTTACAATGTTTTTATGCAAAATCACGGGACAAAGCCGAAAAAGTTATTGAATAAACCCAAAAAACGAAAGCGGTACAGGCTGAAAGCGGGGGCGAAGAAGAGAAACCTTATCCTTGCAGGGATTTCCGTCATGCTGATTCTCATCGCCTGGCTCGTGCTGGGAAGAGGCTATGAGTACACGGGACTTGAGGATCCGGAGGACTATCCTTTGAGCGGGCTTGACATGAACTGCGTTTTCAGAAACGAGGACGGGTTCAGAGTTTACGACGACGGAAAGGTGAAGGGGATTCCGGGAATCGACGTTTCCGAATACCAGAAGTCTATAGACTGGGAGAAGGTAAAGAAGGCGGGGGCTCAGTTTGCCATAATACGCCTGGGCTACAGCAGCGCATCGGACGGTTCACTGCACCTGGACTCCAGGTACGAGGAGAATATCAAAGGAGCCCTGGACGCGGGGATCAAGGTTGGCGTATACTTTTTCTCCCAGGCCATAACCACGGAGGAAGCCGTAAAGGAAGCGGAATTCGTGGCAAAGAAGCTGAGAGGCTGCGATATAACGGGGCCTGTGGCCTTTGACATGGAGCCTGTAGGCGAGGGCGACCGCATAGAGGAGCTCACCGCAGAGGACAAGACGGAAATAGCCGACGCTTTCTGCAGAGCCATAGAGAGCTTCGGTTACTCATCCATGATATACGGAAATCCGAGCTGGATAAGCAACCACCTTAACCTTTCATACCTGACCGACCACAGCATCTGGCTCGCTCACTACACGTGGGCCACGGACTATCCGTATAAGTTCGTCATGTGGCAGTACTCTTCGGAAGGAAAGGTGGACGGAATAGAGGGGAATGTGGATCTGAACATGTATTTCAGAGAATGAAACATAAATGAAAGGATGTGCAAAGAATGAAGTTAGCAGAGCTTTTTAAACAGGGCAGACCGGTATTTTCCTTTGAGGTATTTCCGCCAAAGCGTGATAAACCCATAGATACGATATACTCCACACTGGAGGCTCTTAAGGACCTTAAGCCGGATTTCATCAGCGTCACCTACGGCGCTTCCGGAAGCCTTGCGGACAACTCCACATGTGAGATAGCCTCCGCCATAAAGCATAAGTACGGAATGGAATCAGCGGCTCACCTTACGTGCGTAAATTCCACAAGGGAAGAGGTGAAGGTGGTCCTGGAGAGGCTTAAGGCGGCAGGCGTTGAAAACATACTGGCTTTGAGGGGAGACATTTCCCCGGACGTTCCGCCGAAAGACGACTTCCACCACGCCAGCGAGCTCATAGAGTACATAAAATCCCTGGGGTACGACTTCGGAATTTCCGGAGCCTGCTATCCGGAGGGGCACCCGAACAGCGAAAGTCAGATAGACGACATAGTAAACCTTAAGAAGAAGGTGGACGCGGGAGCGCAGCACCTGGTATCCCAGCTTTTCTTTGATAACAGCATGTTCTACGACTTCAGAGAAAAGGCGAGAATTGCAGGTATAGATGTTCCTATCGAGGCGGGAATAATGCCCGTAACCAACAAGAAGCAGATAGAGAGAATGGTTTCCATGTGTGGAGCCAGCCTCCCGCCTAAGTTCGCAAAGACCATGTCAAGGTACGAGACGAGACCGGACGCACTTAAAGATGCGGGAATCGCATATGCGGCAGAACAGATAGTGGATCTGGTTTCCCAGGGAGTGGACGGAATACATCTTTACACCATGAACAACCCTGAGGTAGCAAGGAGAATAAACGACAGCGTAAGATCTCTGTTTTAGAAATAACGGGGAGAATCGGCATTTTTAGAGGAGATGGAATCTTGAACAGAATCAGTGAGCTTTTCAGAGACAGAGAATTCATATTTCTGGACGGTGGACTTGGTACGATGATCCAGAGGGAGGGCTTCACTTCGGAGAAGCTGCCCGAGGCCCTTAACATAACTCACCCGGAGGTTATAAGGAAAATACATAAGGCGTATATAGATGCGGGTTCCGACGTGATATATACGGCAACCTTCGGCGTAAACGACTATAAGACGAAGGACTCGGAGTTTACGGCTGAAGAGATTATAAAGGCGGCCGTAGAAAACGCCAGAGACGCAGCGAAGGGGACTGACGTGAAAATCGCCCTGGACATAGGGCCGTGCGGAAGGATGCTGGAGCCTAACGGAAATCTACCTTTTGAAGAGGCGTACGAGCTTTTCAAGGGACAGGTGACCTGCGGCAGGGGAGCAGACCTCATAGTAATCGAGACCATGACCGACCTTTACGAAATGAAGGCCGCTCTTCTCGCTGCAAAGGAAAATTCGGACCTTCCGGTCATATGCACCATGACCTTTGAGGAGAACAAAAGAACGTTTACCGGAACATGTATTTCGTCAATGGCTCTTACCCTTGAGGCCCTGGGCGCCGACGCCATAGGAATTAACTGTTCTCTGGGGCCTGCGGAGTTTAAGCCTCTCATCGAGGAGCTGTCAAAGTGGACAACCCTTCCAATCGTATCAAAGGCAAACGCAGGACTGCCGGACCCTATGACAGGAGAATATGCCATAACGCCGGCCGATTTTGCAAAGGCAGCGGGAGAGCTTATCCCTTACGGCGTAAAACTTATAGGCGGATGCTGCGGAACGAATCCCCGGTTCATACAGGCTTTGAGAGAGGAGTTTTCAGGGAAAAAGTACGTTCCTCAAAATCCGGAAATTCCGGCGGCGGTATGCACTCCGGAGAAAACCGTGATCATAGACGGGCCGAGGGTTGTCGGAGAGAGAATCAACCCTACGGGCAAGAAGAAGCTTAAAGAGGCATACACGAAGGGGGACATGGATTACGTCCTCGCCCAGGCCGTATCTCAGATAGACGACGGAGCTGAAATCCTGGACGTGAACACCGGCGTTCCCGGAATAGACGAGAAGTCGGTAATGGTCAGGACCGTCAAGGCCCTCCAGGGTATCACCGACGCGCCGCTTCAGATTGACTCGGGAGACCCGGAGGTTATAGAAGCTGCCCTCAGAGTCTACAGCGGCAAGGCCATAGTAAATTCCGTAAACGGTAAGGAGAGCTCTTTAAGCTCTATTCTTTCGCTCGTGAAGAAGTACGGAGCCGCCGTTGTGGGTCTCACCCTCGATGAGGACGGCATACCGAAGACGGCGGAAAAGCGCATAGAGATTGCTGAGAAAATCAGAGGCAGAGCCCTTAAGGAAGGAATACCGGAAAGAGACATATACATCGACTGCCTTACCCTTACGGCTGCGGCGGAGCAGGAAAATGCGGCGGGCACCCTTAAGGCTCTCCGTTATGTAAAGGAAGAGATGGGCCTTAAAACGGTCCTGGGCGTTTCCAATATATCCTTCGGACTTCCCAAGCGCACCGTGATAAATCACAACTTCCTGCAGATGGCGCTGGCCTCGGGACTCGACCTTCCTATTATGAACCCTTCGGCGAGGGAGATGATGGAGGCCGTGGACGTATACCGGGTAATATATAATATCGACAAAGGCGCGGCGGAGTACATAAGAAAATACTCCGGGGAGGAAAACGAACCGGCGGCCGCCCCTTCGGAAAAGCAGACCGCTTCCGGCGAACAGTCCGTTGAATACGCCATAGTAAACGGCCTTAAGGGCGAGGCGAGAAGGCTTACGGCGGAGTATCTGAAAACCATGGAGCCGGCGGACGTGATAAGTTCCGTGCTCATACCCGTTCTCGACAGGACCGGTGACCGATTTGAAAAGGGAAAGATATTTATACCTCAGCTTATGCTTGCGGCAACTACGGCCCAGGAAGCCTTTGATGAAGTAAAGAAAGCCATAGAAGCCTCGGGAACGAAGAAGGAAGCCTCTGGGACCATAGTCATAGCCACAGTCAAGGGCGATATTCACGATATCGGAAAGAATATTGTAAAGGTTATACTGGAAAACTACGGCTACGATATAATCGATCTGGGAAAGGATGTGGACCCGGAAGTTATCTCAAAGGCCGTAACGGACAGCGGCGCAAAGCTTTTGGGCCTTTCCGCCCTGATGACCACCACTCTTCCTTCCATGGAGGAGACCATCAGGGTTATAAGAAAAACCAGCCCGGACTGCAGGGTCATGGTGGGAGGAGCGGTCCTTACCGAGGACTATGCTGAAAAAATCCATGCGGACTATTATGTAAAGGACGCAAAGGAATCGGCAGACAGAGCCCGGGAGGTATTCGGCATATGAACGAATCATCTTCTGAAAAGGGCAGAGGAAGGGTCGTCACCGGAACCCTGCTTACCATAGCCTCGGCGCTCATCTTCGGCCTGACGCCCATGCTGAACACAGCGACCTACGACATGGGCGGAAGTCCTATGACGATGACCTTTTACAGAAGCTCTATAGCTCTGCCCATAATCTTTGTCATACTTAAAATTCGCAAGGTTCCTCTTAGAATCTCCGTGAGGGAGGCCGCAGAGCTTGCGGTAACGGGAGCTTTCAACATTGCAACGTCCATACTGCTTTTCAGCTCGTACGCGTACATAGGCGTGGGAATGGGAACGACTCTCCACTTTCTGTATCCGGTGTTTACAATAGCTCTGGGATACCTTCTGTTTCGGGACAGGCTGGGGAAGGTGAAGATTATATCCCTGGTCATGGCGACCGTTGGAATGGGTATGGCTACGGGAAGCTCGGGCTTCAACATAACGGGAGTGACGGTAGCTGCGGCATCGGGACTTACGTATGCGGGATATCTTCTGGCGCTGGAGAAAACCTCCATAAAGACCATGGACAACATGAAGGCGATGCTTTATATCTGCATCTTTTCATGCATATTCACCCTGGGATGCGACGTCTTTGCCCATGATATAACCTTCATACTTCCACTGAGGGCGATGATATACACGGTAATCTTTGCCGTTCTCAATTCCTGCGTTGCTCACGTAATTCTCATAAAGGGCGTCAAGTACATCGGAGCGGGGAACGCCTCGATATACAGCATGTTCGAACCGGTATCGAGCGTCATAGGAGGAATGCTCATTCTGAGGGAGACCATAACGCCACTGAAAACATTGAGCTGCATCATCATATTTACCGCAGTACTCATTCCGGCTGTAAGCGATATAAGGGGTCAGGGACGGCTTCCGGAAGAAAGAAAATGAAAATCACATCTTGCAATGGAAGGCAATCCGGTGTATACTATTAGTCGCGAATTTACAACAGTTATTGCTGAATTTTGAAGAAAAGTGGGGTAAAAATAATGGCAAACATTAAATCCGCAAAGAAAAGAATCAGTGTGATTAACCGCAAGACTGCAAGAAACAAGAGAGTAAAGGGCCACGTTAAGTCCGTTCTTAAGGATTTTGACGCAGCAATCGCAGCAGAGGATTTCGCCAAGGCTGACGAGACTTTCAGACTTGCAGAGAAGAAGCTCATGCAGGCTGCCGCTAAGGGCACCATCAATAAGTATGCAGCTTCCAGAAAGGTTTCCAGACTGGCAAAAAGATTAAACGCAGCCAAGGCAGCGAAATAATCTCACCCGTCCCCACAGGTGTATAAGTTAAATACACAACCAAACCAAGAAAAAACGATGGCGCGTGTCTCCCATCGTTTTTTTATTGCTAACGGAGGCCGATTACGATAAAATATAATGATAAGGGAAAAGGCCCCTCGCGCAGATTTTGTTTAAATGAGGTAAAGATGAACTATCAGGATTACATAAGAAATTTCAGCATTATAGCCCACATAGACCACGGAAAATCCACCTTGGCTGACAGGATAATAGAAAATACCGGACTGGTTGCCCATAGGGACATGAAGGAGCAGTTCCTCGACAACATGGACCTGGAAAGGGAGAGAGGAATAACCATAAAGCTTCAGACCACCAGACTTGTATATAAGGCCAAGGACGGAAACGAGTATATATTCAACCTTATCGATACGCCGGGTCACGTGGACTTCAACTACGAGGTCTCCAGGAGCCTTGCGGCCTGCGAGGGCGCGGTGCTTGTAGTGGACTCCACCCAGGGCGTGGAGGCTCAGACCATGGCCAACGTCTACCTTGCCCTGGAGGAGGATCTTGAGATTCTGCCGTGCCTTAACAAGATAGACCTTGCAAGTTCACGTCCCCAGGAGACAAAGGACGAGATAGAGGAGATGATAGGAATCGACGCGTCGGACGCGCCGATGGTTTCCGCCAAGGAGGGCATAGGAATAGAGGACCTACTGGAGGCAATAGTGGAAAAGATCCCTGCGCCGAAGGGCGACGTTTCGGGAAAGCTTAAGGCACTCATATTCGACTCCGTTTACGACAACTACAAGGGCGTTGTCATATACGCCCGCATCTTCGACGGTCAGGTGAAGGTGGGAGACACCATCAGGCTGATGAACACGAAGAAGAAGTACGAGGTCACCGAGGTCGGAGTCATGGCGCCGGGTCACGTCCCGACCAGGTTCTTGAGAGCGGGCGAGGTAGGCTATATCTGCGCCAGCATAAAGCAGGTAAAGGACGCAAGGGTGGGAGATACCATAACCCTCGATAACGACCCTGCGGAGGAGAGCCTTCCGGGATACAAGAAAGTCCAGTCCATGGTGTACTGCGGAATTTATCCCGCGGAAGGAGAGAAGTACGAGAGCGTAAAGGACGCCCTGGAAAAACTTCAGGTAAACGACGCGGCGTTCATATTCGAGCCGGAAACGTCTACGGCCTTAGGCTTCGGATTCAGATGCGGATTCCTGGGACTTCTTCATATGGAAATCATCGTGGAAAGACTTGAAAGAGAGTTTGACCTTGCCGTGGTCACAACCTCGCCAAGCGTAGTCTACAGGGTTGTAAAGACGGACGGCACGGTGGAGATGATACAGAATCCTACCAATCTGCCTCCTGCCGCAGAGATTTCAAGGATAGAAGAGCCTATGGTAAAGGCGGACATAATGATTCCGAAGGAGTACGTGGGCTCGGTGATGGAACTCTGCCAGGAGAGAAGGGGCAGAATGCTTCACATGGAGTACATAACGGAAAACCGGGTACAGCTTCACTACGACATGCCTTTAAACGAGGTAATATACGACTTCTTTGACGCTCTTAAATCCAAGACCAGAGGCTACGGCTCCCTGGACTACGAGTTCGACAGATACGAAAAGTCCAACCTTGTGAAGCTGGACGTTCTCCTGAACAAAGAACTTATAGACGCTTTCTCCATGATAGTCCACGAGTCAAAGGCCTATGCCAGGGGACGGTTCGTCTGCGAAAAGTTGAAAGAGATAATCCCGATGCACCAGTTCGAGGTTCCAATTCAGGCGGCCATCGGACAGAAGGTCATCGCAAGGGAGACGGTGAGAGCGTACAGGAAGGACGTAATCGCCAAGTGCTACGGCGGAGACATCTCCAGAAAGAAAAAGCTCCTGGAAAAGCAGAAGGAAGGAAAGAAGCGCATGCGCCAGTTCGGCAAGGTGGAGGTTCCTCAGGAGGCCTTTACGGCAGTGCTGCGCTACGACGACAATAAATAGAGGCGGCTCTTATGAAAAAACCTCTGGGATTATACATTCATATACCTTTCTGCGCTGCAAAATGCCCGTACTGCGGGTTTTACTCAAAGCCGCCTGCGGCAGGTGAAAGCCCGGAAGAGACGGCCGGGAAAAGGCGGGAATACGTCAAAAGAGTAATAGAGGATACGAAAGAGCTGGGAGCAAAATACGGCCCGGGCAGAGTCGTCGACACCGTATATATAGGAGGAGGCACGCCTTCAATCCTTGCGCCGGAGCTCATAGAGGATATCCTTGGAGCCGCGCAGGAAAGCTTTGAGGTCTGTCCCGATGCGGAGATTTCCATAGAGGTAAATCCGGGCACGGTGACCGGGGAAAAGCTTAAGGCATACAGGAAAGCGGGGATAAACCGGCTCTCCATAGGCTGCCAGTCCCTTGACGATAAAGTCCTTAAAGATCTGGGACGCATTCATATGGCGGCTCAGTTTAAGGAGACTTTTCGCCTTGCGAGAGAAGCGGGATTTGAAAATATCAGCTGCGACCTCATGTTTTCCGTTCCCGGCTGCACCGGAGAAATATGGCGGGAAACCGTAAGGGAGATTGTAAAGACGGCTCCCGAGCACATATCCTTTTACAGCCTTCAGATAGAGGAGGGCACTGTATTTTACGACAGGTACAGAAGAGGCGAATTTGACGAGGCATCTGACGAAGCGGACAGGAAGATGTATCACGAGGCTCTTTCTGTTTTAAGAGACGCAGGATACGTCCAGTATGAGATTTCAAGCGCGGCAAAACCCGGCTTTCGGTGCAGGCACAACATCAAATACTGGACCCTTGCCGAGTACATAGGAATAGGCGATTCGGCAAGCTCATACATAGACGGAAAGCGCATAACCAATCCGCCTTTTTACGAGTATCACGAGAATACGGCGGCCGACGATATGAGCGAGTACGTGTTTACCGGCCTTCGTATGAACGACGGAATAGGACTTGAGGATTTTGAGAAAAGGTTCGGCCGCGGCCTCTTTGAGGCATTTCCCGAAGGGGAAAGAGAGCTTGCGCCCTTTGTCCGGGAAGGAGACGTTTCAATGGAAGGCGGGAGACTTAAGATAACCGAAAAGGGCTTTGACATATCCAACAAGATCATGGCGATTTTCGTTTAATCGCGGAGAAGAGGGAGAAACCATGGATAAGTACATAATGGCACTGGACCAGGGAACCAGCAGCTCCCGGTGCATAATATACGACAGAGCCGGCAGGCAGATAAGCTCGGCCCAGAAGGAGTTCACACAGATATTCCCTAAAGAGGGGTGGGTGGAGCACGACCCCGAGGAGATATGGAGCTCTCAGGTGAGCGTATGCTACGAGGCTCTCATAAAGGCTGCGGCAACGTGGCATAATATCGAGGCCATCGGCATTACCAACCAGAGAGAGACCACCATAGTATGGGACAGGAACACGGGGGAGCCTGTATACAACGCCATAGTGTGGCAGTGCAGGAGAACGGCAGATTACTGCAGGAGCCTTGAAGAGGAGGGACTTGCAGATAAGATAAAAGAAAAGACCGGCCTTCTCATAGACCCTTATTTCAGCGCCACCAAGATACGCTGGATTCTTGAAAACGTTGAAGGCGCAAGGGAAAAGGCGGAAAGAGGGGAGCTTCTCTTCGGAACGGTGGAGACGTGGCTCATATGGAAGATGACGAAGGGCAGAGTTCACGCCACCGATTATTCCAATGCATCGAGAACCATGATGTTCAACATACACGAACTCAAATGGGACGAGGAGCTTCTTGGCATATACGGGATTCCGGCGTCCATGCTGCCGGAGGTAAGGCCGTCAAGCGGCTTCTTCGGCGAGACGGAAAGCGACCTGTTCGCAGGCTCTATTCCTGTTGCAGGCGCTGCGGGAGATCAGCAGGCGGCTCTGTTCGGTCAGATGTGCTTCGACGAGGGCATGGCGAAGAGCACCTACGGAACGGGCTGCTTTCTTCTCATGAACACCGGGGAAAAGCCCATAACGTCGAAAAACGGACTTCTCACCACCGTGGCGTGGGGCCTTGACGGCAAAGTCAGCTATGCCCTGGAGGGTTCGGTCTTCGTGTGCGGGGCGGTAATCCAGTGGCTGAGAGATGAGCTGGGTATAATATCATCTGCGGCGGAAAGCGAAGGTCTTGCCAAAGCCGTAAGCGACAGCGGCGGAGTGTATCTGGTTCCGGCCTTTGCGGGACTGGGCGCGCCGTACTGGGATCCGGGCGCAAGGGGAATCCTGACGGGACTTACAAGAGGAAGCAGCAGAAACCACATAGTCAGAGCGGCTCTGGAGTCCATGGCGTATCAGTGCTATGACCTCCTAAAGGCCATGGAGTCGGATCTTGGAAGAAGTCTCACCGGCCTCAGGGTAGACGGAGGAGCGTGCGCCAACGGTTTCCTCATGCAGTTTCAGGCAGACATTCTGAACACCGCCGTGTACAGACCGGAGATAATAGAGACAACGTCCCTGGGGGCCGCGTACCTTGCGGGCCTTGCTACGGGATACTGGAAGAATACAGAGGATTTAAAGGCAAACGTCCGCCCGGCCGAGGTATTTGAGCCTTCCATGGACGAAGAGCTGCGTGAAAAGCTCATAAAGGGCTGGCACGAGGCCGTGGGAAGGTGCAGAAGCCTTTAGAAGACGGAGACCGCCGGAAATTGAGGCGGAGCATATAAAATATATCAGTAGGAGACAGGTTTTGGCATACAACAGAGGAAAGACGGGAAGAAAATACGACGTTATCTACGCACTGTTCGCCCTGGTGCTGGGCATGTTCCTGGCGTGGGTGACAGGGGACATAGGAGGAAGGGGACTTGTGGGAAACGTCCTCGTCCATTACGGAATATGGCTCTTTGCCGGGTCACTCCTTGCTTTTTACGCGGGAGACACCTTAAAGAGCGGAATCGCGGCCTTTGCGTGTTACGGCGGGGCCGTCTGCGCGTACACCATTTACGTTTATCTTGCGGGAGGCGGAGGAGATCTGAGGCTCTTTATCTACAGGCTTATTCTGGCCGTCATCGGAGCTCTCATATGCATAGCTTCCCATAACGCTCACCAGAAGGAGTGGGTCGGAGGAATCTGCGCGGCCGTTGCGCCGTCCCTTATGATAGCGGAAGGATACCCTGCATTTTACAGCAGGTCGTATGCTCTGATCTTCGAGCTGATACTTGCGTGCGTACTCTACCTTATCCTTGCAAGGGGAAGGGACAAAAGGCTCATGGGCCTTCCTTTCGTCATCGTATTTGCATGCGCACTCATATATTTCGACGCCTTTAACAGGATATTCGGAGGATGGATATGAGCAGATTCTTTGTAAATGAAAGGGATATAGGGGACTCGGAAATCGTCATGACCGATTCCGGCGACCTTAAGCATATGAGAAGGGTTTTGCGCCTTAAGCCGGGAGATGAGGTGGAGGTTTCCGATTCGGTCAAATGGGAATACAGAGCGGTAATAGAAGAGATTACCGATGACAGCGCGGTTTTAAGGATAACCGATAAGCAGGCTTTCGCACGAGAACCGCGGATTCGGGTCACTCTGTTTCAGGGAGTCCCAAAGGCTTCAAAGATGGACGAAATAGTCCAGAAATGCACGGAGGAGGGCGTCAGTGAAATTTACCCGGTTTTCATGGACAGAACCGTGGTGGTTGAAAAGGGCGGCTTTGGAAAGAAGATAGACAGGTGGCGGAAAGTCGCCGCAGAAGCCGTGAAGCAGTGCAGGCGGGGCAGAATTCCCGAAGTGGGAGAGCAGCTGTCTTTCGGACAGATGACAGATATGCTTTCGGATTTCGATAAGGTTATATTTCCTTACGAAAACGAGACGGGACGAACCATAAAAGATGCCTTGCGTGAAACCGTAAGCTGCGAAAATGGCGGCTGCAGGCCTGAACGAATGGCCGTGATCATCGGGCCCGAGGGCGGCTTTTCCGATAGTGAAGCCCGGGCCCTGAAGGAGCTGGGCGCCGACTGCGTGTCCCTAGGGAAAACCATTCTGAGAACAGAAACGGCAGGGCCTGCGGCCCTGGCCATGATAATGTATGAATTGGAGCTGTAGAAGGGAATAAGAGAACTTGAAGATAGCATTTTACACTCTCGGCTGCAAGGTGAACCAGTATGAGACCGAGGCGCTGAAGGAGGAGTTCGCCCGGGCAGGATATCAGGTGACGGGAGAAGACGACGTTGCCGATATCTACATCATAAACACCTGCACCGTAACGAATCTTGCCGACAGAAAATCGCGCCAGTACATAAGGCGAATGAAGCGGCGCTCGCCGGAGGCGGTTATCGCCGTTACGGGCTGCTACGCTCAGACAAAGCCTGAAGAGGTGGCCTCTGTGGAAGGCGTTGACATAGTCGCGGGAAACGGCGAAAAGAACGAGCTTAGAAAATACATAGAGGATTTTATCGGGAAAAGAGAAGCGGAAGAGAAGGCAGGCAGGTATAAGATGTGCGAGGTGACGCCCTATGAGGAGCTTACCGAATACAAATCGTCGGGCATCATCACTTCCATGGAATCAAGAACCCGGGCCTACATAAAGATAGAGGAGGGCTGCAACAGGTTCTGTTCCTACTGCATGATTCCATATGCCAGAGGCCCGGTGAGAAGCCGAAGTATGGAGGAAATAATCTGCGAGGCGAAAACCCTCATAGACAAAGGCTTTAAGGAGCTGATTCTCACCGGCATAAACACGGCCCTTTACGGAGCGGAGAGAGACGGATTAAACGGGTGCGAGCCGTATGGAAACGGGGCCGCAAGATGTATGCCGGACGGGATTTCGAAAAATGAGGCCGCAATGAGCGTGCCATCTAACGGAACCGCAAGATCCGGGCTGATTGATGAAGGCGCAAAACCTGTGCCATGCTCGGGCATAGAGCCTCTGATCAAGGACTTAAGCGATATTCCGGGAGACTTCAGAATAAGGCTCAGTTCTCTGGAGCCGACCGTCATAAATGCGGAATACGTAAAAGGACTTCTGAAATACGAAAAGCTCTGCCACCATCTGCACCTTTCCATTCAGAGCGGGTCGGACGAGGTGCTCAGGAAGATGAACAGGCACTATACCGTAGATGAGTACATGGACATAGTAAATGCCCTCAAGGACTTTGATCCGCTCTACGGCATAACTACGGATATAATAGCAGGTTTTCCGGGAGAAACCGAGGCGGCTTTCGGCGAGACCCTCGCCGCAGTGGACGCGGCAGGTTTCTGCCGCGTCCACTGCTTCCGCTACTCGAAGAGGAGCGGGACGAAAGCCGCCGAGATGACGGACCAGATACCTGGAGACGTTAAGAACGAAAGACTTGAAAGACTGGCGGAAAAAGCAGGTGAAGCGGCGTCTGCATTTTACGAAAAGTGCAGGGGCAGCATCAGGCAGGTTTTGTTCGAGGAAAGGACGGAGGAAGGCCTGCTGACGGGATACACAGATAACTATGTCAGAGTTTATGCAGAGGGCGGCGATGAGCTTTTAGGCACTTTCGCCGATGTCAGACTTCTGCATGAATATAGATACGGAATGAAAGGAGAGACGACACATGAGTGATTGCGTATTTTGCGGCATCGCAGGACGTGAGATTCCTTCAAATGTTGCCTACGAGGACGATAAGATCATCGCGTTTCACGACCTGGACCCTCAGGCTCCCGTTCACGTTCTCGTAATTCCTAAAAAGCACATCGCTTCTTTGGACGATGTAAAGGAAGAGGACAGAGAACTCCTGGGCTACATCATGTTCAAGATTCATGAAATCGCAGCCGATCTGGGACTTGAGAACGGTTACAGAGTAGTGAGCAACAACGGTGAGGACGCTTTCCAGACTGTAAAGCATCTGCATTTTCACATTCTCGGCAAGCGTAAGCTCACATGGCCACCGGGCTAAAGAAAAAGGCTTCGGACCGCCGTGTGAAGACTGATGTTTAGGTACATCGGATTGGCGGCGGCCCCAAGCATCGGTAAATGCTCTGGTAAATATTGGCGGCCGATTCGGGAAAAAAGTTATTGACTTAGTCCTGCGGTTTTGGTAATATATTTCTTGCAGTGATTAAAATCTGGTAACGTGGCGGTGTAGCTTAGTTGGCTAGAGCGTCCGGTTCATACCCGGAAGGTCGGTGGTTCGACTCCACTCGCCGCTACCATTTTCGGGCGTTTAGCTCAGCTGGGAGAGCATCTGCCTTACAAGCAGAGGGTCATAGGTTCGAGCCCTATAACGCCCACCATTTTTTTCACTCACTATGCGGCCTGGTAGTTCAGTTGGTTAGAATGCCAGCCTGTCACGCTGGAGGTCGACGGTTCGAGCCCGTTCCAGGTCGCCAATTATAAAGTTGCGCATTGCTGGTTCATGTGTTAGAATATCCATGGGAGTGATGCAGGAGACTTACCCGATATGGTGGGTATCGTCAAGTGGTTAAGACACAGGATTGTGGCTCCTGTATGCGTGGGTTCGAATCCCACTACCCACCCCATATTTAAATATTTTGACACGTAACTTTCATGCGACAGGAAATATGTGGCGACATAGCCAAGTGGTAAGGCAGAGGTCTGCAAAACCTTTATTCCCCAGTTCAAATCTGGGTGTCGCCTCCAACGATGGGGTATCGCCAAGCGGTAAGGCAACGGATTCTGATTCCGTCATGCGCAGGTTCGAATCCTGCTACCCTAGCCAACGAAGACCACCCTTTGAGGGTGGTTTTTTCGCGCTTTTTGAGAGAAGCAGCAAGCGGCTGAGGATATAAAAAATGAGGATAATTTTAAATATCAACCATAATTCGGAGGGGCTATTTAAAATTTTGCTTGTTTGTTTAAATAGGTATCGTGCTATAATTTGCGTATGGAAAAGAGGTGCGGGCCAAAGGGCATTTTTCGACTTGTATGGCCCGCAAGATCGACGAAACTGTGGGCCAAAACAAGTTTCGAGGAGTAAATGGCCCGCATCAGTAAGTCAATCTGCGGGCTAAAGAGCGTTTTGCAACATAGATGGCCCGCAATATTGCTGAAACTGCGGGCCAGAACAGTTTTTGAAAAGTAAATGGCCCGCAAAATCGGCAGAGCCATGGGCCAAAAGGCAGCTTACGAGTCGTATGGCCCGCAAAAGCTGCGGCAGAGGGACGCGATCTAACGGACGCTGGTACTACGGCAACGACCACCAGTACGGCTGCGAATTCGGCGGCAACAGAGGCAGCGGCAGGATAGATTAGGGGCAAGCAACGATATTTATTGTTTGGAGGAGAAAAAATGTATCTTCAGTGTACGAAAAAAGTGCTGGACAGACTCGGCATAGACAAGGCGGATTATGCAGATACAGGCGAGTGCGAAGGCTTTGAGAACGGCTTTTACACATGGTAGGAGCGGAAGTGGAAGGAATTTACCGGAAAGATATCTATGAGCTTCCGCCGGACAGTATCAGAGAGCTTATTATCAATGCAGTCATGAATTGCAGCTTTTTGCAGAGTTCACGAATACAAGTAGCTTTGTATGACGATCGGCTGGAAATCACTTCTCCAGGGGGTCTCATGCCGGGAGTTACCATAGATAAGATGAAAGAGGGATATTCCAAAATCCGAAACCGTGCGCTTGCACGTGCATTCTCCTATATGAACCTGATAGAGGAATGGGGCAGCGGCATCCCGAAACTTATGAAAGCCATGAATGAATATGGTCTGCGCGAACCGGAATTCATAGATATGGATACTGCTCTCCGCATCAATCTTTATCGTAGTTTGTACAATGAAAACATTAAAAAAACTACCCAAGCTACCCAAGGTACTACCCAAGCTACCCAAATAAGATTAACAGAAGAATATAAGGCCGTGCTTGCGGTGATTAAGAAGCAGCCGGACATAACACAAAGGGAGATAGCTGAAAAACTGTGCTGGAAAAACGACCGTGTTAAGTACTACATCAGTAGATAAAAAAAGCAAAATATGGTAAGGCGTGTTGGAACCAGCCAAAATGGATATTGGGAGCTGCTGGTTGAAGTAAATGCCGATTAAAAATTGGCACTGATGGCCCCAATGCAACCAATCCCCCGGAATCACCCTCGGGGGATCGTCTCTTTTTGAAAACCTGCACGGCATATGCTCTCAAATAACAGAACTTCCGGATTTAGTCAAGTACGATTGACTAAATCGTACCTGACTAATTTTCTGCGGATTCTTCCTGCCTGTGTGCCCGTATATCCTAAAAATTATAAAGACAAATCCGCTTTTTTGGTATATAATCAAGTCTGACGTATTTTACAGACCTATCGCCGCGTGCATGCGCGTGTGAGCTTTATAACCCGGCGCACCGGCAGGGTGCGCGTATCAGGAGGAATTTTAATGAGACCGGTAAATGTTGCTATCCTCGGCCTTGGAACCGTAGGCGGAGGTACTTACGACATTCTGAAGATGAATGCCGAACTTATAGAAAAGAGAACGGGAAGACAGATCAGAGTCACCAGGGTTTTGGACAAGGCCGTGGACAAGTGCCTTGCCAAGGGACTTACGGAGGATATGATCGTCGACAATCCCGAGAAGATTTTTGCAGACCCGGAGATCGATATCGTGGTTGAGGCTCTTGGGGGAATCCAGCCTTCCACCGACTTTATGCTTAAGGCCATGAAGGCGGGCAAGTCCGTAGTGACTCCGAACAAGGCTGCCGTTGCAGCTTATTTCGACGAGCTGAAGAAAACCGCTGAAGAAAACGGCGTAGGATTCAGATTTGAGGCCAGCGTAGGCGGCGGAATCCCGGCCCTTACGGCTATTATGGAGGCTCTTTCCGGAAACGAGTTCACAGAGGTTATGGGAATCCTCAACGGAACCACCAACTACATTCTGACGAAAATGACCGACCTGGGACTTGACTACGGCGAGGTTCTGAAAGACGCGCAGGCTAAAGGCTTTGCCGAGGCCGATCCGACTGCAGACGTCGAGGGTATCGACGTTGCCAACAAGCTTTCCATACTCATGGCTCTCTGCTTTGACAAATACGTAAAGCCTGCCGACATTCCGACAAAGGGCATAAGCCACATCACCATGGACGACATCGAGGCCGCCAAGGCGAAGGGCTGCAGGATAAAACTCATAGCAAAGGCTGCCATAAAGGACGGAAAGCTGGAGTACAGCGTTGCGCCGATGGAGATTGAAAATTCCCATCCGCTTGCGGGAGTGTCCAACGAGTTTAACGCCATCTACGTGACGGGAAATGCCGTTGACGAGGTTATGTTCTACGGCAAGGGCGCAGGGGCTCTTCCTACGGGAAGCGCCATAGTAGGCGACATCATCGCTATCGCAAAGACCCTTTAACTGCTGCGGGCTGCAGGATTTGCCCGACAGGCGATACATATTTTGATTATATTTCAGGAGGATATATAAATGAGTTTACTGAACCAGTGGCTTGACCTTATGGAAGGTCAGACGAAGGCGACCATCGACGAATTCTGGAAGGAGTATTCGGAGACGGAAACCAAAATCTACACTTACATCCTTTCGGACCACGAAAAGAAGCTGGAAGGAAAGTTCTCTGATCTCGTTGAGAAATTTGACTGCAATAAGATCATATTCATGGGATTCCTCGACGGCATCAACACCAGCCTTAAGAAGGAGCTGGATCTTAAGAAGATCACTGAGGACAGCGAAATAAGCCTTGACATCGACTTTGAGAAGCTCTACTTCAACATGCATAAGGCCGACGCCGATTATCTCTGGTCTATCCCTGAGTGGGACAAGGTTCTCCCGGTGGAAAGACGCGAGGAAATCTATAAGGAGTACAAGAAATCAAAGACTGTTCACGTAGAGAAGAAGCCGGGCAGAAATGACCCGTGTCCTTGCGGAAGCGGCCTTAAGTACAAGAAGTGCTGCGGAAAGAACGCATAAATCTTAATAAAACCATAGAACTTTTTTAATCCCGGATTCGTCCGGGATTTTTTCGTAAAGCGGTTGCCCGAAAGTCTTAAAACATATATTATAAGAGGAGCGGCCCGAGCCGCGAAAGGAGAAAATCATGCCTCTTCACATAGTACTTGTAAATCCTGAAATCCCCCCTAACACGGGAAACATAGCGAGGACGTGCGCGGCAACGGACACATGCCTTCACCTGGTGAAGCCCCTGGGCTTTTCCATAGACGATAAGGCCCTTAAGCGGGCGGGCCTCGACTACTGGCCATACGTAAAGCTTACGGTTCACGAAAGCTTTGACGACTTTATGAGAGAATACGCCGGAGCCAGAATGTTTCTCGCCACCACAAAGGGTGCAAAGGCTTATACGGAGCCCGCATACAGGGACGGAGACATGTTCCTTTTCGGAAGGGAGACGGCGGGGCTCCCCAGAGACTTTATAGAAGAACACAAGGACTTTGCCATAAGGATTCCCATGAGCGAAAGCACCAGACTCAGATCCTTCAATCTGGCCAATTCCGCAAATATAGTCCTGTTTGAGGCCCTGAGGCAGCTGGGATTTCCGGGACTGAAATAGCCAAAAATCAGTGGCATTTACTTTTTTATATGGTATAATATTTGCATAAGCATGTAACTAATTTGAAGCGTCAGAGGAGAGCTTTATGAGATTAGGATATGAACTGACAATTGAACAGACTCAGAAGCTTTCGATGACGCCGGAGCTTATACAGGCAATACAGATCCTGCAGTTTAACAGTCAGGAGCTTACCGACTACATTCAGAACGAACTTCTGGAAAATCCGGTGCTTGAAGCCGAGAAGCCGGATAACGGCGAGGAAATCGACATCAGGGAGAAGATTGCCGAATCCGATTACGAGCTTGAAACATACAGGCAGTGGGAAAGCTCGGCGGACGATGACGATAACGACTACACCTACGAGCAGTACGTGTCGTTTAAATATACGCTCATAGACTACCTTCTGGGACAGCTGCAGTTTTCCAGCCTTAAGGGAAGATGCGCCGAGATAGGAAGGTATATGATAGAGGCCATAGACGATAACGGCTATCTTACCATGTCGGTGGAGGAGATTGCGGCGAACATGGACGCTTCCGCCGAAGACGTGGAAAAGGTTCTCGACGTGATCCAGACCTTCGACCCGCCGGGAGTAGGCGCGAGGAACCTCCGGGAATGTCTTGAGATTCAGCTTGCCGCTAAAGGGGAGCTTGACGAAGAGACGGAGTTTGTCATCGAGAATATGCTGGAGGATCTTGCGGAGAACAGGATTTCTCAGATAGCCAAGACCCTGGGAATCAGGAACCAGGACGTGCAGGCCATAGCCGATAAGATAAGGAGCCTTGAGCCGAAGCCGGGCAGGCTTTACGATTCCGACGAAAATATTAAATACATAGTGCCTGACGTTTTTGTGGAGAAGATCGACGGCGAATACGTCGTTACGACCAACGACACCAGCATGCCGAGGCTTATGGTAAGCTCGTATTACAATAAGCTCAGCGCAGAGGCGGCTAACGATGAGGAGCTGAACAAGTACCTCAATAACCGCTTTAACGCCGCAGTGTGGCTTATTAAGAGCATTGAGCAGAGAAAGCAGACCATATACAACGTGGCGACGGCCATAGTCAGATACCAGCAGGACTTTTTCGACTACGGCGAGAAGCACCTGAAGCCTCTGACCCTTAAGCAGATTGCCGAGGAGATTGGAATCCACGAATCCACCGTCAGCAGGTCCATAAACGGAAAATACATGCAGAGCCCGAGAGGGGTTTTTGAGCTGAAATACTTTTTCACCAGCGGAGTGGCCTCCGGAGACGGAACGGGAGTTTCCTCCAACAGCGTGAAGAGCTTCATAAAGGAAATCATCGACGGAGAGGATCCGAAGAAGCCTTACAGCGACCAGGAGATGGCCGACATATTAAAGGCCAAGGGAATAGATATATCCAGAAGGACCGTGGCCAAGTACAGAGAGGGCATGCACATTCTGTCCTCGTCGAAGAGAAGACGCTTTTAGAGCGCGGGCTTTCACCCTTTGTCCGGATAAAATACGTTCTCAATGCCGGAACGCGGCATTAAATAAATAATCAAACTTTAATCCAGAAAGAGATACGGAGGTTTAAAATGGCAATTAAAGTTGGTATCAGCGGTTTTGGAAGAATCGCCAGAGTGGTAATCAGAGCGGCTATGGACATGCCTGAAATCGAGATTGCAGGCATCAACGTGAGAAACGCAGATCTTGACTATCTCGTTTACATGCTGAAGTACGACACTACTTTTGGCAGATTTCCGAAAGAGCTCGGAAAGTATGACGAGGGACTTATCATCGACGGTAAGAAGGTTCCGGTATTCAGCGAGACCGAGGCCAAGAACATTCACTGGGACAAGTGCGGAGCAGAGTATATCGTGGAGGCTACCGGCGCATATACGACTACCGAGAAGGCTATGGACCACATCAAGGCAGGAGCCAAGAAGGTTATCATATCCGCTCCGGCCAAGGACAAGACCACGCCGACGTTTGTATACGGAGTAAACTCCGACGAGTACACTAAGGACATGGACGTGGTATCCAACGCATCATGCACCACCAACTGTCTGGCTCCTCTCTGCAAGGTTTTAGAGGATAACTTCGGAATCGAGCAGGGACTCATGTCCACCATTCATTCCGCAACCGCAAAGCAGAAGGTTGTAGACGCCAGATCCATGAAAGACTGGAGAACGGGAAGATCCGTATTCGGAAACGTTATTCCTTCTACCACAGGCGCGGCAAAGGCTGTAGGCCTTGTAATCCCGGCTCTCGCAGGAAAGATGACCGGTATTTCGTACAGAGTTCCTACCGCTGACGTTTCCGTAATCGACCTTAACGTCGTGCTTAAGACCTCGGCTTCCTACGACGCTATCTGCAGAGCAGTAAAGAAGGCTTCCGAGACTTACCTTCACGGCGTGATAGAATACGTTGACGACGAAGTGGTATCCGGAGATTTCGTAGGCGATCCCCACACCTCCATCTTCGATGCAAGAGAGGGTATAGAGCTTAACGACAAATTCTTCAAGCTCATTGCGTTCTACGATAACGAGTACGGATATTCCAGCAAGATCCTCGAGCTCATAAAGCACATGTACGAGGTTGATAACGCTAAATAGGAGATTCCGGCGATGAAGAAAACAGTAAGAGATATAAGCTGGCAGGGCGTCCGCGCCCTCGTCCGCTGTGATTTTAACGTACCTTTGGACGGGGACGGGAAAATAACCGACGATACCAGAATCAGAGCGGCCCTTCCTACCATAGAGTACCTTGCCGATAACGGCGCCAGGGTCATCATAATGTCCCACCTGGGAAGACCTAAAGGTGAACCTAAGCCTGAGTACAGCCTTAAGCCCGTTGCCGAAAGGCTTTCGGAGCTTATGGGAAAGCAGGTCGTTTTCGCCGCAAGTCCCGTTGTAGTGGACGACGGAGTAAGGGCGGAGGTCGCAGCGCTTAAGGACGGAGAAATCGCTCTCCTTGAGAACGTAAGATACAGAAAAGAAGAGACCGAAAACGGCAAAGAGTTTTCCAAAGAACTCGCTTCCTTAGGTGACGTTTTTGTCCAGGAGGCCTTCGGTACGGCTCACAGGGCTCATTCTTCAACGGCGGGAGTGGCGGAATTCCTTCCGGCCGTCTCAGGATTCCTTATCGAAAAAGAAGTGAAATTCCTGGGCGATGCCGTTGAAAATCCTGAAAGACCTTTCGTTGCCATAATGGGCGGCGCCAAAGTAGGAGATAAGATTAAGGTCATCGAGAACCTGATGAAGAAAGTCGACACTCTCATCATCGCAGGAGGCATGAGCTACACATTCTTTAAAGCCATGGGTCTTGAAATAGGAACGTCCATCCTGGACGAGGGAAGCATCGGTCTTGCGGGAGAACTTCTGGCAAAGGCTGAAAAGTCAGGAGTAAAGCTTCTCCTTCCTGTAGACGTGGTCTGCGCCGACGAATTTAAAAACGACGCAAAGACCGCAGTCGTGGACAGGGAAAACATTCCTGCCGATATGATGGGAATGGACATAGGACCTAAGACCGTTGAGCTCTTCGGAAAAGAGCTTAAGGCCGCGAAGACCGTGGTATGGAACGGCCCGGTGGGAGTGTTCGAGATGCCTGAGTTTGCCAAGGGCACCAGAGCCATCGCCGAGATTCTTGCGGATTCAGGTGCCGTTACCGTTATAGGCGGAGGAGACTCCGCGGCGGCGGTAAAGGGCTTCGGTCTCGAGGATAAGATGACACATATTTCTACAGGCGGCGGAGCTTCCCTTGAGTTCCTCGAGGGAATAGAGCTTCCGGGCATTGCCGTGATTCAGGAGGCGTAGCGAAATGGGAATGAGAGTCCCTCTTATAGCCGGAAACTGGAAGATGTATAAGACCAGAAAGGAAGCGCTGGAATTTGCGAAGCGTTTCAAGGAGCTCTATCACGATACCGACATCAGAGCAGCCGTAATCGCTCCTTATACGCAGCTTGACGTTCTCGCAGGCGCATTTAAAGGCAGCGGAGTAGGCGTCGGAGCCCAGAATGTCCACTTTGAGGACGAAGGGGCTTTCACCGGCGAGATTTCCGTTCCGATGCTAAGGGAGCTGGGAGTGGATTACTGCATAGTGGGTCACTCCGAGAGAAGACAGTATTTCGGAGAAACCGATGAGACCGTAAACCTTAAGCTTAAGAAGCTTTTGAGAGAAAGCGATATAACGCCGATTCTCTGCGTTGGAGAGGTCCTTGCGGAAAGAGAAAAGGGCGTTCAGAACGAAGTGGTTTCCGGTCAGCTGAAAAAAGACCTTGAAGGACTTACGGCGGAAGAAGCGGGAAGGCTCGTAATAGCGTATGAGCCCGTCTGGGCCATAGGCACGGGTAAGACGGCCACGCCGGAGCAGGCCGGGGAAATGTGCGCCATGATAAGAAACACGGTTTCCGAAATGTTCGATGAGGATACATGCGACAGAGTCATCATTCAGTACGGCGGCAGCGTAAAGCCCGAAAACGCCACTGAGATAATGAACATGGACGAGATAGACGGCGCTCTCGTAGGGGGAGCCAGCCTGGATCCGGAAAAATTCATGGACATAATCAATTTCTAAAAGGTAAAATGCATTTAAAGCCGCCGGGACGTCCGGGAAAAAATGCCCGAAAAGTGTTTAGGCGGCTACATTTCACTTGATTTTCCACGGCGTATATGATAAAGTTTAATGGTTAGAATCTTAAAGGAGGGACGATAATGCATACTGCTTTAATGGTTATCCTTGCTATAATAAGCGTGTTCCTTATAGCTACGGTTCTTCTCCAGCCGGGAAACAGCGACGGACTTTCCGGTTCCATCGCAGGCGGAGCTGAACAGCTTTTCGGAAAGAAGAAGAGCAGAGGATATGAAGCCATATTAAAGAAGATGACTGTAGTGGCAGCGATTCTGTTCATAGTTATTTCGCTGGCGCTGGTTGCTATTTCATAATACAGCTTTAATTTTTATTTTTAAAT
>CALXBQ010000005.1 GCA_944386595.1 uncultured Clostridia bacterium
AGGCTCCACAGGAGCCTTGCCGTTAACGCTCGCGCCCTCACGGGTTCGAACCCCCTATTTCATATCAAAAAACCAAAAACAGGCCTTATGGCCTGCTTTCGGTTTTTGGTGGACCCGAAGGGGTTCGAACCCTCGGCCTCCGCGTTGCGAACGCGGCGCTCTCCCAACTGAGCTACGAGCCCGTATTGTCGGCTCCCGACGCATCACAAGGGAGCCGATATTGCTCACATATATAATACTACATCTAAAGCACGGATTTATCAAGCTTTTCGAACCTATCCAGAACAGGTTTTATTAAAGCCAGCATTTTATCCACGCCGCCGCTCACGTCGCTTTCAAGGTTAAGCGGCATAATGGGGTCGTGAAGGGACTTCCTGATGAGAAGCCAGCCGGCGATTTCCGGATTCGTAAATTCCAGGCGGATTCCCTCGTAGTTAGGGCTTGCAAGGATGCATCCGGCTATAGAATGTCCCGCTTCCTCAAAGGCGGCAAGAACCTTGTCCGCATAAGATGAAAAATCGTCTGTGAGAATCGGGAACCTGATCTCCCTTGATTCTGCAGGTTCCGCCATATCGGCAATCAGCGATGAAATACCTTTGCCATCTTTATGAAGGAGAGCGGTCTTAATTACAATTTTTGTGGCAAGATAGGCTCCGTCATCTAAGAAGTAATTCTCCTCATAGGCTGCATGGCCTGAGGTCTCTATGGCCAGGCGGGCGTCGATGCCTTCTTCTCTCAATTCCATGGCTTTATTTATGACGTTCCTGTATCCGCGCCTGAAGCGAAGGTGCTTCAGATTCAGGGTGCTCTCCAGAAAATCCTTAAGGTGGCCGCTTGTGATGCTGTCGGTGACGACGGTGGTTCCGGCCGACGGATTTTCAATGAGCGCTGCGGCAAGAGCCACAATTTTATTTCTGTTTATTTCGCAGCCGTTTTCGTCCACGGCCGAAGCCCTGTCAACGTCCGTATCGAAAATGAGACCCAGGTCGGATCCGGCTTCTTTTACGCGGCTGCATATAGATGCCATGGCCGCCTTGTCCTCCGGGTTCGGGGCGTGGTTAGGAAACTCTCCGTCAGGCTCCAGAAACTGTGAGGATGAAACGTCGGCGCCCAGAGGTTCTAAAACGTTGCGGGCGAAAAATCCGCCTCCGCCGTTTCCGGCATCCACGGTTATTTTAAGTCCGGAAAGAGGCGTCTCTCCGGAGCCGACGCCGTCCGTGATAAGCTTTCTTAAGTGGGCGCAGTAAAGCTCCATAAGGTTTGAATCCTCAATGCTGCCGGGAGTTACGGGCATGAGACGGCCCAGAATTGAATCGGATTCCGCAAAGGTTATGATGTCCGTGATGTCGCCTTTGTTCAGGCCGCCGTCTGCGTCGAAAAACTTGAAGCCGTTCCGCTCCTTGGGAAGGTGGCTTGCCGTGATCATAACCGCGCCGTCGCACCTGCACTCGTTAAAGACCGTAGACATAAACATGGCAGGGGTGGAAGCGAGCCCTGCCCTTAAGACGGTCACTCCGTAAGGAATGAGAGCGTACGCGAAGGCCGCTTCAAGCTCCGGCCCCGTAAGCCTTGAATCTCTTCCGATGGAGACGGTCATCTCCGAAGGTTTTTTGCCGGTTTTGTTCGATAGCCAGAAGAGAAAGCCCTTGGCGATGCGGGCTGTGGCGACGTCACCTAAATTCACCGCTTTTCCGCCGGGAACCTCCATGGCCACTCCGCGTATGTCGCTGCCGTTCTGCAGCGCTCCGAAATTATATTCAATCATAAAAATCTCCTTGTGATTCAAACTGTCCTTAAAGGGTTATATCATAATTATATTTTAACAGGCGCGCATTGGCAAGGAATTTACTTATGTGATATACTTGCTGTGTATGGCCGGGATGGGCCGAAAGGCGGGTACTGATGGACGGAAAAAAGAAAGCAAAAAAATCCGGGACGGCGTACAGAGTGATAATGGTGATCCTGCTCTGTATCATCGCCTTCTGTATATATAAAATCGCAACCATAGTAAGCGAATACCGGGAAGGAACCGAAGTTTACGACGAGCTTGCCGAAATTGCTGAGGTCATTCCCGACGAGACCATGCGCATAGATTTTGACGCGCTGAAGGAGAAGAACGAGGACGTGGTCGCGTGGCTTTATTCGGAGGACACGGTGATTAATTATCCGGTGGTTCAGGGAGAGGATAACTCCTACTATCTCTATCGTCTGACGGATAAAACCTGGAACGTCAAGGGAAGCCTGTTCGTCGACTACAGATGCGAACAGCCCTTCGACGACTTCAACACCATAATTTACGGGCACCGGATGAACGACGGCTCCATGTTTAAGAGCCTTCTGGAGTACAGGGATGATGACGGTTACTACAATGAGCACAAAACAATGAAGCTGGCTGTGCCGGACGCGGAATACGAGGTTGCAGTCTTTGGCGCCGCCACAATACCTTCGGACAGCGAGATGTATAAGTTTGAGTTTGCCACGGACGATGAGAAAAAGGCGTATATAGACCGGATAAGAAAAAGCAATGAGATACCGTCAGGAGGCGGCTCAGAGGTCAGTGTTTCCCCTTCCGACAAAATCGTCATGCTGAGCACCTGCACCTACGAGTTTGAAGAGGCCAGGCTGGTAGTCTGGGGAAAGCTCAGCGAAAAGAACGGTTAGGACGGACAGCCTCTTGCGGGACGAAGCCGATAAGAGTATAATCTAAATGTATTTTCTTTATGAAAGGACGAACGAAAATGTTTCATGAAATGACTATAGCAGGTCTGAAAAGACAGCTCCCTATCTGCCAGGTATCGGACGATCTCTACATTGCGGGCTTTGTTATGTTCAGCGATGTGGAAGTGACAAAGGCGGCGGCCTCGGAGCTTCTGGCAAAGGCGCCGGAGTTCGACATAATCCTGACAGCGGAGTCCAAGGGAATTCCTCTCGCCTACGAAATGGCAAGGCAGGCCGGAACCGACGACTACATCGTAGCGAGAAAGGGCGCTAAGGTATACATGCAGGATATCGTAACCGTGGAGGTTAACTCCATCACGACGAAGGGAACGCAGATTCTCTGTCTGGGAAAGAAGGAAGCCGATAAGATGAGAGGAAAGCGCATACTCATTGTCGACGACGTGATAAGCACCGGCGAGTCGCTTGCTGCCCTTGAGGCTCTCAACGAAGCAGTTGGCGGAAATATCGTCGGAAAGATGGCGGTTCTGGCCGAAGGCGAGGCAGCAGACAGAGACGACATCATATTCCTTGAAAAGCTTCCGGTGTTCAATGCCGACGGAACGGTGAAGGAATAGAGACGCCGCTGCCTGAGGTTGTATGGCAACAACTGTTGTATGGCAATAACTGAAGAACGGGGGCGATTATCCTTTTTGTGGTGTATGCGCCAAAAAGGATAACGAAATTAACCCTTTTTTTGCTGAAATATCAAAGCAGGTATATAGAAAGCCGTGAATCAAAGGCTGCGTTATACCTGCTTTATCAATTCGCATCAAAAAGGTTGAAATCTGTTATCCTGAAATTAAATTTTATACCAAAAAGGATAATGGTTACCCGAGGTTCGTGGCCCGGGGTGGAGTAAGTGACGGCGCTGTCTCGGCTACTCGGCCCTTACGGATACCTCGCCGGAAGTTATGGTCATTATTTCTCTCATATGAGGGCCTTCCATGTATTCCACAACAAGGCCGCCGTCGCGGTCTATGTCGATGGCCCGGGCGCGTATGCCTTTTTTGTCTCCGAAGCCGTAAATCCGTATATCCTTTCCTAAGATGAAGCACTTTCTGCGGTACTCGGTCATAAATTTTCTGTCGGTGAAAGTCTGAAGCAGCGTAAGAAGCTCGTTTACGATCTCCGCGGCGAGGGCGCTTCTCGAAAAAGCGAGAGGCTCGTCCGAGACGGAGCCTGCAATCTCCGCAACTTCATCGGGGAACTTTCCGGGGAAACAGTTGACGCCGATTCCGATAATGAGCCTGTCAATCTGGCCCGATTCGAAGCTGGTCTGGGCTTCTGTCAGTATGCCGCAGATTTTTTTGTTCCCGAGAAAAAGGTCGTTGACCCACTTTATGCGGGGCTTTTTACCGGTGACCGTTTCAATGGCGCGGCTTACGGCTACGGCCGCCGCCATAGTGACGAAGAGAGATTTATCGAGTTCGAAATCGGGTTTTATGCACACGGACATATAGATTCCCGAGCCGGAAGGCGATGAGAAGCTTCTGCCCAGCCTTCCTCTTCCGCCGGTCTGGGAGTCTGCGATTACGACTTCGGGAACGGATTCCGGAGTCAGCTCTTTAGCCACGTCGTTGGTGGATTTCACCGAGTCGTATACGTGGAGCCTGCAAGGCACGGAAATACCCGAGGACACGGACGCCTCCGTAAGTATATCGGCCTTTTCTCTAAGGCTGTAGCCCAGGCCCGTGCGGCCGCATATGTTGTATCCTTCATTTCGCAGCGCCGTTGCGGCTTTGTTTACCGCGGCCCGGGATACGCCGAGCATATCTGCGGCCTGCTGACCGGATATGTATTTTCCTGTATTTTCGCTCAGAAGAGCGAGAAGTCGGGATTTTGTTGACATCTTAGATTTTCTCCCCTTTTTTACAAAAACTTCACACATCGATTATACCATATATATGCCTTGAAAACCTTTATTTTTATGCCCTTTTGTGATAAAATTATCTGGTATGTAAATTTTTGAAAAGGGGAAGGGAAGAAGGAGGCATTTCAACCTTTATGGACAGTTACAGTATATTGCCGTCGGTAATAGCGATTATAATACTGCTGGTATTTTCGGCGTATTTTTCCGCTACGGAGACGGCGTTCACATCGCTTAACAGAATCAGAATGAAGAACAAGGCTGACGACGGGGACGAAAGGGCGAAAAAGGTTCTCGAGCTTGAGAGAAATTACGACAGTCTTCTTTCCACCATTCTCATCGGAAACAACCTCGTAAACATAGCCAACACAGCCATAGCAACCGTTCTGTTCGTAGAGCTCTTCGGGGCGTACGGTGCCACCATATCTACGATAGTCACCACCATATTCGTTCTGATTTTCGGAGAAATTTCGCCGAAAAGCGTGGCCAAGGAGCACGCCGAGGGCTTTGCTCTTTTCTCAGCGCCGATAATAAACTTCATCAGAATAATACTGACGCCGGTAAACTGGCTGTTCGGCCAGTGGAAGAAGCTTCTGTCGAAGATTTTCGGAGCCGGAAACGGCGACGGTATCACGGAGGACGAGCTGCTCACCATAGTGGAGGAATCCGAGGCAGGCGGCGGAATCAGCAGCGACCAGGCAAGGCTCATAGAAAACGCCATCACTTTCAGCTCTCTCGATGCGTGGGACGTGCTTACACCGAGAGTGGATATGGAAGCCATATCTCTCGATACTCCTCACGAGGAGATTGCGGAGACGTTCATAAGCACCGGATATTCCAGACTTCCCGTGCACGACGACGACCTTGACAACATTCTGGGAATACTGACATATAAGGACTTTCATAACTACGTAGAAGGCAGGGACAGAAGCATTGCCGACTACATAAAGCCTGTAATCTACGTTGCGGGCTCCATGAAGGCGGCGGACATTCTCAGCCGGCTTCAGAACACAAAGTGCCGTATGGCCGTCATAGTGGACGAATACGGCGGAACGGCCGGCATAGTCACGGTAGAGGACATCGTGGAAGAGCTTGTCGGCGAGATATACGACGACGGAGACGTTGTCATCTTAAATCAGGACATCATACCTCTTCAGGACGGAAGCTATCGCGTGCGGGCCGCGGCCAACATCGACAAGCTCCTTGACTACTTTGACGAAGAGGACGATATAGACGCGACTACGGTCAACGGCTGGGCAGTGCTTCAGCTGGACAGACTGCCTAAGGTGGGAGACGTATTTGAGTACAGGCTCGGAGACAGAATCTTTCGCGGCCGGGTGACAAAGGCTGACGACCGCAAGGCGACTGAAATAAACCTGAGAGTCATAGATGCGCCTCAGGAGGAACCGAAAAAAGGAAATAAACAGGAAAGGGTAAATCAGAAAGGGAAATAATATGAGTCTAATGGAAAAAATCTTTGGCGATTTAAACGCCAAGGAATTGAAGAAGATAAGCAAAATCGTGGACAAAGTGGAGGAACTGGACGAGTCCATGCAGGCTTTGTCCGACGATGAGCTGAGAGGAAAGACAGAGGAATTCAAGAAGCGGATCGCAGAGGGAGAAAGCCTCGACGACATACTGCCTGAAGCCTTTGCCGTATGCCGTGAGGGCGCGTCAAGATCCCTTGGAATGAAGCACTTCAGAGTTCAGCTCATAGGCGGCGTGGCCCTTCACCAGGGACGTATCGCGGAAATGAAGACAGGTGAAGGTAAGACTCTCGTCGCAACTCTGGCAGCGTACCTTAACGCTCTTGAAGGAAAGGGCGTACACGTAATCACCGTAAACGACTACCTGGCAAAGCGTGACGCCGAGTGGATGGGCAAGCTCTACACCTTCCTCGGACTTACCGTGGGATGCGTCGTTCACGACGTTACCGGAGAAAAGAGAAAGGCTGCATACAGAGCCGATATCACGTACGGAACCAACAACGAGTTCGGCTTCGATTACCTGAGAGACAACATGGTAATCTACAAAGAAGAGCTTATGCAGAGAGAGCTTAATTACGCCATCATCGACGAGGTTGACTCCATTCTCATCGACGAGGCCAGAACCCCTCTCATCATTTCCGGCAGAGGAGACAAGTCCACGGACCTTTACAGGATTGCGGACCAGTTTGTTTCCGGACTGAGGAAGGAAGACGACTACACCGTGGAGGAAAAGGACAAGCAGGTTTCCCTGACCGACGAAGGCGTAGCAAAGGCTGAGAAGTTCTTCGGCATCGAAAACTTCGGCGACCCTGAAAACATGGAGATAAACCACCACGTGCTTCAGGCTCTCAAGGCGAGAGCCATCATGGTGCGGGATGTGGACTACATAGTCAAGGACGGAGAAATCGTAATCGTCGACGAATTTACCGGCCGTCTCATGTTCGGAAGACGTTTCAGCAATGGACTCCATCAGGCCATAGAGGCAAAGGAAAGAGTCAACGTAAGATCCGAGTCCAGGACGCTTGCAACCATAACCCTTCAGAATTACTTCAGAATGTACGGAAAGCTTTCCGGTATGACAGGTACGGCGAAGACCGAGGAGGATGAGTTCAGGGACATCTACAACATGGACGTTATAGTGATCCCGACCAACAGACCGATTCAGAGAGAAGACCTGCCGGATTCCGTATATAAGACGGAAAACGGAAAGTTCAAAGCGCTGGTCGACAGGGTTTGTGAAATTCACGAGACCGGACAGCCTGTGCTGGTAGGTACCATATCAATAGAGAAGTCCGAGCTTATCAGCGGAATGCTGAAAAGACGCGGAGTAAAGCATAACGTGCTCAATGCCAAGCAGCACGAAAGGGAGGCCGAAATCGTCGCAGAGGCCGGCCGTCTGGGAATGGTAACCATAGCCACCAATATGGCGGGCCGTGGTACCGATATCATTCTGGGAGGAAATCCGGAGTTCGAGGCCAGAAAGGAAATGAAGAAGCTGGAGTATACGGACGAGCAGATTTCCTTTGCTACAGGCTTTGTTAAGACCGACGATCCGGAGCTTAACGCCGCAAGAGGGATGTTCAGAGAGCTCCACGAGCGTTTCAAGGCCGAGAGAAAAGAAGAGCAGGATAAGGTTGTGGAGCTGGGCGGACTGTGCATCATAGGAAGCGAACGCCACGAATCCAGACGTATAGACAATCAGCTGAGAGGACGTTCCGGACGTCAGGGCGACCCGGGTAAAACCCAGTTCTTCATCTCCCTTGAAGATGAGCTTTTAAGGCTCTTCGGCGGAGAGAGAATGCAGGCTATCGTCGAAAAGCTGGGCGTTGCCGAGGATGAGGCCATCGAAGCGGGAATGCTGACAAAGGCCATCGAGAACGCACAGAAGAAGGTTGAAGGCAAGAACTTCGGCATAAGAAAATACGTTCTCCAGTACGACAACGTAATGAACAAGCAGAGGGAGATAATCTACGACGAGCGCCGCAAGGTTCTCTTCGGAGAAGACCTGAGAGAATACATCATGGGAATGATGCACACCATAGTCGGAGCCATCATAGAGCCGATTACGGTGGAATCCAAATTCCCTGAAGAATGGGATTTCGTAACTCTCAACAAAAACCTGAGAAAGATCACGGCTCAGTACCTGGGCAAGACCTCATACACGAAAGAAGAGCTCGACGCCATGACCGAAGAATCCCTGAGAGACGAGATTTTTGCGGAGTTTGAGAAGCTCTACGAGGCAAAGGAAGAGGAAATCGGCGTGGAGAGAATGCGTGACGTAGAGCGCATGATACTCTTAAGAGTCGTTGACAGCCTGTGGATAGACCACATCGACGCCATGGATCAGATGAAATCCGGAATCGGCCTCAGAGCGCTGGGACAGCAGGATCCGGCTGCCGCATACGCTAAGGAAGGCTTCGATATGTTCGAGCAGCTGATTGGAGAGATTCAGGAGAACACGGTAAGGTACTGCTATAACGTGACCCTTAAGACCGACACCAGAAGAAAGGCCGTAACCTCTGGCGGAGAAGCCCGCAAGTCGGATTATGTGGACGAAGAGGCCGCTTCCGGTAAGGCTCCGGCAGGCGGAGCGCAGAACGGTTCCATGCCGAAGGCGACGCCTAAGGCGGACAGGGTGCATAAGCAGGAAACCGTAAGGCGCGAAGGCCCGAAGGTAGGAAGAAACGACCCTTGTCCATGCGGAAGCGGTAAGAAGTACAAGAACTGCTGCATGAACAAGGATCTGAACAGAGAGGCATAGCTTTGCCGGACCGAGAGGGAGAAAAAATGCAGGATTACGATAAAGTAGTAGAAATGATAGAAAAGGATTACAGCACGGTCAAGACGGTGAAATATCTGATTTACGTGTATTTCCTCGTTTGCGTCGCCGTAATCACCATTATACTGAGCCTCATATTCGGAAGCCCTATAAGCCATAGTCAGGACGAAGAGAGCTGGATGGGCTTCGGCGACGTGCTGCTTATAATGCTGGCTTCGGTGATCATAGCCTGGTTCATAGGCACCAGACAGTTCAAGAAGGTGGCGTCCAGGTTTGAGTACGTGCTTAAAGACGACTGCGACGGCGAGACGTTCCTCGTCCTGGCAAACTGCGGAATGAACAAGCCTAAGCCGGCTTACGAGAGAAACCTAGAGCAGGCTCTCAGAAGAAGCTATGAGACATACTGCCTCCTTGGATATCAGGCGTGCGGAAAGTTCAAGGCCGCTGAGGAATTTATGAGCACACATAAGGGCCTTAACCGCAGAACCGTCAGCGAGACGAAGATGATGGCCGCGGCAGAGCGCAGAGACAGTGACGCTTTTGACAGAGCCTATAACGAAATAAAGGAAATCCTCGACGCGTCGCCTTTTAAAAAGAAAACGGCAAAGTGGAGAGACAAGTTTGACTTTATCAGAGCCATGGCCTACGAGGACTACGAATCGGGGCTGAAATCCGCAAAGACCGTAAAGCCCGAAAGCAGATACGAGGAAATGCTCTACAGGCTCTGGGAGGGAGAGTGCAACGTAGGTCTCGGACACCTGGACGAGGCGAAAAAATGCTTTGAGTACGTCTCCGAAAACGGAAACACTCTCTTTGCAAAGCGCAAGGCCGATAAATATCTTAACGAGGTTTTAAACCGCGCTCCGGAAAAGGAGCAGCCGAAGGAGAGTGAATAAATGCTTAAGCTTGAACCGATAAAGGCGGAGCTGTCTGAGAAGAAGCAGAAGCTTGAAGAGGTAGGTGAGTCCCTTTGACCTTGCGGGACTCAGGGAACAGATAGATGAAATAGACAGGAAGAGCCGGCAGGAGGGTTTCTGGGACGATCCCGACGGAGCCCAGGCTCTTCTGAAGAAAAAGAAGACGCTGGAAAAGCCGGTGGAGGACTACGAGAGGATAGAGAAGGGCCTTGCCGATACGGAGGAGCTTATCGCCATTGCCGAGGAGCTGGGCGACGAAAGCGAGGCCGACTCCATAATAAAAGGCTTTGAGAAGCTGTCGGAGGATCTGGAGGAGCTGAGGATCACCACGCTCCTTAACGGAAAGTACGACCATAACAGCGCAATTTTATCCATTCACGCGGGAACCGGCGGAATAGACGCCATGGACTGGGCGGAGATGCTCATGCGCATGTACACCAGGTGGTCAGAAAAGAAGGGCTACAAGGTCACTATTGCCGACCTTCAGAGAGATCCGGAGGCGGGAATAAAGAGCGCCACCCTTATGATTGACGGAGAAAACGCCTACGGATACCTCAAGAACGAGAACGGAGTTCACAGACTGGTGAGAATATCCCCGTTCAACGCTGCGGGAAAGAGGCAGACGTCCTTTGCCGCCGTGGAAGTGATTCCGGAGATGGACGACGATTTTACGGTGGAGATAAACCCGGAGGATTTGAGAGTCGACACATTCAGGAGCAGCGGCGCGGGAGGTCAGCATGTAAACACCACCGACTCTGCCATAAGGGTAACCCACATACCGACCAACATAGTGGTCACCTGCCAGAACGAGCGGAGCCAGCATCAGAACAGGGAAGTAGCCATGAAAATCCTGGCGGGCAAGCTGGCAGAGCTTAAGGAGAAGGAGCACAAGGAAAACATCGAGGAGCTCAAGGGGGACTTTTCCCTTATCACATGGGGCTCTCAGATCAGATCCTACGTGTTCCAGCCTTATACCATGGTAAAGGATCACCGGACCGGAGCCGAGGTGGGCAACGTAAACGCCGTCATGGACGGAGATCTTGACTATTTCATAAACGAGAAATTAAAGGCGAAGTAATATGGATATAATAGGAAAACTGTCATCTGAATTCGGTCTGCGCAGGGAGCAGGCCGAAAATACTATAAAGCTCATAGATGAGGGAAACACCATTCCTTTCATTGCAAGGTACAGAAAGGAAGTCACAGGAGGTCTTACCGACGTGGTTCTCCGCGACCTTGATGAAAGGCTGAAGTACTTAAGAGGTCTGGAGGAGAGAAAGGAAGAGGTAATCCGTCTCATAGAAGAGCAGGGCAAGCTTACAGATGAGCTTAAGGGTAAAATCGAAAGCGCCGAGGTTCTTCAGAGGGTGGAGGATCTCTATAAGCCGTTCAGGAAGAAGAAGGCTACACGCGCGTCAAAGGCGAAGGAAAGAGGACTTGAGCCTCTGGCGTCGGTGATTCTCGCTCAGAGCAAAAACGCACCGGAGTTGCTGGAGGCTGCAAAGTCTTTTGTAAATCCTGAAAAGGAAGTGAACACACCGGAGGACGCCGTTCAGGGAGCCTGCGACATTATCGCCGAGATGATGTCGGAAGATGCCGACGTAGTGAGCGCCGTAAGGGATAAGACCTTCGCTCTGGGCAAAATAGCCACGGAAGCTGCGGACCCCGAGGAGAAGACGGTGTATGACATGTACTACGGAAGCAGCGAGCCCCTTTCAAAGATTCCCAACCACAGAGTTCTGGCCATAAACAGAGGCGAAAAGGAGAAGAAGCTTAAGGTTCACGTGGACGTCGACGAGGAGAGAATCCTTCCGATTCTGGAAAAGCGGTACATAAGGAAGAACGCGCCTTTTGAGGAGGTGCTGGAGGAGACCGCAGAGGACGCATATAAGAGGCTCATCGCTCCGTCCGCTGAGAGGGAAATGAGAAATCAGCTTACGGAAAAAGCCGAAACCGAGGCGATTAAAGTCTTTGCGAAGAATACGGAAAAGCTTCTCATGGCGCCGCCTGTAAGGGGAAAGAAGGTAATAAGCATAGACCCGGGCTACAGAACAGGATGCAAGGTCGCCGTGCTTTCCGCTACGGGTAAGCTCCTGGCATATACCACCATATATCCGACCCAGCCGAAAAACGACGTGGCCGGAACGGAGAGGGTTTTAAAGAAGATAATCGACAAATACGGCATAGACATAATAGTCATAGGAAACGGCACGGCTTCCAGAGAAACCGAGGAAGTGGTGGCAGAGTTCCTGAAGAAAAACCGCTACGACAACATTAAATACACCATAGTGAACGAGGCCGGAGCATCGGTATACTCAGCGTCAAAGCTGGCATCGGAGGAGTACCCTGATCTTGACGTTACCACCAGAGGAGCCATGTCCCTGGGAAGAAGGCTTCAGGATCCTCTTGCCGAGCTTGTTAAGATAGACCCGAAGCACATAGGCGTGGGCCAGTATCAGCACGACATGAACCAGAAACAGCTGGACGCGGCCCTTACGGGAGTGGTGGAAAACTGCGTGAACAGAGTGGGCGTGGATTTAAACACCGCATCGCCGTCCCTCCTTTCGTACATAGCCGGAATCAACGCCGCAGTGGCAAAGAACATAGTGGCATACAGGGAAGAGCACGGCAGATTCGAGAGCAGAAAGGAGCTTCTCAAGGTTCCCAAGCTGGGCGAGAAGGCATTCGGCCAGTGCGCCGGATTCCTGAGAATTTCCGGAGGAAAGAACCCTCTTGACGCTACGTCGGTTCATCCGGAATCATATGCGGTAGCTGAGATGATAATGGAAAAGGCGGGAATCACCGCAGAGGATCTTGCAAAAGGCGGAGTTTCCGATATTGAAGAGAGAATCCGCGCGGCCTATCCGTCGAAAAAGCCCGCGGAAAGCATCAGGGCCATGGCTGCCGACATAGGCGCAGGCGACATGACGGTGAAGGACATAGTCGACGAGCTTAAGAAGCCTGCGAGAGACCCTCGTGAAGATGCGCCGCCTGTGGTATTCAGAAACGACGTGCGCTCCTTCGATGACCTTGAAGAGGGCATGGAGCTTACGGGAACGGTGAGAAACGTGGTAGATTTCGGGGCCTTTGTGGATATAGGAGTTAAAAACGACGGTCTCGTTCACGTGTCTCAGCTTTCACACAAATACGTAAAGCACCCTATGGACGTAGTTGCCGTGGGGGATACCGTAAAGGTCAAGATACTGGGAATAGACAGGGACAAGCAGAAAGTTTCCCTGACCATGAAACTTTAGGAGGAGAAATGGCGATAGATACTGTTATATTTGATTTTGACGGAACCATAGCCAATACTAATCAGGTTATCATAAATTCCTGGCAGCATACGTATATGGCCAGAAACGGCGCGCCGGGGGACGAGGCGGAAATCGTAAAGAGCTTCGGGGAGCCCCTTGCCGTTACCATGGCGAAGGTATTTCCGGACTTTGACGTCGACGAGTCCATCAAAATATACAGAGGCTATCAGGTTCAGCACTTCAGCGATATGATAGAGATTTTTCCCGGAGTGAAGGAATCCATGGAAAAGCTGAAGAAGGAAGGATACCGAATAGCCGTGGTGACGTCGAGAATGAGAAACACCACCTGCGAGGGAATGGAAGCCTTCGGAATAGAGCATCTGGTGGACACCCTTGTAAGCTGCGAGGATACGGATAAGCATAAGCCTGATCCCGAGCCGGTTCTGAAGGCCCTGGAAAAGCTTGAAATAGAGCCTGAGGAAGCTGTGATGGTGGGTGACAGCATGTTCGATATAAGGTGCGCCCATAACGCAGGGGTTAAGGCAGCCCTGGTAAGCTGGGCCGTTGCCGTAAGCGACGAGGAGAGAAAGGGTCCGGAGGGGCCTGAATACTACCTTGAAGAGGCGGACGACATACTGGATATAGTGAAAAAGGCGTAGTCTGCAAGATGCCGGAGGAAGGCCATGCTTAAGATATGGTACGGACGAGAAAACTCGGACAGGGAAAAGTTCATATATGAGTCCATTGAAAAGGACGGTGGCCTTGCCATGGTAATCGTTCCGGATCAGTATACCCTTGAGGCGGAAAGACAGGCGTTCAGATACATGAACAGCGGAGTCCTCATGGACGTGGAGGTGCTGAGCCTTTCAAGGCTCGGTCAGCGGCTTCTGAAAAAGACGGGGCTGGGCAGATTTACCTTCATCGACCGGTACGGCAGGTACATGCTTCTTTCCCGTATCGTTTCCGAAAAGGACGGGGAGCTGACCGTATTCAGAGGCATGAAGGACAGAGAGTCCTTTATATCGATGCTTTCGGACTTCATATCGGAGATGAAGCAGTACGGCGTGACTCCGGAGGAACTTAAGGCCATGGGCGATGACGGGTCGTCAAAGAGCGATATACTGAAGGACAAGCTCAGGGACCTTTCCCTCATATTCGGGGAATACGAAAAGGCCATAGACGGAAAGTACACCGATTCAGAGGACAGGCTTTCCCTCTACGCAAAGGCGGCAGCCGAGTCCGACGAGGTTAAAAACACGACGTTCTGGATTTACGGCTTTGACAGCTTCACCCCGAGGAACCTTTCCGTAATCGGAGCGCTGATGGAAAACGGCAGAGACGTCAACGTTGTTCTCACGTGCGACTACAGCCCTGAATACGACGAGCTCTTTGCCCTTAGCAAAATCGTCATAAAGAGGCTTCAGGAGACGGCGTCTGAAAGAGGAATAAGATATCGTTTATCGGAAATAGGCGATAAAACTGAAATATCAAAGGCTTCGGCTATGAAGGCTATAGAACAATCCCTTTACTCCATAGCTCCGGAAACGGGAGCAGATCCCGAAGGGCTTACTGTCGTAAGGTGCGCCAACCTTTACAACGAGGCCGAGTCGGCGGCCGCATTTATCCTTAAGCTCATAAGGGAAGAAGGGCTCAGGTACAGGGACATCGCCGTAATATGCGGCGACAGCGGAAAGCGCAGATCCATACTCGGACGGGTTTTCAAAGAGTACGGAATTGACGTTTTTGACGACGAAAAGAGGAGCATACTGTCATCTCCTCTCGCCACGTACGTGACGGCTCTCATGAATACCGTAAACAGCAGGTTCAGAGCGGCAGACCTTATCGCAGTCCATAAGTCGGGACTGAGCGACCTGACCGACGATGAAACCGAGGAAATAGAAAACTACGCCATAAAATACAGAATCCGCGGGAACATGTGGAAGAAGACTTTCGTGAAAGGGCAGACGGAATACGGCGACGACGGACTTGAGATGATAAATTCTCTCAGGGAAAGAGCCGTGGCTCCGGCCCTTGCCATGGAGGAGCTGTTTAAATCCTCGAAAACCGTAAGAGATTTTCTCGCGGGCTGTTACGGCTTTCTCTCGGAAGGGGGAGCAGGGGAAAGACTTAAAGAAATTGCGGAGCTTCAGAGCGGTGAAGGCCTTTTCGACCTGGCTGCTGAGACGGCTCAGAGCTGGTCAATGCTGATGGCGGCCTTTGACCAGATGGCGGAGCTCATGGGAGACGAACCTTTTGACGGGGAAAAGACTCTTGAGATTCTCACGGCGGGACTTTCCCAGATGGAGATAGGCGTTCTGCCGACTTCGGCGGACGACGTCCTCATAGGAACCATGCAGCGTACCAGAATGGGCGAAATAAAGGTTCTTCTCATAACGGGGGCAAACGAGGGACTTATACCTATGGCGCCGCCGGGAGACGGACTTTTCAGCCCGGAGGAGCTCGAGTACTTTTCCGGAGAGGGAAAGGACCTCTGTAAAACCGATGGGGTAAGGACCATGGAGGAGACTCTGGCGATATACAGGAATCTCTCAAAGCCTGAAAAGCACTTATATATAAGCTATTCGGAGGCAGATGAAGAGGGAAAGGAAATAAAGCCTTCCGAGCTTATCGGAAATATAACGAGATTATTCCCCGACGCGGAAATCCTGCCGGACGTCGTGAACAGAGATGATAATCTGGATATCATAGGAGGCAGGGTGAACACGCTGAGGCACTTCACCGAGGAGCTTCAGAAGGCGAAAAAGGGCGAAAAGATAGACCCGGTATGGTCTGACGTGAAAAACTGGCTTGCGGAAAACTCTCCCGGGAATATGAGACTTCTGAAGGAGGGTCTGGCCTTTACCAACAGTCAGCAGCCTCTCGGAAAGGAGCGGGCGAAAAGCCTCTTCTCAAAGGCCGAAGGACAGGGCGGAAAACCTCTTTCACTGAGCCCGTCCAGAATAGAGCGGTTCGGAAGATGCCCGTTTTCACACTTTGTCGCATACGGACTGAGACCGAAGGAGAGACGCATATTTGAGACGGCCGGAAGAGAGATAGGAGACCTTTACCACGGGTGCATAATGGAGGTGTCGAGGACTCTGACGGAGCAGAACATGTGGCAGACCGTGACGAGAGACCGGTGCAGAGCCATGGTGGAGGATGTGGTCAGAAAGTCCGCCGCAACCTACAGAGAGGGAGTCTTCGACTTTTCCGGAGAGGAGAAATACAAGACGGGCAGAGTAATCGACGCCTGCGCCCTCGTCTGCTGGATCCTCGTGGAACAGGTGAGAGCGGGAAAGATAAAGGAAAGCATGTACGAGGAAGCATTCGGAACGGGAAGAAAGCTTCCGGAAATCCGCGTTGACTGCGCGGCCGGAACCGTAGTCATAGAGGGCAAAATCGACAGAGTGGATATTTTGCCGGACGACAGAGTCAAGATAATCGACTATAAGACGGGAAAGGAAGTCTTTGATATAGACGAAGCCGCGGCGGGGTACAGGCTTCAGCTCATGCTGTATCTTGAGGCGGCGGGAGACCGGAAGGGAAAGGACAGAAGGCCTGCCGGAGTGTTCTATTTCAGAATAGACGACCCGAGGGAAAGCAGGGAAGTCATGGAAGGCGAGGACGGCGCCGAAAAGCTGGCGGATAAGATAAGAAAGCATTTCAGAATGAACGGACTTATGGTCAACGACCCTGCGGTAATAGACGGGATTGCGGGAGATTTCCTGGAGGCCTCGGACGTGGTTCCGCTGAAGAGGAAGAAGGACGGAGAGATTGCGGCGACTGCATCTACCGGCGCGGGAGCGGAGTTTCTCATAAGCGAAGAGGAGTTCGACGAGCTGAGAAATCAGGTCATGCGAACGGTGAACAACCTTTGCGCTGACCTTCTCGGCGGTAAAATAGACATACGTCCGAAAATGTCGAAAAAGGTCACCCCGTGTCAGTACTGCGACTACAAGGGCATATGCAGGTTCGACCTCAACTTCCCGGGATGCGGATACGATATAGTGAAGTAAGACAGGAGAAAAAATGTCAATAGAATTTGCAATACTTGACTGGCTTCAGACCATTCATTCTGACGCAATGGACAGGATTATGATTTTCATCACGACTCTTGGAAATGCGGGAGCGGTATGGATAGCGCTGGCGGCGGTGCTCCTCATAATTCCGAAGACGAGACCCGTGGGGTTTGCCGTGGCGCTGGCTCTGATTTTAGACCTGCTCACGTGCAATATGATGGTAAAGCCTCTTGTTGCCAGGACGAGGCCCTATGAGATAAACGAGGCGGTTCAGCTCCTCATAGCCAAGCCTCACGATTATTCATTTCCGTCGGGTCACTCGGCGGCATCATTTGCGGCGGCATCAGCTCTGTTCTTTTCTGGGACGAAGCTGTGGATTCCGGCCTGCATCTTAGGCGCGCTCATAGCGTTTTCAAGGCTTTACCTCTACGTCCACTTCCCGACGGACGTACTGGGAGGCATAGTTCTGGGAATCGCCGTGGGAGCGCTGGCTGTATATATTGTCAAACGTTTTTACAAAATGGGCGCAGGAGAAAGACTCAGCGCCAAAGGCGGTAGAAGATAATGTTTTTAAATGCTGTTCACGGGTTCTGCATGGCTCTTGCCGACAGCGTTCCGGGAGTTTCCGGAGGCACTGTGGCATACGTGCTGGGCTTTTACGAGAAATTCATAAACTCCATCAGAACCCTTCTGTCTGCGGACGGGCTCGGAATAAAAAAGGAATCCTTTCTCTATCTGTGCAATCTGGGCGTGGGCTGGGTCATAGGAATGGGCCTTTCGGTCATCGCCCTCTCCGCGCTCTTTGAGAAGAACATATACATGATGAGCTCCGTGTTCATCGGCCTTACGGCGGCGGCTATCCCCTTTATAATCAGGTCGGAAAAGGAGTGGCTCAGGGGAAGGTACGTAAATCTCTTCTGGACCGTTCTTGGCGCTGCGGTGGTAATAGCCCTGACTCTTTTCAGGGGACAAAATCTGCACGCCGGGCAGGTGGATCTCATGGAAACCACCCCTTCCCTTATGATATATCTGGTGATTTCGGGAGCGGTAGCGATAACGGCCATGGTTCTTCCGGGAATTTCAGGCTCCACCATACTTCTCATAATGGGCGTGTACCTTCCGGTAATCACCGGACTCAGAGAGCTTTCCAGAGGCAATCTGGCGGTTCTTCCGGGCATAGCCTGCGTGGCATGCGGCATAGTCATAGGCATGGCGGGAGCCGTAAGAATCATAAGAGCTGCGTTCAGGCACTTCAGAACTCAGGTGGTGTACCTTATTATAGGACTTCTCATCGGATCCTTTGTTGCCATAGCCTATGGACCGACCACTCTGGGAACGGGAAGAGATGCCCTCAGCTTCGATACGCTGAATATTCCGGGAGTGGTGATCGGCGTACTGATACTCTGCGTTCTCGAAGCTCTGCCGAGGCTTAAGGGAATTTCGGAAAACCGGTAAAAAGTATCGAAAAACCCGTTGAAATTTCACAGTTTTTCTTGCATTCACCGGGATTTTCATATATAATATTCACGCACTGCGCATTTTGGCGCGTGCACATGCACGCAGGCAGGATGGAAAACCGTCCGGCACCTGCAAGCTAAATATCAGATTTAGTTATGCCGAAAAGGATCCGGGCAGACTTTGTCTCACGGATTTCAGTAGGCAGGACCGAAAAAGATTGACGTTTCGCCAATCCCAGTAGGTAGAAAGGAAAGAGAAAATGAAATCATTTATCGCTAAGCCGGCAGAAGTTGAGCGCAAGTGGTACGTGGTAGACGCTGAGGGAAAGACTCTCGGAAGACTTGCTTCCGAAGTTGCTTCCGTTCTCAGAGGCAAGAACAAGCCTATCTACACTCCACACGTTGACTGCGGCGACTATGTTATCGTGATCAACGCCGAAAAGGTAGAGGTTACCGGTAAGAAGAGAAAAGAGAAGGTATATAAGAGACACACAGGATATCCTGGCGGACTCAGAGAGGTTACCTTCGACAAGCTGCAGGCTAAGAAGCCGGAGGAAATCATCAGACATGCCGTTAAGGGCATGCTCCCGAACGGAAAACTCGGAAGACAGATGTTCAAGAAGTTAAAGGTTTATGCAGGTCCTGAGCATGCGCATGCGGCTCAGAAACCGGAGACTTTAGAGTTTTAGGGAAGGGAGGATATAGACAATGGCAAAGATGCAGTATCAGGGAACAGGAAGAAGAAAGTCTTCCGTAGCCAGAGTTAGACTCGTCCCTGGAACAGGAAAGATCACTGTAAACAAGAAGGATCTCGACGAGTACTTCGGAGCAGGTATGGAAATCGTTAAGAGAGAGGTTAAGAGACCTTTCGGTATCGCAGGCTGCGAAGGCAAGTTCGACGTAATCGCCACCGTAAGAGGCGGCGGATTTACCGGACAGGCCGGCGCGCTGAGACACGGAATTTCCAGAGCCCTCTGCCAGGCAGACAGAGAAGCTTACAGAGCGCCTCTCAAGGCTGCAGGATTCCTTACCAGAGACCCGAGAATGAAGGAAAGAAAGAAGTACGGCTTAAAGAAAGCAAGAAGAGCTTCCCAGTTCTCCAAGCGTTAAGCTTTTCGCTGTGTACTACGGTTTACTGTAAAGTTAAAGACCCCCGCGTTCACGTATGTGGATGCGGGGGTTTTGTAATTAGGCGGCAATAAGTGCCGCGACGATACTGCAGGCTTGTGAAAGATAAAAGTTTGTAGTATTGATGTTATAAACTTCAATTCCGGCTTGATAAGTAGTAAAATGAGTTATAATAGATGAAAAAGGTTCGGGCAAAAACATGAAAAGGAGGAACGAAGTATGAAAATTATTGATCTTACCAGATTACTTGAACCCGATGTTCCAAGCGATCCGCCGGAACAGATTCCTAAAATTCAGTATATGGATCATAAGGAAACGGCACCGGGAATGGGAAAATTCTTTGCGGATGCGACCGTAGACGACTTGCCTGACGGAAACGGATGGGCCATAGATATGGTTCAGATGTGCACACATTCAGGGACTCATCTCGATGCGCCATGGCACTATTATCCGACGCAGAATGAGGATATTATTCCGGGAGGAGAGAAAGCATGGACTATCGATGAAGTTCCTTTGGAGTGGTGCATAGGTCCTGGAGTAAAGCTGGACTTTCGTGATAAGGCGGACGGCTATAAGATTACAAAGGAAGACGTACAGGAATATCTTGCAAAAATAGGATATACCATTAAAGAAGGGGATATAGTGCTGCTCAATACCGGTGCGGACAAACAGTGGGGAACTCCTAAATTCCTTGCGGCAGGTGCAGGAATGAGTTCGGAAGCTACGCTATGGCTTTGCGAACAGGGGGTTCATGTGGTCGGAACAGACGGATGGAGCTGGGATGTGCCGCTGCCTTTTGAAGCAAAAGAGTTTGCAGAAAATCACGACCCGTCTATCATATGGGAAGCCCATCGTGCCGGGAGAAAGAGAGCATATTGTCATATCGAAAAACTCGTAAACCTCGAAACTCTACCTGATTACGGATACACGGTTTATGCTCTGCCGATTCCTGTAAAAGGCGGAAGTGCCGGTTGGACGCGTGTAATAGCTATTATGGATGAAGATAGGTAAAACAAGGAGGTGCTTATCATGAAACTGGCAACTGTAAAGTACGAAGACAAGGCGATTGCAGGTATAGTAAAAGAGGATAATTTTTATGGCTTTCAGGATATAGACCCTGCCTTGCCAACGGATATGATATCTTTTATCGAAGGATATGATGATTATAAGAAAGTTATTGTTGAAAAACTGCCGACAACTGAGGCTACGTGCAGGACGTGCGATGCCACATTTCTTTCTCCTATACCGAGACCTACTACGTTCAGGGACTTCATGTGTTTTGAGGAACATGTTATAAACAGCGGAAAGGCAATGCAGTATGATGAAAAGACAGTCGAGAAGCTTCTGGAAGTGTGGAGATCCATGCCAGCCTTCTACTTCTCGAATACCAACGTGTTCTATGGTCAGGACGAACCGATAACCATGCATCCCGTATCAAAGCGCTTTGACATGGAGTTTGAGATTGCCGTAATCATCGGAAAAAAGGGAATAAACCTTTCCAGAGAGGAAGCTATGGATCATATATTCGGGCTTTCTATTTTGAACGATTGGAGCGCAAGAGACATACAGGCACAGGAAATGCAGATGCAGCTGGGACCGGCCAAAGGTAAGGACTACGCCAACTCCATGGGTCCTGTAATCGTAACTATGGATGAAGTGGCCGGATACGGAGTAGACGGAGACCCTCAGCGATTTGATATGCCTACGAAACTTTACAGAAATGGCGAACTTTTGAGGGAAAACAACGTTAAAACCATATATCATACCTTTGGTGATATGATAGCTCATGCATCAAAGCTTACTGCAGTTTATCCGGGTGATGTGCTTGGATCCGGAACTATCGGAGGCGGGGCGCTCCTCGAATACCTTGGCAAACAGCCATTTATACAGGCAGGGGACGTTATCGAAATGAAGGTAGAAGGACTGGGAAGTCTGAGAATGGAAGTAAAATAAACGATGCTATAAGATAAGATTTAACCCCGGGACCGGTGATTCTGATATGAATTCCAGCCCCGGGATTTTATCTGCCGTTAAAACTGCCGGGAAAATCGAAATGCTGACCTGTTAAGTAAATTGAATTTGTGGTAAAATAACTCGTGAAATTACGAGATTGGAGAAACTTAAATGACGGAAGATATTCTTAAGATAACTAAATCGGTTTACGAGCAGCTTTCGGCCAGCGAGGTGTGCAGGAAGCAGGCGAAGGTCTGCGAAAACCTCATAGAAAAGCTGGAAAACGACGATATAACCGTATCGGTAATAGGCCAGTTCAAGCGTGGCAAGAGCACTCTCAGCAATGCGATCTTAGGGGGAGAGATCATGCCTGTAGGTATAGTGCCTATTACGTCGGCTGTGACCAAGGTCGTTTACGGTGAGGAAAAGTCCGCCGAGGTTCACTTCTACAACGGCGCCGTTGAGAACGTGGAATTTTCCGACCTGTCGAAGTACATAAGCGAGCAGGAGAACGAGGACAACGTCCTGGGCGTTTCGGAGGTGATAATACGCTGGCCTTCCGAGTTTCTGAAAAAAGGCCTGACCTACGTTGACACGCCGGGCGTCGGCTCGTTTCACAAGAATAACACCGAAGTCGCCTACGAGTATATGAAGGAAAGCGACGCGGTCATATTCCTCTTGTCCGTGGACAGCCCTATAAACCAGATAGAAATAGATTTTCTCTACAATACGAGAGAGTACGCCGGCAAGTTCTACTTTGCCGTAAACAAAATCGACACCGTGGGCGGGGAGGACCTGAACGCCTACATGAAGTACTGCGAAAAGCTGCTTCGTGAGCTTATGGATACGGATAAGATAATGCTCTACCCGGTAAGCTCTAAGGAAGGAACAGGCCTTGCTGAGCTCGAAAATGCCATATTAAACGATTGTGACACCTCCATTCGCGAGATCATGGAGGCCTCCACGAGGAAGAAGCTCAGGGAGCTGATTAATTCCGCGCTGAATCAGCTGACATTCTACGGCAGAGCCATGAATATGGAATATGCCGAGCTGGATAAACGGTTTGCCGAGATTACGGATTTCATTTCGGAGATAAAGACAAAGGCTTCGGGCTACGAGGCAATCTTCGAGATTCACCTGAACGAGATAAAGCTTTTGCTCTCTCAGAAGGTCTACGAGCTTTTCGGCATGGAATACACCTACGAGATAGCCGAGCTTCGGCAGAGCATGCTCATGATGACAAAGGCTGATTTTCTGAAGCAGGTGGACGACATTTGCGCGGACCTTAAGGACACCCTTGACAGAGTTCTCCTCTATCGGGAAGAGAACGCATACGTGGTGGTGAGAAAGACCAGCGCCCTTAAGCGCCTTGCGAAAAACCTGAAGAAGATACAGGCGGGGCTGGAGGATTAAAATGAGGGCATGGTTCCCCGGGCAAGATCTTCTGCTGCAAACGGAATAAAGTAAAAGGGTATGGTCAGCAGTTTTTTTTCATGATTATATCCGTAATTATTCTTTGAAACTTTTATGGCGTATTCAAATTTGTTATGGTTTGAAAATTTATCAAGTGAATTTAAAGTGCCTCTGCCCTTTTTCACATCAATCGGATATAGTTTGTTGTCAGATTCGATGATGAATTCAAGCTCGGCAGAGGTTTTTCCACGCCAATAAAAGAGATTGTTGCCTTTTGCAGCAAGCTCATTTGCAACAAAATTTTCAAAGAATATTCCGGATAATGTATTCTCTCTCTCACTCGAGATGAACGAAGCTGCGTTGACGCCGCTCTGATAGGAGAACATACCGATGTCGCTGAGGAAAAGTCGAAAGTGACTTTCGTTGTCGGCAATTAGAGGTAACGTAATGTGCTCCTTCAGCTGGAAAGACTGGTTTACTATGTGAGCCATTTTAAGCCAATGTATTGATGATGCAAAATCGCGGGTTTTACTGTTTTTTTCAATCAGCCCGGGGGAGAAGTTCTTGGATTCCTTGTTAAGCTCTCTGAAGATGTTTTGGAATAGCGCGCGAGAACGAAGAATGGCCTCCCTGCTGGCCTGATAAAGATCCATATCCGAAAGATAGTTATCATATAGAGCCTTGAGAATTTCACGCGATTCAAGGAGATTTCCGCTCTCTATATAACAATCTACGGCTTCAGGCATTCCTCCCACAAGCATGTATCTGTACACCTGATCAAGGGCCAGCTCATGGATATGGCTGTCAAGCGGACGCCTTTCATAGTATGCCGTTCTTATGGTATCATAAAGCATACGGTTACTGTTCATGAAAAATTCATCCAAACTCATCGGATAGATTGTAAGCTGGTTTATTTTACCTACAGGAAATAGGAATTTACCTTTCGCGGCAGGGCCTCTCTTGTGAGTCTCCCGTTGAAGTTTGATTCGCACCATTGACCCTGTTGCAATAACAGGGATTTCACTGAAGTCCTGGCAGAAATATTTCAGGGATGAGATTATATTCGGACACTCCTGAACCTCGTCAAAAATGAGGAGCGTGTTTCCGTTTACAGGATGTTCCTTCCGCAGAGAAATATATTCGATAATTTTTGCAGGGTTTGCAGTGTGAAAGCAGAATTCTCGAATTTCGTCTTCTATCTTAAAATCAATGTAAATATAACTGTTTTTATAGTAAGTCTTGGCAAAAATTTCTTTGACAAGATATGTTTTACCCGCCTGTCTCGCTCCCCAGACAATCAGGGGTTTTCTGTTTTTACTGTTATTCCAGTCAATCAGCTGTTGCAACGCGATTCGTTCCATGAGAGTTCTCCTTTCTTTCGTTTAGCATACTATATCATAAGTCACACCAATATTCAAGTTATAACAGTAATTATTTGCACCTTTACAGGAATTATAAAAAGCATAAAATACACCTTTATCAATAATTTATAAATCAAATCATGCACGTTTGACATATTCGACGTAGAATCATTCGGTATGCTTTTTATTCAAATAACTTCAGAGTTGACAAAAAAACGGGTAACTAATACAATACATTGAAACGAAACCGTTTCCGGGAGGTATAGTATGGAAGTTGGAACCAGGATCGACGGAATATTCGACTTGTACAATTACTTTGATTCCGTAATTGTCACGGATGATAAGGGGAGAATACAGTACTACAGCAACATGCGTGAAGACCTGTACCGGCCAATGTTGAAGGACATTATAGGCCACACCATTATAGAGCTTCATCCCGAACTTACGGAGGATACCAGCAGCATAATGCAGGTGCTGAAGACCGGCCGACCGGTATACAATCAGCTGGAGACGTGGTACAACCAGGACGGAACGAGTGTTACGAACCTGTACAATACGCTGCCGCTGGTGAAGGACGGAAAGATAGTTGGTGCGGTGGATATTTCCCGTGCCGTAAACAGCGGAAAAGAAAGACCGAGTATAACGCTCAGTGACGAAAAAACCGAACTTTACAGGTCAGAAGATATTATCGGAAGCTCTCCTGCAATCAGGAAGCTGAAGGAAAGCCTGCCGCAGATAGCAAGGACGGATTCGTCGGTTCTCATATACGGTGAGACGGGAACCGGCAAGGAACTGTTTGCTCAGGCGTTACATACGTCAGGAAACCGCTCGAAGAAAAAATTCGTTTCATACAATTGCGCCGCAATCCCGGCGACACTTCTTGAGGGTATACTCTTTGGTACCGTGAAGGGCGGATTTACCGGAGCGGAGAACAGACAGGGGCTTTTCGAAATTGCCAACGGAGGAACGCTGTTCCTGGACGAGATTAATTCAATGGATCTTGCGATGCAGGCCAAGCTCCTTAAGGCAATTGAGGAAAAGAAAGTGATGAGAGTCGGAGGAACCGAACCTGTCGACATCGATGTAAAGATAATATCGGCTATGAATAAGGATCCGTATGAATGCCTTGAAAACGGGACGATAAGAGAGGATCTGTTTTACAGACTTAACGTTGTTAACCTGCGCATTCCGCCTCTTCGTGAACGTGAAGGGGATATTGACCTGCTGACCAGACACTTTATATACAGGTTCAATATAAAGCAGAATCGAAGAATCACAGGGCTTGACGGAGAGACGCGCAAAATATTCGATTCGTATAACTGGCCGGGAAACGTCAGAGAGCTTCAGAATGTCATTGAAGGCGCGTTTAACATGACAGGATTTAACCAGATAAGAAAGGAGAATCTGCCGGAGTACCTGAGGAAGGCGGCCGGCCACCCTTCGGGGGGGGGTCGCACATATACATTGACAGCGATGAGGATGGTTCCCTTAAGGAGAAGATGGCGCAGGTTGAACGCAGCCTGATAGCTGATGCTCTTGAAAACACGACTACCGTGGCTGAAGCTGCAAGAAAGCTCAAGATAAGCAAGCAGGATATGGCATATAAGATGAAAAAATACGGTCTTTTAAAATAAGTTGGACAAATTTTTTTTACCGGCGGGGGGTTACTGCCGGTATTTTTACGGGATAAAATTCATATGGCAGACAAAGAGTATGATGGGGGAGTGCAGATGGACAAAATATTTTGACCCCGGGAGATATGAGGAGAGCCTTTACGGACAAAATATTTTGACCTGAAGGAAAAGAATAAGAAATAGGAGCGAAGAAAATATTGAAATTTCAATGCGGTTAAGATTGGCACGGAATATGCTAAATATTATGGCAATCCAAATGGACGAATAATATTTAAAAAAGGAGGTCATGAAATGGAAACTACGTTTGGAATTTTATGTTTTCTTCCGCCATTATTGGCAATTATCCTTGCAATCGTTACCAAGCAGACCATTCTGTCTCTGTTCGTAGCGGTTTGGGTAGGAGCGACCATGATCAACGGATACAATCCGCTGGTCGGATTTACGGCAGTCGTTTCGGACTATATGATTCCGAAGATGTCGGAAAACGCTTCCATGCTTATACTGGTAACCCTTGCCGGAGGAATGGTCGCAATGCTTCGGGAAACGGGAGCGGCTCAGGCCTTTGCAAAGCTGGTAACGAGGAAGATCAACACGCCTAAGAAAGGCCAGATAGTAACCTGTCTCAGCGCATTTATTTTCTGTTACACAGAGCCGTGCCTGATCCTCGGAACCATCATGAGACCTGTAACGGATGCGGTAAGAGTATCCCGTGCAAAGCTGTCCTACATACTGGACTCCATGGGATGTAATCTGGCATCGTTGTCACCTATTTCAAGCTACGGTCCGTTCATAACCGGACTTATCGCTACGCAGCTTGCCGCGGCAGGTCTTACGGGAAACGAGTGGGGAATCTGGGCGAAGATGCTTCCGTTTAACCTGTACAGCATCTTTGCAATACTGACGGTTCTTATAGTTGCGATTTTCTCCATAGAAATAGGCCCTATGTACAAGGAAGAAAAGCGCGCCCGCGAAACCGGAAAGCTGCTGGGAGACGGAGTTCAGCCTCTCGTGCCTGAAAAGTACACGACTTTCCCTGATGGATACGAGCCTAAGATTATGAACTTCGTAATTCCTATCGTATGCCTGTTCGTTTCTATCTTCGCAACTATATTCTACACCGGAGATATAGCAAGCAACGGACTGAAAGGAGCCTTCTCCAACGCCAACATCACTCTGGCTGTATGCATGGGATTCATGGGCGGCGGTATCGGAGCCGGAATCGTAGGAATTGCAACCAAGCTGTTCGGGCCTACAAAGGCGTTCAACACGTTCGTAGACGGAATGGCAGAGCTTATTAACGTACCGTTCATCCTGGTGTGCGCATGGTCCATGGGCGGAATAACCAACGACATGGAAGTAGGAAACTACATGTCCGGCATAGTAGCAGAACACCTCACTCCGGGACTGGTTCCTGCTATGATATTCCTGTTCGGAGCTATAATCTCCTTTGCAACGGGTTCGTCCTGGGGCGTATGGTCTATCATGATGCCGATAGCATTCCCTATGGCAGTGGCATTTGATCTTCCGTTCGAGTATGTAGTAGCATCTGTAATCAGCGGAGGACTTTTCGGAGACCAGTGTTCACCTGTTTCCGATACTACAGTAATGTCATCAACAGGAGGTTCCTGCAACCACGTCGTTCACGTAATGACGCAGCTCCCATACGGAATTACGGTTGGTGTCAGCGCATTTATCGGATTCCTGTTCGGAGGACTTACGGGTCAGTACTGGCTCAGCATAGCCGTAACGGCAGTAATTCTGGCAGTAGCGCTGGTAGTATTAAACATCGTTTCAAAAAGAACGGCAAAACTCGACAAGGCTACAGTATAATTTAAGCATAATACGATAAAGGAGAGTGTATTAGGATGAAAAAAATCGACATAATCGTTAAAGCGCCTCACTTTTACACCATGGAAGGTGAAGGCGTAGGCTACAAAACCGGCGTTGCAATGCTGGTAGACGGCGGCAAGATCATCGGATTTGCCGATGAGAAGGAGCTGGCCGATTACTCGGCGGAAAAGGTTCTGAATCTGGATCATCACGCAGTACTTCCGGGCTTCATAGACGGTCATATGCATACCGCATGTGCAATTATGAGAGGTCTGGCCCAGGATACGAACAACTGGATGATGTACGGACTTCAGCCTTTCCAGAACGCCGTAAGACAGGAGGAAAGCGACGCCGGAAGCCGGATGGCGATTCTGGAGGCAATCAAGAACGGAACCACCACTCTGGGCGATTATGAAAGCCATATGGACGCGGTGTGCAGCTTCATCGACAAAGTCGGAGCAAGAGGAAACATCGCGCAGACCGTAAGAGCCGCAAAGTACAGAGTGTATAATCCGGGAGAGCTTTACGAGTTTGACGATGAGCAGGGAGAAAAGAGCCTTGCGGAAAATATCGCTCTCTACGACAAGTGGCACGATAAAGCCGGAGGAAGAATCAAGATACTCTTCGGACCGCAGGGAATCGACTTTGTCAGCCCTGAACTTATGAAGAAAATTCAGGGCGTGGTAAAGGAGCGCAAGACGAAAATCCACATGCACGTGCAGCAGGGAGACCGTGAAACATATCAGATTGTAAAGAGATACGGAAAGCGTCCTGTTGAATACCTGAGAGAACTCGGTATCCTTGACGAGGACCTTATCGCCGTTCACCTTACCGACTGCACCGATGAAGAGGCTGCAATGGTGGCAAAGTGCGGAGCAAGCATGATAGTAAATCCGGGCTCCATAGGAATCATCGACGGAATAGTATGCCCGTCCGTTGCATTCCAGAAGGCAGGCGGATACTGCGCTCTCGGTTCTGACCAGGCTCCGGGAAACAACTGTCACAATATCATTAACGAGATGAAGAACGTGGCTCTCTTTAACAAGATCAAGTATCAGAATCCTGAAGCCGTTCCTGCGTGGAAGGCTCTCAGAATGGCCACCGTCGAGGGCGCAAAGGCGATAGGACTGGGAGACATCACGGGTTCTCTCGAAGCCGGAAAGCATGCCGACTTCATAGCCATCGACCTTGATAAGCCGACTATGCTGCCTGTATACACTCACCCTATGAGGAACATCGTTCCTAACCTTGTTTACTCCGCAAGAGGAGAGGAAGTGGCCCTTGCAGCCGTAGACGGAAACGTGATATACAGAGACGGACAGTTTACAAACGTAGACGAGAGAGAGTATTTCGATGCTGTAAAGCAGTACCCTGACGGAATCGGTGAAAGAGCTACGAAGGAATTCAATGAAATAGGCGGAACAAACTACCAGTTCATGCAGGAAGGAAAGCTGTAATTGATTTACCTTGGTCTTGCCATACTGTTTAACGTCATAATGAATTTTGCGATGAAGTATTCGGAAACTCATGACTGCAACAGATATGGCGTAACGGTTTTCAATTATGCGGCGGGTATAGCGGTCAGTTATGCCTTTATGAAAGACAGGACTGTTGCGTTTTCTGACGGCGAGGGAACCTTTACGGTTCTCTTCGCCGTGGTAAATGCGTTCTTCTTCCTCACATGTCTTTTAGTGCTCCAGCAGAGCATAAAGAAAAACGGAGCGCCTCTCACCGCTACGTTTAACAGGATGGGTGTGCTCATTCCGACTGTCATATCCGCTGTCATGTTCGCCGAAATTCCGACCGGTATTCAGATATCCGGAATCGTCATTTCTCTTTTTGCCATAGTATATATGAACGGAGGAGGAAAAGAGAAAGGCGGCGTATCGGTCTATCTGATACTTGCTTTTGCTACGGGTGGCTGCGTTGATACCATATCAAAGTTCTTCAGCGTTTACGGAAGCCCTGAGAATCAGGAGAGATTTATCTTCTATACGTTTGTAGCGGCGTTAATTATGTCCACAGGTGTCTGCATATACAAAGACAGACACATAACGAAGAAGGATATTGCGGTCGGAATTATAGTGGGAATTCCTAACGAGCTTGCAGCTCTGCTTCTGCTGAAGGCTGCGGGCATGCTCCCTGCATATCTCGTATACCCCTGCTACAGCGCAGGCGTAATATTCGCTGTGAATATAGTCAACATGATAGTGTTCAGAGAATTTCTTTCAAAGAGAGAATATATTGCAACGGGAATAATTGCAATTGCTCTGATCCTCATTAATATGTAAAAAGAAAACGGCTCCGGTTAATTTCCGGGGCCGTTTTCAAATTAGATAACTATCTGCGCCTATATCATCTTCTCCAGTATCTCCACTGCATCTTGAATGCAGCCGTCGCAGGAGCGGAGCACCTTTCCGGTCTCCACGCCCTTGAGCTCTGCGCAGACCGTAGAGCCGTTCTTTTCTTCAAAAGCCGCCATAACCTGTTTCATCTTTGCGTAGCAGTCCTTCTTGGTGGCCGGGTCTTCAAGATTTCCGTCGGAATTCATAAGACCGATGATGAGCGCTGCTCCGGAAAGAGCCCCGCAGGTCTTCATTGAGCCCATGCCGAATCCGAAAGCCTCGGCAGCCCTGAAAACATCTCGCTCGTCCATATCAACCGTGTCCGCGAAGGCGCAGGCCACGGCCTGGGCGCAGTTGTATCTGCTGTGGTGAAGGTTGGTTGCGTGTTCTTTTCTGTCCATTTTATTCTTTCTCCTTTACTTCAAGCTTGAAGATATTTATTACGTCGGCGTCGGGGCAGCAGAATCTGAAATCCCCGTCTTTGCCGGTAGGTAACGTTCCGCCGTAACGCAGAATATCTATGTACGGGAAAGCCACGTGCATGGCCATAGGACAAAGTCGGCCTCTTTCCGTATCGAAATCAAAGGTATCGCCTACCTTGTGGCCGCGGTGGCAGCCGCACGGACCTTTTCTGTCCACCAGCGTTATCTGAATGGATGGTTTACTCATTTCGGCACACTCCTCTTAAAACTTCTATAAATCTATCCAGAGCCTCGCCGGAAGGGAATACGGCGCGGCCGTTTGAGGCGGAGCCGCCGCCTCTGCCTCCCGATTCCGGCGCATGCTCCTTTATAAGCTTTCCGCAGTTGATTTCAGGCGATGAGGAAAACAGGGCGGCGGTGTGGCTCGGACTGTGAACCAGAGCCAGCAGCTTAGGGAGATTTTCGCCCAGAGCCTTATATACTTCGGTAAAATAGCCGGGTTCCAGAAGCTCGTAGGAAGCTGCGATAAAATCGTCGCTGCAGCCTTTTATTTCCTCTGCTGCCTGCTTTATGAGCGCCTTCTTCAGGTGATATACCTCATCTTTTGCGGCGGCAAGGCGATCTTTCAAAGCCTCGTATTTATGAAGAACGTCGTCGTCTCCCGCAGAAAGGTCTCTTTCCAGCTCCGTAAGTATATTGAACTGGTTTTGGTACTTCACAAGCGCCCGCTGACCGGCCTCGAAGTATATGCGGAACATGCCCTTGTTAGGCTCCGCCTTGTAAATCTTCACCATGCCTACCTGGCCGGAGGTGGAAGGGTGGGTGCCGCAGCACGCCACGCAGTCCGACGGATTGTTTACATCGCCGACGGACACTATGGTTATATCCGATTCTATGGAAAGCTTCTTCCTGAGAGGAAGGTTTTCCGCGTCCTCCCGTCTGTCGAAGTGTCGCGACACTACAGGCATATCGGCCCAGATGATGCGGTTGCACCTTAGCTCGGCCTCAGAGAGAAGCTCATCGTCTATCTTCGAATATGACGGGTCGTCCTCAAGGCTTATGTCGATGGTCATATAGTCGTCGCCCATGTGAAAGCCGCGGTTCACGCCTCCGCAAAGGGCGTGGAACACTCCCGAAAGGATATGCTCTCCGCAGTGACGCTGCATATTGTCGAAGCGTCTGTCCCAGTCTATCTGAAGATGCACTCTGTCGCCGGGAGAAAGAGAAGCTCCGCCTTCCACCACGTGGTATATCTCCCCGTCGTATTCGTAGACTTCCTTTACCCGAAGGTCGTCAATGTATCCGGTATCGCAGCTCTGACCGCCTCCGGTGGGAAAGAAAACGGTTTTGTCCAGGATAACCAGAGCGCCTTCTTTGCCGGCAGACACTTCGAGAATTTCAGCGTCGGTTTCTTTAAGATAGACGTCTTCTTTAAATAGTCTGGCTGTTATCATTTTTTATGCTCCTTGGAAAACTTTTCATAAATTTTACGGTGTGTTCGCAAAAATTGCCCCGAAATCCTGTATTTTACCTAATCACAGGAAGAACATCAAAAATTCAATAATTGCTGTGGATAACTTTCTGTTGACAAATATATGCCGTGGTCAAATCGCAGAATTTGCAATGTGCGCAGCTTTTGAAGTTATCCACACACCCCTGCGAATAAGATTGTATACAATTGCCGGATTCTATGTGGAAAACCGACCGATTCCTTAAAAAATAAAGAATCGTTCGTTGTTGAGAACTTTCCCCGGGTAAAGAACGAGAGTTTACGGAAATACACATAAAGGTAAACCGGATTAAACTTTTTCAGGCGGCGCCGTAAGCGGCGTTTATTCGTCATCGTCATCGTCAAAATAGTCCATATCGTAGAGGAATTCCGCCAGGTCATCGTACCCTCCGCTTATAAATTCCCACATGATGTTCTCGTGAAACTCAAACTTGCCGTAAGGCTCGAGAAAGTATCCGAGGGGCGAGTCCTCAATGCTCTTTTCCATGTACTCGATTCCCGAGGCCGTGCCGGAGAAGACGATAAAATATCCGCTTTCGGTAAGGTAGCACGCTCCGATAAGGTCGTTGTCCAGCCTGTAGACCCTGCTGTTTACATGGTCGTTGTTTGACTTGTATATGGCAAACAGAGTGTTCTCGTCGTACTTCGATATGATGGAATCCACCAGCATCGGGGAGATAAACCTGTTTATGACTTCTTTGGGGCCTTTGACCGTGTAATTGGATACGTACTCGGACCTTGAGAGAATCATTGCGGCTTCGGCCGGGGTTATCTTTGAAAGGGAGACGGGTCTTGCCTCGATTACCTTAAGGCCGTTTACCCGGATTCTGCTTACCGCAATATAGTAGGCGTCGCCGGATTCAACGAGGGATTCGCAGGTGAGTCTGACGTCACCGAGGGCGAGAAGTTCCGGATCTCCGTCCGGCTTCGACGCGTTCCTGCAAAGGGTGCACCGGGTAAGCTCAGGAAAGAGGTCGCAGTTCACATCTTCTGCAGCAAGCAGTCCTGCGGCGTCAAAATCTTTTCCGAAGGAGCGCATGAGAAAATAGTTGGCGGCCTCATAAGGGGATCTGACCTTTACGCAGACAATCTCCCAAAGCCGACGCTTTTCCTCCCCGGAAAGGCTGCACTCTTTGTCGAGAAGACCTGCGTATTCTTCAGAAGGCGACGGCATGGGGATTCCGTGAGCCCTGTTGAAAGCGGCGTAGCGCTGAAGAATGTAAATCGCCTGTTTCTCGTCTATCTCTCTCTTCCTGGCGCCAAGACCGCCGAACATGGAGGATGCGTACTCCCTTACCACCGAAGGATCCTGATGATAGTCCCGGCAGCAAATGGGAGAAAGTCCGCTTTCGTACCTGTCAAAGCCGTACTCTTCCGCGTCAAAGTAGAAGAACTGGTACTGGTATTTATAGTGGAGGTTGTCCGGAAGGTGCCAGCAGATTCTCATTCCGAGAACGCCCATGAGCCTCGTATCGGTAACGTAGGCGCTCTGAAATACCTTTCGGCTGTCTGCGGCGGTTTCCGACAGTCCTCCGTCCAGAAGCTTAAGGGTTATTCTGTCCGAAAGCTTTTTGTCATCGGTGTTTTGAAATTTCCCGTTTGTGGTATCAGTAATCATGTGACCATTATAATATATCGTTGACAAAATTGCCAATGATAGTATAATTTATAGGAAATCAATATTGAATTGAAACTCCTTATCAAGAGCGGCGGAGGGAATAGGCCCTGTGATGCCCGGCAACCCTGGCGGAGGCTTTGATGATGCAAGGCTTCGGCGGAAGGTGCTACATCCTACAGAATGCGGGAAACGTATTTCTGAAAGATGAGGAATGATTACGCTGACAATCGGACCTTTTCTTTTAGAACGAGAAAAGGTTTTTTATTTTGCTTTCAGACAGGAGGAAAAAGAAAATGAAGAGATTATTTACATCGGAATCCGTAACGGAAGGACATCCCGACAAAGTGTGCGACCAGATTTCCGACGCCATACTCGACGCCATTCTGGAAAAGGATCCGTACGGAAGAGTAGCCTGCGAAACTACGGCGACCACAGGCTATGCAATGGTTATGGGGGAAATAAGCACCAACTGCTACATCGACATTCCTAAAATCGTCAGAAGCGTCATCGTAGACATCGGCTACGACCGCGCCAAGTACGGCTTTGACGGAAGCACATGCGCAGTGCTTCAGGCCATAGACGAGCAGTCCGGCGACATCGCCATGGGCGTGGACAAGGCCCTCGAATACAAAGAGGGAACTCTGGACGACAAGATAGACACCATCGGCGCGGGAGATCAGGGTATGATGTTCGGATACGCATGCGACGAGACTCCGGAGCTTATGCCTATGCCTATAGCCCTTGCTCACAAGCTGGCTCTGAAGCTGGCCGAGGTGAGAAAGAACGGAACTCTCACTTATCTGAGACCTGACGGAAAATCCCAGGTGACCGTGGAATACGACGACGATAAGGTAGTGAGAATAGACACCGTGCTCATATCCACCCAGCACGACCCTGACGTGACACAGGAGCAGATAAGAAAGGACATCATCGAGTACGTTATAAAGCCGGTGATCCCTGCGGAGCTTCTGGACGATGAGACGAAGTATTTCGTCAACCCGACGGGAAGATTCGTAATCGGAGGACCTCACGGCGATTCCGGACTTACGGGCAGAAAGATCATAGTAGATACATACGGCGGATATGCGCGCCACGGCGGCGGAGCTTTCTCGGGAAAGGACCCTACAAAGGTTGACAGAAGCGCATCCTACGCCGCAAGATACGCCGCAAAGAACGTGGTGGCCGCAGGACTTGCAAGAAAGTGCGAAATCCAGCTGGCGTACGCCATCGGTGTAGCAAAGCCTGTGTCCATAATGGTGGACACCTTCGGCACCGGAGTAAAATCCGATGAGGAGATAGCTGAAATCGTAGGAAAGCATTTCGACTTCAGACCGGCGGCAATCATAAGAGACCTGGATCTGAGGAGACCTATATACAGACAGACTGCGGCATACGGTCACTTCGGAAGAACCGACGTAGAGCTTCCGTGGGAGAAGCTGGACAAGGTTGAAGAGCTTAAGAAGGAACTGTAGCGCCCGTTGAAACTTTATCACAATAAAGTGCCCGTAAACCGTTGCAAACGGCAGGATTTGTTGTATAATTAGGCGTATATTGATTTTTTAGGAGGACAGACCCATGGGTATAAAGGTAGCGAAATTCGGCGGTTCGTCCGTAGCGGACGGAATACAGCTGAGAAAAATAAAGGACATAATCGAAGCGGACAGCGACAGAAAGTACATTGTGGTTTCTGCCCCGGGCAAAAGATACGACGGAGATAACAAGATTACGGACCTGCTCTACCTTTGCGGGACACACATGGAGCACAACCTCCCGTACGATCAGCTGCTGCAGGTTGTTACCGACAGGTTTATGGCGGTAAAAGTAAACCTTGGAGTTGACGTGGATATCGACGGAGAATTTGCGGTAATCAGGGAGAACATGAGAAAGGGCTGCTCTGCGGATTATCTTGCCAGCAGGGGAGAATATCTCAACGCCCTTCTTGTGGCCGCATTCCTCGGATACGATTTTGTCGATACGGCAGGACTGATTAAATTCGACGGCAAAGGAAGACTCCTCCTGGAGGAGACCGACGAAGCCTTGAGAGCCGAGCTTGCAAGTCACGAAAGAGCCGTAATTCCTGGCTTTTACGGAACCAACGCGGAGACGGGCAGAGTGAGAACCTTCTCCAGAGGAGGCTCGGATATTACGGGCGCCCTCGTCGCAAGAGCCGTAAAGGCCGATATATACGAAAACTGGACCGATGTGTCGGGATTTTTAAAGGCCGACCCGAGAATCGTCGCGGGCGCAAAGCCTATAAGCAGAATATCATATAAGGAGCTCCGTGAGCTTTCGTACATGGGCGCTTCCGTACTTCACGAGGACGCCATATATCCGGCAAAGCTTGCGAATATTCCTATCAATATCAGGAACACCAACGCTCCCGACGATATGGGAACAATCATCACCGCAGAGCACGAAGGCGGAGCGGACGATGTAATCACAGGCATTGCGGGAAAGAAGGACTTTACGGTAATAGCCATCTACAAGAACATGATGAGCAATGAGCGCGGATTTGTCAGAAGAATTCTGACGATACTTGAAGATTTTGATATAAACTTCGAGCATCTTCCGAGCGGCATAGACACGGTGTCCGTAGTAGTGGACAGCCACCAGCTGGAGGGGAACAGGGACGACCTCATGGAGGCCTTCGAAAAGCAGCTTAACCCGGACAGCATGGAAATCTTCGACGACATTTCGCTTATCGCGACCGTAGGATGCGGTATGAACAGACGCCGCGGCGTATCCGCGACCCTCTTCACCGCCCTTGCGGAAGCCGAGGTCAACATCAGAATGATAGACCAGGGCTCCAGCGAAATTAACATCATTGTAGGCGTGGAGAACAAGGACTTCGAGAAGGCCATCAGAGCCATCTACGACGCCTTCGAGGGAAAATAAAGGATTTTAAAAAGTGTTCGATGGGAAACCCGCTTTACCGCGGCGCCGTCGGACACTTTTCGGTATCAAAGGAGAAACCATGTACCGGATATTCATAGTTGAAGACGACAGGCCTCTTGCGGAGGCCATGAAAAAACAGATAGAATCCTGGGGAAACCAGGTGTTTCTGGCGGAGGATTTCCAGAACATCGTAGGCGAGTTTACCGCCTGCAATCCCCACATCGTTCTCATAGATATAATGCTGCCGTTTTTTAACGGCTATCACTGGTGCAGCGAGATAAGAAAAATATCCCAGGTTCCCATAGTTTTCATAAGCTCCGCGTCGGACAATATGAACGTGATAATGGCAATGAACATGGGAGGCGACGATTTCATACCAAAGCCTGTAGACCTTGATGTAATGATGTCAAAACTTCAGGCTCTGCTACGCCGCGCATACGATATGGGAGGAAGGACTCCGATTCTGGAGAGCAGAGGAGCCGTTCTGAACCTGTCCGACGCCAGCCTGACCTACGACGGAAAGCGCATAGAGCTTACGAAGAACGAGTTTAAGATACTTCAGACACTTATGGAGAATAAAGGGAAAATCGTAAGCCGTGACGCCCTGATGACGAAGCTCTGGCAGATGGACTCCTACGTGGAGGAAAACACCCTGACCGTAAACGTAAACAGACTGAGAAAGAAGCTCGACGCCGCAGGGCTTAAGGATTTCATTAAGACAAAGGTCGGAAGCGGATATATATCGGAGTAGCCATGAAGCGTAAAACGGGATTTGAAATTTTTATTGGATACGTGAAGGAGCATCTGGCTCCGGCGGCTCTGTTTGCGGTTTTTGCTGCAATATTTGCCGTCATTTTCGGCCTTTACAATCTGCCTGTGGAGGCGGTCCTGTATGCGGCGGGATTATGTGTTCTCCTTGGAGCGGTGTGCCTCGTATCGGGTTTTATCCGGTATTACAAAAGACACAGGGAGATGCTGAGGATTTTAGAGAACGTGCAGATTTTGTCCGGAGAGCTCGAGGGAGGGAAAACCCTGGCCGAAGAGGACCTTACGGCCATGGTGAAAAAGCTGAAAAGGCTCCTCGACGAAAGCGAAACGGCAAGGCGGGACGACGCCAAAGAGAGCATGGACTACTATACCACATGGGTTCACCAGATAAAGACCCCTATTTCCACAATGAAGATGATGCTGGAGGGTGAGGACAGCGAGGAGAGCCGCAGCCTCCTTTCGGAGCTTTTCAGGATAGAGCAGTACGCGGAAATGGCCCTTTCGTACATCAGGCTGGGAGAAGACAGCTCTGACTACGTTTTCAGGGAGTATGACCTTGACGGAATAATCCGCGACTCCGTGAGAAAGTACGCTCCTCAGTTTATCAGGAAGAAAATCGGGCTGAACTATGGCGGCACGGACGTAAAGGTTCTGACAGACGAAAAGTGGCTCCGGTTTGTAATAGAGCAGGTGCTTTCAAACAGCATAAAATACACCCGGGAGGGCTCGGTGACAATAACCATAACGCCGGAAAAGGTTTTGAAAATCGCGGACACCGGCATAGGAATAGCCCCCGAGGACGTGCCGCGAATCTTTGAAAAGGGCTTTACCGGTTACAACGGCAGGTCCGATAAGAAGTCCACTGGCCTTGGTCTCTACCTGTGCAAAACCGCCTGCAGCCGCCTTTCACACAAAATAAGCGCAGAGTCTGCGCCGGGAAAAGGCACTGTGATTTCCATAGACTTAAGCAGCGAGAAGGCGATTATGGACTGAATATGATATAATGCAACCAGATGGATGAGTTAATGCCGGAAAATCAGTGAGGAGCAGATTATGCTAATCAATTCAGATGAATACATTGCCATTGTAGAATCAATTAAACCTGAATATGCAGGCAAATTAAATTTTTATCTCTCTGCCGTAGATGATATTTTAAGATCAGAGCATGACAATCCGTCAATAGGTTTATTGCTTTGTAAAAGCAAGAATAATCTCGTTGCGGAGTACTCTTTGAAAGACATTTCCAAACCGATTGGAGTAAGTGAATATAGGATAACGGAAAAGCTGCCTGATGAATTGGAAAAACAGCTCCCTTCTGTGGAAGATATAAGAAAACGTATATTGCAACCGTCGGGTGACAAATTGCAAAGCGGCGATTGATGGAATGTAAACCGTTCGTCATGCTATTATCATAGCATCAAATGACGAAGGAGGCACAGAATATGATTTTAGCAGATAAGATTATAAAGCTGAGAAAGAAGGCGGGCTGGTCGCAGGAAGAATTTGCCGAACAGATGGACGTGTCACGGCAGTCGGTTTCCAAGTGGGAAGGAGCTCAGTCCATACCCGATTATAACAAGCTTATAAAGATGTCCGGTCTCTTTGGAGTAACCATAGACTACCTGCTTAAGGAGGAAATTGAAGAAGAAGAGCATACGGAAACGACCGAAGAAATACCTCAGGTAAGACGGGTATCGATGGAAGAGGCCAATGCCTTTTTAGAGGCAAAGAAAGAAACTGCTCCGATAATCGCTTATGGAGTATTTCTCTGCATAATATCGCCGGTTTGCCTTATATTTCTGGCCACATTAGGTGAAAGCGGGCTGATTGGAATGAGCGAGGATACAGGCGGCCTGGTTGGACTCATAATACTTTTCGTCATGGTAGCTATAGCTGTGGGGCTTTTTATCCATTCGGGAAGCAAAACAGAGAAATACGAATATCTGGAGAAAGAAATTTTCGAGACAGAGTATGGTGTTACAGGTATGGTAAAAGAGAAAAAAGAGGCGATGAGCCACACGTATACCAGAAACAACATCATAGCAACTTCTCTCTGCATACTTGCGGTAGTTCCGCTGTTCTCGTGCGCCATAATTGATGAAGAAAACGAACCGCTGATGGTCGGGGCATTCTGCTTGCTTCTTGTAATCGTCGGAGTGGCGGTAGTCATATTTGTAAGGGGCGGCATCATGTGGGAAAGCTATTCCAAGCTACTTCAGGAGGGAGAGTACAGCAAGGTGAAAAAAGCCGGTAGCCCCCTTGTGGAACTTATATCCACAGTGTACTGGCTTGTAATAACGGCTGCGTATCTGGGAATCAGCTTGTTCACCATGGACTGGCACATAACCTGGATTATATGGGTCATTGCGGGAGTTTTGTATCCGGCTGTAGCTGCCATAGCAGGCGCTTTTGATAAAAAGAAATAACCAAAAATAATCAACCTTACAAAAATGTCACATAAAACGGCTGAAATGTCACCGGATTCGATTTCGGCGCTTCGGCCGTTTTTGTATAATGGGGACGTAATCAGAAAAGAAGGAGGTCATGGGATATGGCTATATTAGAGGCGAAGAGCCTTCAGAAAATCTATACGACCCGGTTCGGCGGAGCCAAAGTGCAGGCTTTGTCCGACGTTTCCTTTTCCGTGGAGCAGGGTGAATACGTCGCCATTATGGGAGAGTCGGGATCAGGAAAAACCACACTTTTAAACATTCTTGCGGCTTTGGACCGGCCGACGAGAGGAGAGGTTATCCTTGACGGCAGGAGGCTGTCGTCGGTAAGCGACAGGGAAATTTCGGCGTTCCGCCGGGACAATCTCGGGTTCGTCTTTCAGGATTTCAATCTTTTGGATACCTTTTCCGTTCAGGACAACATCTTCCTGCCCATGGTGCTCAAAGGCAGCCAATTCAGGGAGATGAAGAGAAAGCTCGCTCCTGTTGCGGCAAAACTGGGCATTACGGACATCCTGGAGAAATATCCCTACGAGGTGTCGGGCGGACAAAAGCAGCGGACTGCCGTTGCCAGGGCTCTGATCACGGGGCCGAAGCTCATACTGGCAGACGAGCCGACGGGAGCCCTCGATTCCCGGTCGACGGACGGACTTCTTAAGGTGTTCAACGAGATAAACAGAGACGGACAGACGATTCTCATGGTTACTCACTCCGTCAAAGCCGCCAGCCATGCGGGGCGCGTCATGTTCATCAAAGACGGCAGAGTGTTCCATCAGATTTACAGGGGAAACAGCACGGTGGATCAGATGTACCAGAAGATATCCGATTCCCTGACCCTGATAATGACGGGCGGTGAGGACGATGACTAAGGGATTCTTTCCGAAGCTGGCCGCAGGAAACATAAGGAAAAACGGCAAAACCTACGTGCCGTACATGATAAGCTCCATAATAACCATAGCTATGTACTACATAATCTGTTCCCTTTCCGTAAATCCGGGGCTCAATAACATGATGGGAGCGGAGCCTCTGATGTACATGCTGAATCTGGGAACGTGGGTAGTCGCAATATTTTCTGTCATATTCCTGTTCTACACCAGCAGCTTCATCATAAAGAGGAGAAAGAGGGAGTTCGGACTTTATAACATTCTCGGAATGGAAAAGCTTCATCTTGCCGTAACCATGGGCTGGGAAAGCATAATAACGGCGGCCATATCCATAGGCGCAGGACTGATTCTCGGAATCGCCCTGGACAAGGTCATGTATATGTTCTTCCTGAAGATAATGGAAGCGGCCGTTCCTTTAGGATTTTTCGTTTCGGCAGATGTGATATTTAAAACCGTAATACTTTTTGCCGTCATATTCTTTCTCATCTTCCTGAACTCGGTGCGTCAGATAAGCCTTGCAAAGCCTATAGAGCTTATCAGGGCTTCCGGCGAAGGCGAAAAAGAGCCTAAGACGAAGATTGTGATGGCCGTTCTCGGAGCGCTTTTCCTGGGAGCCGGCTACTACATCGCGCTGACAACGAAAAATCCGCTTGAGGCGTTCATACTTTTCTTTGTCGCAGCGGTATGCGTGATAATCGGAACGTATCTGCTTTTTACGGCAGGAAGCATAGCCCTCCTCAAGGCCCTCAGAAAGAACAAAAGGTTCTACTATAAGAGAAATCACTTTATCAGCGTTTCCGGAATGATATACAGAATGAAGCAGAATGCGGCGGGCCTTGCCAACATCTGCATACTGTCCACCATGGTTCTTGTCATGATTTCCACCACTTCATCTATGATGGTCGGTATGAACGATACCCTTGCGGCAAGGTATCCCAATGATCTCTGTATCTACGGTTTTTACGGTGTAGACGACAGGGAGGCTATAGCGGATGTCAAGGCTTTGCAGAAGGAAGAAGGAATTTCCGTAAAAGACGAGATGGATTACAGATTTCTGTCATTTTCGGCAATCCAGGACGGAGATGAGTTCACCGCAGTAGACGACACGGGAAATCTGAATCTTGTAGGAAAGGTATCGGGTCTGGTGTTCGTTCCTTTAGAGGATTACAACGCTTCCATGGGCGAAAACGAGTCTCTTGAAAACGGTGAAGTACTGGTATACGCCAACAGAGACGATTACGGCTATTCCAAAATGAAAGTCGGAGACGAAACCTTCAGCGTGAAAGAAACCGTAGACGAATTCATGGGTAACGGTATCACCGCAGCCAACGTTGCCAATACCTACTTCGTTGTGACAGGGGACATGGACGTGATCGAAGAGCTCTATGAATATCAGCGCGGTGTTTACGGTGACGCCGGAAGCGAGATTAGGCACTACTACGGATTTAACACCGATGCGTCTGAAGAGGAGCAGATAGAGTTCTATAACCATATGTCGACGATAGGTCTTGCCGAATCAAAAGCAGAAGGCCGGATAGGTTTCATCGGACTCTACGGAGGATTCTTCTTCATCGGAGTGTTCCTGGGAGCGCTCTTCATTATGGCGACGGTTCTCATAATCTACTACAAGCAGATTTCGGAAGGCTACGAGGACAAAGGCAGATTCGAGATAATGCAGAAGGTGGGCCTGAGCCGGTCGGAGGTGAAGAGCTCCATCAGGTCGCAGGTTCTGACCGTATTCTTCCTGCCTCTCGTGACGGCGGGCATACATACGGCGGTGGCCTTCCCTATACTGAAAGACCTCCTTGCCGTTCTCAACTTCACAAACGTAAAGCTGTACCTTATCGCCACGGCCGTGTGCTATCTGGTTTTCGCAGCGATGTATGTGATAGTCTATATCTTCACGTCCCGGACCTATTACAGGATAGTGAAGAGGTAATCAAAAGGGGTAAAAAATATAAATACGTTAAGCAGAAGTTTGCTGTGGGCCAAAGTGTGCAGTTCGCGTAAGATGGCCCGCAGCTTTTTATTTTTCACAGAACCTTCATTGACATATAAAATGAACAGTGATAATATATCACAATGTAAATAGATAACAATGTTAATTATTTTTTGGAGCCATAATTTATGAGGGAGAACACACATGGGAAACTATAAGCGGGAATTTTACGATGCAATGATGAGCTTCAAGAAGCTTAAATTATCAGGCGTACTGTCGGGTATAACACCTATGGAGCATCACGCGCTTAAGGCTATAAACGTATGCGCTGAGAGAAATGAAAATGTCAAAGTCTCTCAGGTGGTAACCGAAATGGAGATTCCGGCGCCGGGAGTATCCAGACTGATAGGCCACATGGAAGATAAAGGCCTTGTCAGACGGACTGTTGATACTGCTGACAGACGAAGCACATTCGTTGCCATAACAGAAAAGGGAGAAAAGCTTTTTGCCGAATGTGAGAGAAATCTGGCAGAGTTGGGAAATCGGATATTTGAAAGAATGGGAGACGAACGTTCTGCAGAACTCATAAAAAATCTCAACCTGTTCATAGCTTACACAGATGAAGAAATGAAAAAGATGAAAGAAGAGATTGAGGAAAGAGGGTGATTGGCTGATGACGAAGATAATTAAAAATCTCGGACCGTACTGGAAAAGCGTAGTGCTGATTTTCCTCCTGCTCATAGGGCAGGCCTACTGCGACCTGACCATGCCGCAGATTACGTCGGACATTATCGACGTAGGCATACAGAACAGCGGAGTGGAGCACATCGTGCCGGAGAAGATAACGGCAGACGAGTACGGCGAGGCTCAGGTGTTTATGACGGACGGCGAAAAAGAGACCTGGTCGGAAATATATGATAAGGACGGGGATACATATGTCCTCAACGTGACCGACGAAGAAAAGCTGGACGAATTAGACGAGGAGCTGCTTACTTCGATAGTAATGACATACCAGCTGGGGCATATGAGCGTGGAGCAGTTCAGAGAAACGGTAAAATCCGCAGTAAGCGCAGATCCCGCCATGGCCCCTTACGCATCTGAAATAGACGATATGTCTGTAGAGGAGATGGGGCAGCTCATACACATGGATGTAAAGACTTTTGAGGCCGAGGACGAAGAGGGCGAGATTACGACCTACGTGGATATGCGCCCTATAATGGCGCGCCTCATAGACAGCGGAATGATGAGCGAGGAGTCCCTTGACGATTCCAGGGCGTCTATGGAGGAAACCGTGGAGAAGATAGGAAGCGAAACACTTTTGTCTATGGGTATAGCATACGCCAGAGACTGCATGAGCGCGGCGGGAATGGACGTTGACGACGTTCAGATGAGCTACCTCTGGAGCACGGGCTTTAAGCTGTTTGTCCTTGCTCTTGCCATGCTGGCCGTGGGAATCGCCGTCGCGTATCTGGCGTCGGGAGTCGGCGCAGGCGTGGGCCGCGACCTCAGGTCAAAGGTGTTCAGAAACGTAATGAGCTATTCGAACACCGAAATGGACAAGTTCTCCACGGCTTCACTGATTACCAGGAGCACCAACGACATTCAGCAGGTGGTAATGGTCACCATAATGATTTTGAGGCTGGTGCTCTACGCTCCTATCATGGGAGTGGGCGGCATCTACAAGGTATACCATACAGGCGCGGACATGGGCTGGATTATCGCCTTGGGCGTTCTGGTCCTGGTGGGCTTCATACTCGTTCTCGTAGCCGTTGCAATGCCTAAGTTCAAGGTAATGCAGAAGATGGTGGACGCTCTCAACCTTGTGGCGAGAGAAATCCTCACAGGTCTTTCCGTAATAAGGGCATTTGGAAGGGAAAAGACGGAAGAAGCGCGCTTTGACAAGGCAAACACGGATCTTAAGAAAACCCAGCTTTTCACAAACAGAGTGATGACCTTTATGATGCCGGGCATGATGCTCATAATGTACTGCCTTATCCTTGGAATAACATGGGTGTCCGCCCACGAGATAGACGACGGAACCCTTCAGGTAGGCGCCATGACGGCGTTTATCACATACTCAATGCAGATAGTCATGTCCTTCCTCATGCTGACTGCCATGTCCATAATGCTTCCGAGAGCGGGAGTTGCGGCGGGGAGAATCGACGAGGTTCTCAGGACAAAATCGTCAATAGAGAATCCCGAAAAGCCTGCGGTTATCGAGTCGCCAAAGGGTGAAGTCACCTTTAACGGCGTAAGCTTCAAGTACCCGGGAGCCGACGACGACTGCATACACGATATAAGCTTCACCGCAAAACCGGGACAGACCACTGCGATAATAGGAAGCACGGGCGCTGGAAAGAGCACTCTGATAAATCTGCTGCCCAGATTCTATGACGTTACGGGCGGAGAGATTCTGATAGACGGAGTCGACGTCAGGGATATGGATATTAAGGCTTTGAGGGACGAGATAGGCTTCGTGCCGCAGAAGGGCGTGCTGTTTTCCGGAACCATAGCGTCTAACATAAGGTTCGGAAACCACGACGCCAGCGATGCGGAGGTCGAAAAGGCCGCCGAAATAGCGCAGGCTGCAGACTTTGTCGAGGAAAAGGACGATAAGTACGACAGCTTCGTGGCTCAGGGAGGAAGCAACGTTTCCGGAGGTCAGAAGCAGAGGCTTGCCATAGCGAGAGCCATAGCAAAGAATCCTAAGATATACGTCTTTGACGACAGCTTCTCGGCTCTGGATATGAAAACCGACGCGGCTCTGAGAAAGGCCCTTGCGGACAACGTGAAGGATTCCACAGTGATAATAGTGGCTCAGAGAATAAGCACCATACTTCACGCGGATCAGATACTGGTGCTGGACGACGGTGAAATAGCGGGCAAGGGAACTCACGAGGAGCTTCTCAGAACCTGCGATACGTACAGACAGATAGCCAGATCTCAGCTTTCCGACGAGGAGCTGGGAATTGAAGAGGGAAAGGAGGAAGGATCTGATGAGTAGCGAGACGAGACACGGACACAGACCTCATCGCGGCCCTATGGGAAGAGGCCCCATGGGCGGAATGGTCGGCGGCGAAAAGGCAAAGAACTTCGGAAAATCCTTCCGCCAGATGCTGGAATATATGGGCGGCTACAAGATTGCAGTCTTTGTGGTAATGGTATTCGCGGCATGCTCCACGGTGTTTTCCGTCGCAGGCCCTAAGGTGATGGGTAAGGCCACCACAGAGCTTGCCGAAGGCCTCATGAGAAAAATAGGGGGAACCGGAGGAATAGACTTCGACAAAATAGCATTCATACTTCTCTGCACCCTGGCCCTTTACGTTGTCAGCAGCGTGTTCTCCTTCGTGCAGGGCTGGATAATGTCGGGAATAACCCAGAAGATATGCTACCGCATGAGAAGGGAAATCTCCGAGAAGATAAACAGAATGCCGATGAAGTATTTTGAGAGCAGACCTTACGGAGAAGTTCTTTCCAGAATCACCAACGACGTGGACACTCTGGGCATGGGACTTAACCAGAGCGTGACCCAGATAATAACGTCCACCTGCACTATCATAGGAACTCTGGTGATGATGCTGACAATATCTCCGCTGATGACTCTCATTGCGGTTGTGGTGGTACCGGTTTCGGCCTTGATAATGTCGGTTGTTGTGAAGTTCTCCCAGAAGCACTTCAGAACCCAGCAGAGATACCTGGGAACCATAAACGGCATAGTGGAGGAGACCTACGCCGGACAGCTCGTCATAAAGGCGTTCAACAAGGAAGAAGACACAATCGCAGACTTTGACGAGACCAACGGAGTCCTCTACAGGTCGGCGAGAAAGTCCCAGTTCCTCTCGGGAATCATGCACCCGCTGATGATATTTGTGGGAAATATGGGATACGCGGGAGTTGCAATTTCCGGCGGAATGCTGGCAATCCGGGGCGCCATAGGGGTCGGAGATATTCAGGCGTTCATTCAGTACGTCAAAAGCTTCACTCAGCCGATGCAGCAGATCGCTCAGGTCATAAATCAGGTTCAGTCCATGATGGCCGCAGCCGAAAGAGTATTCGAGTTTCTGGGAGAAGAGGAAGAGGTTCAGCGTCCCGAAAATCCTGTACAGCTGAAGGAGCCTGAGGGCGCGGTGGAATTTGACCACGTCCGCTTCGGCTACGACCCTGAGCAGGTTATCATCAAAGACTTCAGCGTGAAGGTTAAGCCGGGACAGAAGATTGCAATCGTAGGCCCTACGGGAGCCGGCAAGACCACCATGGTAAAGCTTCTCATGCGCTTTTACGATGTGAACAGCGGCAGCATAAAGCTGGACGGCCACGACATAAGGGAGTTTGACCGTCACGAGCTTCGTGAGAACTTCGGAATGGTTCTCCAGGATACGTGGCTGTTTAACGGAACCATTCGCGAGAACATCAGGTACGGCCGCCTCGACGCCACCGATGAAGAGGTGGTGGCTGCCGCAAAGGCCGCATACGCAGACCACTTCATAAGGACTCTGCCGGGCGGCTACGACATGGTGCTCAACGAGGACGCCTCTAACGTGTCCCAGGGCCAGAAGCAGCTTCTCACCATAGCAAGAGCAATCCTTGCGGATAACAGGGTTCTCATTTTGGACGAGGCAACATCGTCGGTAGACACCAGAACGGAGGAGAGAATCCAGAAGGCCATGGACAACCTTATGGAGGGAAGAACAAGCTTCATCATAGCTCACAGACTTTCCACCATAGTAAACGCCGACATGATTCTGGTCATGAAGGACGGAGATATAATCGAGCAGGGAAACCACAGGGAGCTTCTCGCAAAGGGCGGCTTCTACGCCGGACTTTACAATTCCCAGTTCGAGGAATAAGGTGATAGAGGATAGGGAGTACGAGACTGCGTTGCTGCGTTAAGGGGTGCATTAGTACCGATTATCCTGTTAGCCGCAAAAGTGCAGAAAAAGGGTAGCGAATTTCATACTTTTTGATTCAATTAACAAAAACAGGTATAACAACGCCTCGATTTTAAGGCTTCAGTTATACCTGTTTTCTATATTTGCCCGTAATAGTATGAAATTCCTTATCCTGAATCAGAATTTTATCATCAAAAAGGATAACCGGTCTCCGCCGCGCCGCCGCCACCGCCGCTGCCATTCAGAAATTCCGTGCGTTCTGGCAGAAAATGTGTTATAATCTAAAAAAGAAAGCTGACATAGGTGCGGCAATGAATTGAGGTGTTTAATATGAGAAAGCTAATTACCATAAGCAGAGAGTACGGCAGCGGCGGAAGAATCATCGGCAAGCTGGTCGCAGAGAAGCTGGGAGTTCCTTTCTACGATAAGGAGATAATCGATATGGCGGTAGAGCAGAGCGGACTTTCCAAGGAAGTTGTAGAGACCGCGGAGCTCAGAGCCAAGAGCAGCTTTTCCTACAGTCTCGCTTCTGCGATGAATTTCGGCGAGGGAATATCGGCAGAGCCTGTTTCCGTGAACGAGAAGCTTTTCATAACACAGTTTGATATAATCAGGCAGATAGGCGAGACCAACGAAGGCGTAATCATAGGACGCTGCGCAGATTACGTGCTTAAGGATCTTCCGGGCGTAACCAACATCTTCATCTACGGAGAGTTTGAGGACAGAGTGAAGAGAAGCGTGGAGCTTTACGGCGACGATGCCGCAAAGGCTGAAAAGTACGTAAAGGACTACGACAAAGCCCGCGCCAACTACTACAACTACCACACTTCCCAGAAGTGGGGCGAATTCACCAACTACAATCTGGCCATAAACAGCAGCTACATTTCCATGGAGCAGGCCGCCAATCTGATTGTCGAGTACGTTAACACCAGAACCTATAAGAACGTTGACGCGAAGTAAGCCGTCCGGCAAGGAGGAGCAGATGAGCAGAAGAAAACAGTGTGAAGAGAAGTGCGGCATGTCCAAGGCCGCCAAAGCCAGCCTTATGATACTGGGAATCGGTATCGTTACGGGAACCACTCTCGTAATCGGACTGGATCGTGTTATGAAGAAGATATTCGTTGACGAGGACTGGCCGAGCCAGGAATGGACCAA
>CALXBQ010000006.1 GCA_944386595.1 uncultured Clostridia bacterium
AACGGAGCCATACTCCATTCAGATCGCGGAAGCCAGTATACAAGTGAAACATTCCGTGAAGAACTCAATAATGCAGGTGTTCTGCAGAGCCTCAGTGGCGTTAACCGCTGCTTTGATAACGCCAGGATGGAAAGCTTCTTCGCTACTCTCAAGAAGGAACTCCTCTACAGGATTCCAACATACAAGATGAAGATGGAAGAAGTTAAAGTAATTGTTTTCAGATATGTCTTTATCTACTACAACCGGATAAGGATATACACTTCAAATCCGGATGGCCTCCCGCCAGCAGCTTACAGGAGGCGTCTGGAACAACCGTTAGCAGAAGCTGCTTAATTTTGTGGGTTTAAAGACTGCACAAATATTGACAATTCCAGCCCCAGTAGCTTGCGATGATATGAATGATCCTCGCCGTTCCCGTATGTCCCCTTATATCGAGAAAGGTGAACACGTGGTTTGACATTGTAATTCCGCTTAATGCAAGAAGAATCATATCCGAAATCAGCAAAATATTTAACACAATGGCGCAAACTCTTCTCTTCGTCAGTCTTCCCGAGAAAATGCCCCTGTACCACTTTCTGTTAAGAAGATGATGGGCTATAAAGAGAACGAACATCCCTGTTCCAATCCACTCGTGAGCAAAATCGCCCCACAGCTGGTATCCCATGAGAAGAAATAGGCACAGACTCATCATTGCGTCAACGATAAGCTTTACGGACAATTTCAGATTCATTCTTCTGCCGCCTTATTGATACAGGTTATGGCGTTCAGGCTGCGCGGATATCCGATGTACGGAAGGCACTGCGATACTACTCTGATGAGAAAATCCCTGTCGTTGCCAAGATTCATATTTCCCTTTGAATGAGCGGTCAGCTGAGGTTCGCATCCTCCCTGGGCCATGAGAAAACATAATGTGATAAGTTCACGCTCGGCAAGATTAAGACCCTTTCGTGTATAGTAATCTCCGAAACAGTTGCCTGCAAGCCACCGGTTTATATGTCCCGTTTTCCAGGCCTCTTTCATATGCTCCCCGAAAATCTCGACCTGCGCCTCCACACCTTTTTCCAGCCTGTTTTCGTAATCTGTCGTCGCCTGTCCTTCCAGAGGAAGTGATATTCCGGCCTCTTTCAGCGCTTCGTTGGTGCGGACAAGAAACGGCAGTATTCTGCCGTATCCCAGATAATCTACGGCCTGATATACGATTTCCTTGATCATTACCGGTGTTACGCCGCTTTCAACGGCCTTTGGAAGAGCTTCCGCGTAGGCGTCAATTCCGCCGCACCCGATGAGGGTCGCAAGAATTGCCATATAACGTGTTTTTTCCGGAAGCTGCTGATTTTCTTCACCCGGCACCTCTTCCAGCGCAAAATGCTCAAACCGCTCCATAAATTCCGGATCTGTCTCATGTAAATCCATGTTTAGCGCTCCTTTCAAATTTTCTGATTTCCCGTCGACCATACGTGCTTATCCCCGGCCGCTTCAGCAGTATTCTGAGCCATAACCCCTACGAGACGATGGGGTACGTAGGGTTCTTCCAGATAAGCGATTTCTTCACTGCTTAATGTGAGGTCCGTAGCTTTTGCCGCCCCCTCTATATGATGCATTTTTGGCGCTCCCGCAACGGGAGAAGCGACCTTTGTCAGAAGCCATCCGAGAGATATTTCCGCCATCGACACTCCGTGTCTTTCTGCAAGCTCGCAGACTCTCCTGATAATGATGTTGTCCTGTTCAGCCGTAGACTCATATTTAAGCTTTGCATAGCTGTCCTCCGCAAGACGCTTAGTATTCTCACCAGGCCGCCTTGCCAGCCGTCCGCCTGCAAGGGAGCTGTACGGCGTCATGCTTATGTTATCTTCACGGCAGAGCTTAGCCATTTCCCTCTCCTCTTCGCGGAAAATGAGGTTGTAATGTCCCTGCACCGATATGAAGCGGGCAAAGCCTTCTCTTTCCGCTATAGCGTTCGCTTTGGCAAGCTGGTATGCAAAACAGTTTGAGATACCTATATACCGTGCTTTACCTGATTTGACCGCGTTGTTAAGCCCTTCCATGATGTCGTAAAGCGGAGTGTTGTAATCCCACATATGGTAGATATAAAGATCCACGTAATCGGTACCGAGATTTTCAAGGCTTTTATCAAGCATTCTCTCGATATGCTTCTGTCCTGTTATTCCCGCTTTGATTTCCTCTTCGGTGCGTGGCAGGAACTTCGTTGCTATTACAACATCATCACGCTTTGCGAAATCCCGGATAGCCCTGCCGAGATACTGTTCGCTCGTACCGCTTTGATAGCCGATAGCCGTGTCAAAGAAATTTACTCCAAGTTCCAGGCCTCGCCTGATTATCCTTCTGCTATCCGATTCATCCACGGTCCATGAATGCTGTCCGTTTTTATTATCTCCGAATCCCATACAGCCCATACATATTCTCGATACGTTAAGGTCGGAGTTTCCTAATTTTGTGTATTTCATAGTTTCGTCACCTCCTGTAAAGTCAATTATCAGCCTTCAATTATCACTCCTGTGCCGAATACCCTAAACCATTTACCCATTCTCATAGTTTTCCTCCTACTTCCTTACTTCCCATAATCTGAAGTCTTATTGACGTTATGAATAATGAAATCCAGCTGATCAAGCGATTTCTGCTTTATATGAATGCTTTCGAGAAGCTTTTGTCTCTGACTTCGCAGATACCGCAGTTTTTCTTCTTTCGTGATCGTGCTTTCCATAAGCTGCCGCATAAAGCCACGGAGCGCATCTGCCTCGGCGCCTGCATCCGTCAGTATATTGATGATTCCCACGTACTCCATCAGTTCTTCTGAGTAATCGATGGTTCCGTCCGGCTGCCTGTTGCAGTCGAACAGCCCCTGATTTTCATACGTCTGCAGCTTTTCAATGGGAACACCAAAGTGATCGCTGGCCTGCTCTATAGTCATACACATTCCTCCCGATAAAAAAAGTGAGTGTCCGGAAAATCTTTTGGATTTCCCTTACACTCACATTATAGATACCGTTTTGAAATGTGTAAAATGCTTAGTTCGACTTGCAATTATGCTTTAAAGGCATTTCTGGCCAGTTCGATGAATTTCTGAACTGCCGCGCCGGAAGGCTGATATTTTTTCCATACGAACACGGAAGTGTTGCTGACCTCCGGAGAAAGAGGACGGAAAACGAGACCAGGGAGATGCTTCAGAGCTCCCTCAATCACAAAGGCGTATCCGAGGCGACGCTCCACCAACGGCACAACGTTATCGATCAGGTCATACGTACAGATTACGTTAAGATTGTCCGTACTGCCGCCAAACCACGCCTTAGCTTCCCGCTCTGCAATACGCCAGCTTACAATCAGAGGCAGGTTTTTAAGATCAGCGGGCGTAATACTGGTCTTATTAGCCAGAGGATCATCTTCCGGCATAAGGATTCCCCAGACATCTTTTTTTGGTAAACGGATAAAGTCATACTTCTCCACTTCCACCGGCTCCATCAGGATTCCGATATCGAGAAGCCCCTTATCCAGCTGTTCTTTGATCACTGCCGCCGTGCCCGTATGTAGCTCAAAGCGGACGCCCGGGTATCTGCTCGAATACGTCTGTATAAGATCAGGCAGATTCTCGGAGACCACAGAAGACACGCCGCTTCCGATTGAGATCACTCCTGTAAGTTCCTCGCCGGAATTCTTGAATTCAAGCTCCGTCTTTTCCGCCAGCGACAACAGCTCTTCAGCCCGGCGGCGAAGCAGCATCCCTGCCTCCGTCAACGCGATTTTCCGGTTTGTCCGCTCGAACAGTCTCGTATTTAATTCTTCCTCAAGTTCGGCCATCTGCCGGCTGAGGGTCGGCTGCGTGATATGTAAAATCTCTGCGGCGCGGGTGATATTCTCTTCCCGCGCAACGGTCAGATAGTACCGTAAAACCCTGAGCTCCATACTTCCTACTCGTCTTCTTCTTCCGCTTCCTCTACTTCGCGGATTATTTCCACCTTCACCTTTTCTATGCGGCGCTCTTTGATGGAGAGAATCGTGAACACGTAATTTTCAAACTCGACCCTTCTGTCTTTATCGTTTTCCGCCGGAATTTCGCCGAGAAGATCGATGATAAATCCTCCGATGGTCTCGCTGCTTTCGGATTCCAGGTGAGAGCCCGCCTCTTCGTTAAAGTCGGAAAGATATACGTTACCGTCTACCAGATACGTATTTTCGTCAACCTTTTCGATGGCTTCCTCCTCAGGGTCGTATTCGTCCTCGATGTCGCCCATTACTTCTTCTATAATGTCCTCCATGGTTACGATTCCGGAGAATCCGCCGTATTCGTCTATGAGAATTGCAATGTGCTGTTTTGCCTTCTGAAGCTCGAAGAAAAGAGAGTCGATATTCTTAGTCTCCGGAACGAAGTACGGTTTTCTCAGTATCGAGCGTATATCCACGTTGTCGAAGCCCTGCTCTCTGGCTTTTATAAGATAGTCCTTTATGTGGAGTATTCCGATTATGTTGTCCGATTCATCCTCGCATACCGGGATTCTGGAATACCTCAGCTCCATAAGGTCGTCTATGTACTCGTCCACCGGGTCGTTTAAATCTATAAGGAATACGTCTGTTCTCGGCGTCATGATCTCATATGCCAGCTCATCGTCGAACTGGAATATGCTGTTGATCATTCTTCTGCCTTCTTCTTTAAACTCTCCGCTCTTTTCTCCCTCTTCCAGTATGGACATTACCTCTTCTTCAGAGTATCTGCTTTCTTCAACGTTGGTCTTCTGCCTGAAGATGATGAGGAATACATCGGCGATAAGGTTAAGTATAACCACGACCGGCGTCAGAACCACCGCCAGGAACTTCTGTATATTCACAAACCTTATGACGAAGGTCTCGCTGTGTTGCTGGGCAAGCTTTCTCGGAAAGATCTCGCTTAAAGATGCGACAACCACCAGAAAAACAACTGCAGACAGAGTATCCGAATACGGAAGCTCTATGGTCAGGGTGATTCCGATTATGAGAAGCATGTAGCTTAAGGTTCTGTTGGTAAGCTTAAGCTTCAAAGGCTTTTCAAGAAGAGCCATGACTCTTTTCGCCTTTTCACTCTTTGCCCTGTCGCAGTCCTCGCCTGCCGCAAACTGCTTTATCCTGTTGGAGTTTACGGTACTGAACGCTGTGTTGCACATAACGACTACCGCATTTAATATGATGCAGACAATTATTAACGTAATACTTAGAGGAATATCCATTAAATCTCACTCCTTTTTTTCTTTCGAAGAATATAATCGGGTTTTACGGGATGCAGCATTTTCATCTTAAGCATCTGCTGCGGGTGAGGAGCGCTTTCAACAGCCTCTCCCGACTCCAAGTCGTACATCTCCGTAATGTTCTGTATGAAGAAATCGATATCGGGACCGAAAACCTCTATTTCATCTCCGAGAACCATCTTGTTCCGCTGCTCGACGATGGCGTACCCTGTTTTCTCATCGTACTCTCTCACTACTCCCACGAAGGAATACTCTCTCGTGTACGCGCTGGTCTGATAGTTCTGGTCCCTGTTCGTAGGCTGATTGTAGAAAAAGCCGGTGGTGAACTCCCTGTGGCTCACCTTCTTTACCTCTTCCAGCCACTTAGAGTCGAACCTGTAGTTTTCCGGGTCGTCAAAATATGCATCTATGGCTCTTCTGTAGGCGTGAACTATGGTAGCAACGTAGAACACGCTCTTCATTCTGCCTTCGATTTTCGCAGACATGATGCCGGCGTTTACGATATCCGGAATGTGTTCTATCATGCAGAGGTCTCTGGAATTGAGGATATACGTGCCTCTCTCGTCCTCCTCCACGGGATAGTATTCTCCCGGGCGCTTTTCCTCCACCAGTGAGTACTTCCACCTGCACGGGTGCGCGCACTGGCCCCGGTTGGCGTCCCGCTCTATCATGAAGTTGCTTAGGAGACATCTTCCCGAGTACGATATGCACATGGCCCCGTGGACAAAGGCTTCAAGCTCCGTATCTTCAGGGAGCTTTTCGCGTATCTCCCGTATTTCCCTGAAAGTAAGCTCTCTTGCGAGGACAAGTCTCTTTACGCCCATCTTTCTCCAGAAGTTGGCGGTTGTGTAGCTTGTCATATTGGCCTGTGTGGATAGATGAATCTCCGCATCGGGCATAGCTTCCCATATGAGCTCCATAACTCCGGGATCCGACACTATAAACGCGTCTATATCCACGGTCTTAAGCCTTTGAAGATAGTCCTTCAGTTCGTCCACGTCCTCGTTGTGGGCGAATATGTTAACCGTGAGATAGCACTTTGTGCCTCTGTCATGAGCAAAGGCCGTACCCTCTCGCATCTCTTCTATTGTCAGGTTTCCGGCCCCCGCTCTCAGGCTGAACATCTCTCCGCCAAAGTATACTGCGTCCGCGCCATACACTACCGCAGCCTTCAGCTTTTCCAGATCTCCCGCAGGAGCCAGAAGTTCAAATTTATTTCTGTCCATTTCTATCCCCTGTATATGGAAACGGCCGTTCCGTCTCCCGTGCTCAGAACGGAAGTGGAGAGGTACGGACAGGTCGTAATAAACTGTACGTACTCTCTCATCTTCCGTATATTTGTCTTATGCTTTCCCTTTTCGTCGTATTTGTCCGACGCCGTCATGCCTCTCTGTAAAATGTTGTCGCTGACAACGAGGGCTCCCGGCCTGCAAACGGTGAGAGCTGCGTCGAGAAACCTTCTGTAGTGGCTTTTTGCCGCGTCTATAAACACGAAATCAAAATCCTTTACTCCCCTGTCGCGAAGCTTTTCCACCTGTTCCTGACCGTCACCGGGTAAAACGGTGATTCTGTCCGAAAGTCCTGCGGCCTCCACATTCTGTCTCGCGGCGTTAAAGGCATACTCATCTTTTTCGACGGTGTATATTTCTGCCTCCGGGAGAAGCTCCGCGAAAAAGACTGCGGAGTATCCGATGGCCGTGCCTATTTCCAGTATCTTTTCCGGCTTCTTTATCAGAAGAAGACTTTTAAGGAGCATTTCCGTCTCGGGAAGTATGATTGGTACGTGGCCGTCCTCTCCTATGGCTCTCAGAGCCTCCAATTTCCCGTTTAAGGGCCTGTAGCACCGGTTAAGGTATTCCGTTACCACCGGATTTATAATATGTCTTTCCATATCAGTACCACAGATTTTCCGAAACGGCCTTGTCGTGCTCTTCAAGGGTCTTCGAGTATATTACCGTTCCGTCTTCCTTTGCGAAGAAGTAGAGGTAGTCGGACTTCTCGTAAGCCAGGGTATCGTCCATAACAGGAGCAGATACAGAGCAGACCGGTCCGATAGGAAGGCCGGTATATTTATACGTGTTGTAAGGCGAATCCACCTCAAGGTCATCGTATGTCACGTTTACACGCTTTTCCTGAAGCGCATATAAGACGGTGATGTCGCTCTGAAGAGGCATACCTTCTTCCAGACGGTTCATAAACACGCCGGCTATCTTAGGTCTGTCCTCTTCGAACAGCGACTCGCTCTCCACTACGGACGTCAGTGAGAGGAATTCGTGAACGGTCATTCCGAAGGCCTCTATGTCGTCCTTTCTCTCCGAAAGTACGGAATCCGTATAGTCCAGAATCTGTTCCGTTATTCCCTCGGCCGTGATGTTCTGATCCGTTACCGTATAAGTCTCCGGATACAGGTACCCTTCCAGAGGATACATTATCCCGTCCTGAAGAATCTCATCGGTAAGGAACCAGTATTTCTCTATGAGACTGTCAAGGTAATCCCTGTCGTTCCAGAGCGCGATAAGCTCATCTGAGGATATGTTAAGTTTTTCGGATATGGCCGCCGCTGCCTGTGGAACCGTGGAGCCCTCCACTATCGTCAGCAGATTTTTGGAAAGATAGTTGAAATCACCCGTATTTATTGCGGTCATGATTTCCTTCAGATCCATATCCTTTGTGAATATGTATGTATTTGCCTGAAGGCTGTCGTAGCCGGAAAGTTTGACGTGAATCTTGGCCATGGTCTTGTTCTTAATAAGACCGTTCTCGTCGAGAATATCGATTATCTGCATTGCTCCGCTTCCCGACGGAATGTCAACTGTTACGGCCTCGTCGCTCTTACTGTCAACGGCGCCGATTCCGTCATTGTACATGAACACGCCTGCTGCTGCCCCGATTACGATAACAGCCGCTACGGCCAAAAGTATCACAAGCTTCTTCTTTGATTTTTTAGATGTAGACTCCATTTTCCCGTCCTCTTTTTCAAAAAGTACATATAAAGGGACGTAGAAACACGTCCCTTTTCTCTAAGACAAAAGTCTTTAAATGACTATTCTTTGGATCTGCCCAGATACTCGCCTGTTCTGGTATCGATCTGAATCTTTTCCCCCTCTTCGATGAAGATAGGAACCTGAATAACTGCGCCGGTCTCAACGGTAGCTGATTTAGTAACGTTGGTGGCCGTATTTCCCTTAACTCCCGGCTCTGTTTCGGTTACAACCAGGTCTACGAAGTTAGGAGCTTCCACAAGGAAAGGATTTCCCTTGTAGAACTTAATGGTTGCCTCATCGTTTTCACGGAGATACTTTATGGCATCTTCCACCTGATCGTATCCGATAGGAAGCTGTTCGTAGGTCTCGGTGTCCATGAAGTAGTAGAGCTCTCCGTCGTTGTAGAGGTACTGCATGGTCTTGGTCTCGATGTGAGCCTTAGGGAATTTATCGTTAGGGTTGAAAGCTTCTTCCCTGGTAGCTCCGGTAAGAATGTTCTTATACTTGGTTCTTACAAAAGCTGCTCCCTTGCCCGGCTTAACGTGCTGGAAATCGAGAACAACGTGAGGTTCGCCGTTAATCTCAAAAGTAATTCCTTTTCTAAAATCACCTGCTGTAATCATGTTCTATTCTCACTTTCTTAATATATAGTTTCGCTTACTCCGGTTATTATATCAAATTTGAGCCGGATTGCCAATACCCATTACGTCGGCAAGTATCTTATATACGTCGCTCATCATGATGGAAAATCTCATCTGGGCGGAAAGATACGCGGCGGCCGTAGGATCCTTTGCTATGATCTGATAAAGCTCCTGTATCGCCTGAGGCATTCCCTCCACAGGCTCTCCCGCCATCTGCTTTGCCTGCATCTGAATCTGCTTCATCTCGAAGTCCTTTATCATTTTGTCAAGCTCCGGATTCGATTCCACCGTCTTTTTCAGAGCGTCGTACTGCTTGTACTCTTCCGATCCCTTTACGGCCTGAGCCAGTCTGTGAGCTTCTTCATATACGTTCATACTCATTCCTCCTATACGTCAAGGAACATAGGCAGTATCACAGGACTGCGCTTTGTTCTGCCGTAGATATATCTCCTGAGTTCGTCCCGAACCACGTTTTTCAGCGTATTCCAGTCGGAATCGTATAAAAGCGTATCCTCTATGGCCTTTTCGGCCACCTTTCTCGCCGAGTTAATAAGATCCTCGTTTTCCTTCACATATACGAAGCCTCTGGTGACGATGTCGGGTCCTGAAACGAGGGTACCGCTAGCCTGGTCGATTCCGGCAGCAACGATGATAAGACCGGATTCGGACAGCAGCTTTCTGTCCTTTAAAACGACGTTTCCCACGTCTCCTACTCCTAGGCCGTCAACCAGGATATCTTCCGCAGGAGCCACGTTTTCAAACCTTACGGCCTTTCTCTTGTCCACCGTAAGCTGATCTCCGTTGTTCAGAATGTGAATTCTGCTTTCCTTCATTCCAAGACCTGCCGCAAGCTCCTTGTGAGCCACCAGATGCCTGTGCTCTCCGTGAACCGGCATAAAGAACTTAGGCTTTATTATGGAATGTATGAGCTTAAGCTCTTCCTGGCACGCATGGCCTGAAACGTGGATATCGGCTATCTCGTTATATATAACGTGGACTTCCTTTTCGTAAAGCCTGTTTACTACGTTGGAGACGGTCTTTTCATTTCCAGGTACCGGTGAAGACGAAAGGATAACCGTATCGCCCTTTTTCAGCTTTACGTTCTTATGCTCGTCGCTGGCCATTCTGGCAAGGGCGCTCATAGGCTCGCCCTGGCTTCCCGTGGTTATGATGACCAGCTGATTATCCGGAATGTTCTTCGTCTTGTTAAGCTCCACGTAGGAGCCTGCAGGAATGTGAAGGTATCCCAGATCCTGAGCAAGTCCCACTACGTTTTCCATACTTCTTCCCGAAACGGAGAACTTTCTTCCGTACTTGTGGGCAAGCTCTATGATCTTCTGCACTCTGTGAACGTTAGATGAGAACGTGGCGATGATTATTCTGTTCGCGGCCTCGCTGAAAATACCGTCCAGAGTCTGTCCCACCATCTTTTCCGACTGTGTAAAGCCCTTTCTCACGGCATTGGTGCTGTCGGCCAGCATTATGTCTACTCCTCTGCTTCCGATTTCCGCAAACTTCTGAAGATCGATAGGCTCTCCGTCGATAGGCGTATAGTCTATCTTGAAGTCTCCGGTGTGGAAGAGTGTTGCCGCAGGCGTCTGTACGTAAAGGCAGATGGCGTCGGCAACAGAGTGAGTCGTCCTTATGGTTTCAACCTTAAAATCACCCAGTCTCAGCTTGTCTCCGGCCTTTATAGGTCTGAGGTCGCCGGTGATTCCGTGCTCCTTCAGCTTGTTTTCTATGAGGCCTAGGGTGATCCTTGTTCCGTAGATCGGAACGTTTATCTTCTTCAGAAGGTAAGGTACGCCTCCGATGTGATCCTCGTGACCGTGGGTTATAACTACGCCCTTTATCTTAGACGCATTTTTTACCACGTAGCTGAAATCGGGAATTACAACGTCGATGCCGTACATCTCGTCTTCAGGAAACGACATACCGCAGTCGATGATCATTATCTGATCCTTATACTCTAAAACGGTCATGTTCTTTCCGATTTCGTTAAGACCGCCTATAGGTATAATCTTAAGGTTTTCGGCCTTTTTCGCCGTTGCGGCCTTTGTCGATTTCGCAGTCTTTGCCGCCGTCGTTTTCTTCGGCACGGCCTTTGTCTTTTTCCTTGTCTTAGGCTTTAAACCTAAGCCTAAGGCTTCCGTTTCCTTAAGCGCTGATTTTGCCCGGGTTTTAGTCTTTGCGGAAGCGCTGTTTTTACCTCCGGCAGCGTGTTTTCCCGTGCTTTTCTTCTTCCCGGTGGGAATAACGGCTGCAATGTTCTTGATGTTCGTTTTCTTGCTATTGTAGTCTCTCAATAATATCCTCCCCTTACTTAACTACTATGTTAACGAGTTTATCAGGGACTGCAATAACTTTGACTATCTGTTTTCCTTCGGTAAGAGCCTGTACGGACGGCTCTGCCATAACCGTCTTTTCCATGTCCTCACGGGTCATTCCTGTGGCTATGTCAAGCTTTTCCTTTACTCTTCCGTTAATCTGTACGACGATTTCAACGGTGTCGAGAACGAGCGCGCTCTCGTCGTACTTCGGCCAAGGCACGTTTACAAGGGTGTCGCTGTGACCGAGACCTTCCCACATTTCCTCGCAGATGTGAGGAGTAAACGGAGAAAGTACGATTACCAGCGTATCTATGGCCTTCTTCATAAATGCCTCGTTTACGTCAGGTCTTTCTCTGTACCTGTAGAGACAGTTTACCAGTTCCATGATGGAGCTGATTGCCGTGTTGAAGCTGAATCTTCCGCCCACGTCTTCGGTAACCTTCTTTATGGTTCCGTTGAGAACGTAGTTCAGCTCTTTGTCGGCGTCAGTAGTGATGTCAAAGTTTTCGCTTCCGTCGCCTGAATAATTCTTATTAAAATCATATACAAGTCTGTATACTCTGTTCAAAAATCTGTAGCTTCCCTCTACTCCCTCGTCAGACCAGTCCAGCTCTCTTTCCGGCGGCGCAGCGAAGAGTATGAAAAGCCTTGCGGTATCGGCGCCGTATTTGCCCATGATCTCCTCAGGGCTTACAACGTTGCCGATGGATTTGCTCATCTTCTTTCCGTCCTTGTTTACCATACCCTGAGTCAGGAGGTTCTTGAACGGTTCCTCATCTTTTACAAGACCCAGATCGTGAAGTGCCATCTGGAAGAATCTTGCGTACATGAGGTGAAGTATTGCGTGCTCGACGCCTCCGATGTACTGATCCACGTTCATCCAGTAATCGGTCTTTTCCTTGTCAAAGGCTGCCTTGTCGTTTTTGGCGTCGCAGTAGCGCAGGAAATACCAGGACGAGTCAAGGAATGTATCCATGGTATCCATCTCTCTCTTCGCCTTCTTTCCGCAGCGCGGGCATGTGCATTCGCCAAAGGATTTAGACGTGGTAAGAGGAGATGCGCCCTTTCCGGTAAACTCAACGTCCGTAGGAAGAAGTACAGGCAGGTTCTCTTCTTTCTCCGGAACCCAGCCGCAATCCTCGCAGTAAATCATAGGAATCGGTGTTCCCCAGTATCTCTGTCTGGAAATAAGCCAGTCTCTCAGTCTGTAGTTTATGGTCTTCTCGCCGATTCCCTCGTCGTTAAGCCACTCTATCATGGCGTCGATTGCCTTGCGGTTGTTCATTCCGTCAAACTTTCCGGAATTTATCATGGTACCTTCCGCAGCAAAGGCCTCGGTGAGATTGTTGATGTCTATGTCAGGATTTCCCGGATCTACTACCGGTATAATCTCAAGGTCGAATTTCTTTGCAAAGTCAAAGTCTCTCTGGTCGTGAGCCGGTACGGCCATGATGGCCCCGGTTCCGTATCCCATGAGAACGTAGTCGGAAATATAGATCGGAACCTTCTTTCCGTTTACCGGATTTATGGCGTATTTTCCGATGAATACACCCGTCTTCTCGTTGGTGGTGGAAGTTCTTTCGATGTCGTTCATGTGCTGAACCTTATCGAGGTACTCCTTTACCGGAGCTTCGTATTCGGTTCCCTTAACGAGACCTTCCACGTAAGGATGCTCGGGAGCCATTACCATGTATGTTACTCCGAAGAGAGTATCGGCTCTCGTGGTGAACACGTCCATGGAAAGATCGGTACCGTCGATTTTAAATGCGATCTTTGCGCCTACGGATCTTCCTATCCAGTTTCTCTGCATGGTCTTGACCTTTTCAGGCCAGCCGGTGAGAGTATCGAGGTTATCAAGAAGTCTGTCTGCGTAATCGGTAATCTTGAAGTACCACTGGGAAAGGTTTTTCTTACCCACCGGGGTCTTACATCTTTCGCAGCAGCCGTCTACGACCTGCTCGTTGGCAAGTACGGTCTGACAGCTCGGGCACCAGTTTACCGGGTTTTCCTTCTTGTAGGCGAGCCCCTTCTTATAGAACTGAATGAATATCCACTGCATCCACTTATAATAGTCCGGGCTGCAGGTCTGAACCTCTCTGTCCCAGTCGTAGGAAAGTCCCAGCTGTCTCAGCTGTCCTTCCATTTCGTGAATGTTGTCCCATGTCCACTTTCCCGGTTCAACGCCGTGCTTGATGGCGGCGTTTTCCGCAGGGAGTCCGAAGGAGTCAAAGCCTATAGGATGAAGAACGTTGAAGCCCTGCATTTTCTTGCATCTTGCAACCACATCACCTATGGCGTAGTTTCTTACGTGTCCCATGTGAAGCTTGCCGGAAGGATAAGGGAACATCTCGAGTACGTAATACTTTTCCTTATCCTTATCTTCGAATGTCTTGAAGCTTTTGTTCTCTTCCCAGTACTTCTGCCATTTTGATTCCACAGATTTAAAGTCGTAGCGTTCGTTCATTTTAGCTTAATCCTCCATATCTACAAAGGCGCAGTCGCCCCAAACTTTTTCGATGTCGTATTTCTCTCTGGATTCCTTAGTCAGGATATTGACGATAATGTCTCCGAAGTCCATAAGTATCCATCCCGGGCTGTTCTTACCCTCTATGCCTTTAGGAAAAAAGCCTTCCTTCGCCATGGCGTCCTCCACGTCGTCGGTAAGGGCCAGAGTCTGTCTCTCAGATCCTCCTCCCGCTATTACAAGGTAATCGGCAAAGGACGACTTCTCCGCAATGTCTATTATGACTATGTTCTGGGCTTTTTTGCTGTCCAGAACCTTTGCTGCAAGCATGGCCTGCTCTCTGCTGTTCATGTGTTCCTCCGTGTTCAAAATCTTTCTGAAGTATTCCGCAGCGGACAGAGTCTCCTCGTCCAGGTCCTGTCCCTGCCCTTTCACGTATTCGATGGTGTTTTCCATCATCATAAGACAGGCTTTGTCTATGTCCTCAAAAGCTGCCTCTCTTACTTTTTCAACCCCGGGATAATCCCGGTTTTCTTCGGCTCCGTCGGCGACGTAGATAATCTTTTCCAGAAGACTCATGCCGGCTCTTCCCGTCGTGTGAAAACTTACCGCATTCAGAACGTCCCCGTCGTCGATTCCGAAGTCTCTTTTCATCGCCGCTGCGGCCACCTTTCCGTGGGCCAGATTGATATTTCCCGCATACTTTCCGTCAAGGCCCAGCTCTCTTACCGCCTGCGCAAGTCCGTCTGCGTCAAGCTTTCTGTAAAGGTCGTGGCAGAGGGCCGCAAGCTCGGCTTTCTTTACGTCGGCTCCGTATCTTTTGGCAAGCGCCTTTGCCATTCTGACGACTCCTTTTGTGTGCCGCAGTCTTTTATCGGTCAGCTTTTCGGCTGCCAGGGGCCATATCTCTTCAATTTTACTGTCTATAGAGTCCGTGTTCATCGATATATTCTTTTACGCATGCAGGGACGAGAGTGCTTATATCCTCTCCCCTGCGGATTCTGTCCTTTATTTCGGTTGAAGAAATATCCAGCACTGTGTTTTCCATAAGATGAATATCCGCGCCGTAATCGCGCCTCAGCTCATCCACCTTCTTCATGTCGATGCTGCTTCCCGGCCTGAGGCCTGCCGCAAATGAAAACTCCCTGAGAAGGTCTTCCCCCTTATACCAGAATCTCAAAGTTATGAGGGAATCGGCTCCCATGATGAACCACGGCCGTTCTCCTCCCGTTTTCTCCCTGATCCTGCAAAGAGTTTTATACGTATAGGATATTTCGTCTCCGAAAATCTCTTCGGTGGATACTTTAAAAATCTTCTCGTCCCTGGCGACCAGATTCACCATGGCAAGTCTGTCTCCTGCCGCAGCGGCCGACCTGTCCGTCTTGAAGGGCTGAACCCTGTTTGGAAGAAGTATCACCTCGTCAAGGTCGAGCTCTTCGGCCGCAGCCTTTGCTAGGGACAGATGCCCGTTGTGAAAGGGATCGAAAGTTCCTCCGAATATTCCTCTTCTTTTCATATCAAAAAGTGCAGAAGTACTACTGCTCCTCCTCCGGTATCAGCTCTATTCCAAGCTCGTCAAGCTGCTCCTTATCAACGTATCCCGGAGCGCCGGAAAGCGGACACTGGGCGTTCTGGTTCTTAGGGAAGGCCATTACCTCTCTGATGCTGTTCTCTCCCGCAAGGAGCATGACCATTCTGTCAAGGCCGTATGCGATTCCGCCGTGAGGTGGCACTCCGTATTTAAACGCGTCCAGAAGAAAGCCGAATTTTTCCTGACATTCCTCGTCGGTAAGTCCGAGAACCCTGAACATCATCTGCTGAAGGTCGCTTTCGTGGATTCTGATGCTTCATCCGCCCATTTCTACTCCGTTTAAAACGATATCGTAAGCGTCGGCTTTCACCTTCTCGGGCTCCGTGTCAAGAAGATGAAGATCTTCGTTCTTCGGATGAGTAAAAGGATGGTGCATTGCCTTAAGCTCTCCCGTTTCGTCGTCCTTTTCGAACATAGGAAAATCCGTTACCCACAGAAGCTTGAAGTCGCTGTCGTCCAGAAGTCCTAAAATGCCTGCAATATGGCGTCTTAAGAATCCCAGGGTATCGAATACGAC
>CALXBQ010000007.1 GCA_944386595.1 uncultured Clostridia bacterium
TGTAATATTTATTTGAGCCATAACTCCACCTCCAGTTGATGTTTTTGTGGTGATTAATATTATACCTGAGGTTGGAGCTATGTGCTCTTTTTATTTTTGATTTTACACCATTATATGGACATGACCGTTTTTCATCTGTGTGGCCGAGGAATTATACTGCAAAAAAAGCAAAATCCCGGCATGTAGCCGAGATTTTCATTTTTCCAACAGGTTTGCAAAGCCGATTTCTCGGCCACATTGACCGTAACCCCTCCGAGCGGACCAGATTTCGTCGGCCGCAACGCTAATTTTCGACCCTGCGGCCCATATGGTAGATTCCGATAAGCGCACCGGCAGCCCATAAGGCACTCACGGTCAGCTACCTGGCATATCAATCCTACACCTCCAGTGGCTTTATTCCCTGCTCCTCCAGCATCATGTTCATCTTCGTAACGGAGCAGCAGCCTTTGTTTATGAGGACGGCGATCTTAACGTCGCGGACGTTCCTCGGATAAAGAGGAGCCTTTCCCGCAAGCTCGAGAGCCCGCTGGGTTTCCCCGTAATCCAGGCCCAGCCCCACGGCAATGGCGATTATCCTGTCCCTGGAAGGGTTTTTCCTGTCTCCGTTCAGTATGTTGTAAAAATAGTTTTTGCTTATGCCGCTGGCGTCTCTCACCTCCGCCGGAGTGCGCCCTTTGTCCGCCATCTTTTCGTTTATGTAGACGGTAAAACTGTCCCGTGCGGCGTGCTCGTCTATGAACCTGTCCGCCTCTTTGCAGTCCCTTATTTCCTCCAGTACTCTCGAAAGGCTTCTCGTCGTGTCTCTTTCCATACTTTATCTACCTCCTCTTTCATGGTACAATATTAGCATATTAAACGCAAGGAGAAGCCCATGAAACCCGAACACGAACTGGAGCTTTCGTTCTTTGAGGAGCTCTCGTCCCTCGACGATACGGGGAAGGTTTTTCTCGTAAAAGACATGAGGGACGATACGATCCACGTGAAAAAGATTCTTTCAAAAGATGTTTCAGACGTATACGACGCTCTGTCAAAGGCTGAAATTCCGGGAATCGCCAAAGTCGAAGCTGTTTTTCCCGACTATGAGCAGGTTATCGTAATAGAGGAGCACATAAACGGAACCGCCCTTTCCAGGATAATGAAAAAGCGCACTCTGAAGCCTGAAGAAGCTGCCAGCGTCATATACTTCCTCTGCGATGCCCTGAGTATTCTTCACGCCATGAATCCGCCCGTAATCCATCGGGACATAAAGCCGTCCAACATCATTATCGGTAAAGACGGCACCATCAGGCTCATTGACTTTGACGCCGCCAGCAGGTTCACTCCGGAAAAGAACCGGGACACCACCCTTATGGGAACTCAGGGCTACGCCGCTCCGGAGCAGTACGGCTTTTGCAGATCCGGCCCCGAAACGGACATATACGCGATGGGGGTTCTCCTTAACGAGATGCTTACGGGAAGGCTCCCCGTCGAAAAGACGGTAAGCGGCCCTTTCGCCTCCGTGGTTGAAAAGGCTACGGCGATGGACCCCGGAAACAGATATCACTCCGCAGACGAAATGTCCCGCGCCGTAAGCCTGGTGATGCATCCCGAAAGGGAGGAAAATCCGGCAGGCGAGACTTCCTCAGCCGAACGGTTTTATTATGAGAAGAAGCCCCGCCGGTCGAAGTATCTGCTTCCCGGACTTGACGCAAAAGAGATTTACGTCCGCGTGATGGCTGCCGCAGGATATGCGCTCCTCGGCTGGAGCCTTCTAGGCGTGGATTACACCGACCATGAGACCGGACAGGCCCTTTACGGTTCCCGGCTCTGGGTAAACCGGATATGCATGTTCTTTTCCGTGTTTCTCACCGTCGTCTATCTGGGCAACTTCAGGGGAGTGAAGGAAAAATTCCCGCCTCGCGGCTCGGGAAGACACGACGGCCTTAAGACGGCGATCGGCGCGTTTATCATGTTGCTTATTCCCGCAGCTGTCTGCGTGGCCATAGAAAGGATTTTTTACGTATGAGAAAGATAATACTGGCCTCCTCTTCACCGAGGCGCATAGAAATGATGAGAAACTGCGGTTTTGACCCTGTAATAAAACCGGCTGATGTGGACGAGACTCTTCCCGAAGGTATCTCCATGAAGGATGCGGTAATGTTCCTCGCCCTGAAAAAAGCTCTTGCCGTGGAAAAGGAATATCTCGAGGAAAACGGCGCTCCGGACGCAGAAAACGCGCCTCTCATAATCGCAGCTGACACGGTTGTTTATAAGGACGGATTCGGAATAATGGGAAAGCCTTCAGGCAGAGACGACGCCCGCCGCATGATAAAGGCTATCAGCGGAACCTCTCATCAGGTTGCAACGGGCTCCGCCCTCATAGTCCCGGGTCAGCCGAAGAGAAGAGCCCTCTTTGACGTAACCGAAGTCTTTGTGAGAGCTATGACAGACGGGGAAATAGAAGAATACCTGGACACCGACGAGCCTTACGACAAAGCCGGCGCCTACGCCATTCAGGGCATATTCGGCAGATACATAGAAAAGTACGAAGGGGATTTCAACACCGTAGTGGGATTTCCCATCGATCATATCCTGAAAGAAGCAGAAAAGCTCGGTTAAAAAACCGGGCTTTTCTTATCGCTCAGGGCATATTTCTACGCCACTATATTTATCCACTTTCTGCTCTTGTATCTCGGCATGCAGATGAAGTATCTCACCAGATTTCCGGAAAGCTCCACCATTATGATTGCGAAAGGAAGGTCTACGCCTAAAACCATAACGGCAAGGGCTGCCGCAGGAATCATAACGAGGATATTGCATGCCAGGTCTATTATCATGCTGAACACGGTATCTCCGCCCGCTCTTAATATACCCACGATGTATATGTATCCCAGCATCTTAGGCGTGATCATAAGTCCCATGGCCATGAGGGAGGATACGAGCAGGGATTCGGTATCCGGAGCGAAATCGTAAATTCCCGCAATAGGCTTTGCGAGAGCGAGCATCGCAAGGGTCATTACCACGTTGAGGACCCAGACGGTGCGCACCGCCAGCTTTCCGCTGTGGTAGGCGTCCTCCACCTTTCTCTGTCCCAGCTTCTCTCCTATGAGCATGGCAGTGGCGTTTCCAACTCCGAAGTATATGGACTGAAGCAGGTCGGTTGCCACATTGGTGACCTGAATTACCGCAAGGGCCGACGTTCCAAGCCTTCCGTATATGGCAAAGATTACCGCTACGGACAGGGCCCAGCCGCCCTCCGTAAATATGACCGGCACCGCCGTCTTCATAACCTTTTTAAAGAGGTCGAGACCGAACCCGAAAAGCTCCTTAGGGCTTGACCTGAACGGATGATTTTTGCTTAAATTGATGAACAGAATCAGAGCGGTAAACTCAAATATTCTGGCGATGAGAGTTGCGATTGCCGCTCCCTCTACGCCCAAGGCCGGAGCCCCCGCCTTGCCGAATATGAGGATATAGTTCAGCACCGCGTTTACGCAGAGGGCAAGAGCGTTGATTGTCGTAGGTATGGCCAGATTCTGAATGGCTCTGGAATTATATGATATGGATGTGGATATCGCCGTGAAAAAGTACGACATGCAGGCGATTCTTATATACCTGCCTCCCAGCTCTATAACCTCGCTGTCAGCCGAAAAGAGCCCGATTATATTCTCCCCGAAGAAAAAAGCGATAAAAGCCACAAGCAGAGAAAATATTCCGCCTACCATGAAGTCTATCCCGAGGACTTTTCTCACCCCGTGAAGGTTCTGCGCTCCCCAGTACTGGGCGGTATAGACCGCCGCTCCGCTGAAAAGTCCGAACAGAGACACGCTGAAAATGAAGTAGACCTGATTTGCCGCTCCTACGGCTGCGATTTCCTTCTCTCCAAGCATACCTATCATAAGAGTGTCGAGAAGATTGAGTCCAAGGCTTATCAGATTCTGAAGTACAACAGGAATTCCCACTATGACCATCTTACGGTAAAAATCCCTGCTTTCATCGTTTAACGTGATTCCCAAACGGGCGTCCTCCTTTCATTTTTTTCATGCAATGGATATTATATCAGAAAAAACACCCGTCTACATCCACTTTTTGCGTCTGAAAGCAATGTATTCTATGAGCAAAAGGACTGCGGAAAGTCCTAACACCGCGGCGTACCCGTAACGCCAGTGAAGCTCCGGCATTCTGTCAAAATTCATTCCGTACCAGCCCGTAACCAGAGTCAGCGGCATGAATATAGTCGTTATCACCGTCAGGAACTGCATTATCTTGTTCTGCCTCAGATTTATCCTGGACTGATACATATCGTAAATCTGGGAGGAATACTCTCTCAGGTTAAGGGCGTCCTGAGACAGCCTGTCCATTCTGTCCGAAAGAAATTTGTACATTCTGCCGGCCTTTTTGTCGATAATCTCGCACGGCGACTCTGCCAGAGCCTGAGCCATGTCTCCCAGCTGGTCGTAATATCTGTAGTCCTTTATGAGTTTTCGCCTCATCCTCTGCATGTATTCCTCAAAGCCTTCAGGTATGTCTCCTCCCGATTCCAGCATTTTGTTCTCCCAGCCGTTCAGTGACTCTTCAAGCTCGTCGATGTACTCGCCTTCGTCGTATATTACGCCGTCCAGAAATGCAAAGAGCGCCTGGGCGCATGTGGTCATGTCGAAGATGTTTTCCTCCGTGATTCTGCAAACGGCTTCCTCCGTCCATTCTTTGCCGCCGATAAGGAGAAGCCTGTCCTCGTCCATGTAGAACCTTACATACTTCTCCCCCTCGTCATGCCTTGCCGGCACGCACACCGTTCCGTGAACGGATCTCTCAAAGACGTCAGCCTTGCAGTGTCTTATTTTTTCTTCAATGCGCAAAAGGGGCAGCCTGTCGTCAAGCTCTCCGTAGGCAGCCACATATTCTTCTTCCGTAAGGGTTTCTATATACTTTTCTCCCATGGGGTATTTCATTGAGACGACCTCCCTATACAACAGGGCTCTGCTTCAAGCGAAACAGAGCCCGTGCCTATAACCTTATTAAAAGCTATCTCCCGGCAGTCCCGTGACTGCAATTAGTTAGCCTTTTCTGCAGCTTCGTAAAGGTCCTCAGCCTTGTCCCACTCTTCCATGATCTGCGGGATAACCTTGTAAAGGTCGCCTACGATACCGTAGTCTGCAACCTCGAAGATAGGCGCTTCAGGGTCCTTGTTGATAGCTACGATGATGTCGGAAGTCTGCATCCCTGCAAGGTGCTGAATAGCTCCGGAAATACCGCAAGCGAAGTAGATTTTAGGCTTTACGGTAGTACCGGTCTGTCCAACCTGGTGGGAATGATCAATCCAGCCTGCATCAACACATGCACGGGAGGAACCTACAACTCCGCCAACCTTGTCGGCGAACTTCTTGATAAGCTCGAATCCGGACGCGTCGCCGAGACCTCTTCCGCCGGAGCAGATGATGTCGGCATCGGTCAGGGAAACCATTTCCTTTGCATGCTTTACGATGTCAACGATCTCAACTCTGATGTCGTCAGCCGTAATAGCAGGCTTAACGTTTACGATTTCACCCTTGGCTCCCTCAACCTTTTCTCTCTTGGACATTACGCCAGGTCTTACGGTAGACATCTGAGGTCTTGTCTTAGGGCAGATGATGGTAGCCATCAGGTTTCCGCCGAATGCAGGACGAGTCTGCTTGATTCCGGTGGAAGGATCGTTAGGGTCTAATGTGGAGGTGTCCAGTGTGGTGTTCTTCTTAGCGAACTCAATGTAGCTGGAAACCTTAACGTCCAGTCTGGTGCAGTCAGCGGTAAGACCGGTGTTGCATCTTGCTGCGATTCTCGGAGCAAGGTCACGTCCGATATGAGTTGCGCCGTAGAGAACGATCTCAGGCTTGTACTCATGGATAGCGTCGGTGATAACCTTGGTGTATCCGTCGGTGGTGTAGTTCTTAAGAAGCGGATCCTGAATCAGGTATACCTTGTCGGCACCGTATGCAAAGCACTCGTCTGCAAGGTTGTCGATTCCGTCACCAACGAGAACTGCACATACCTGAGTGTCATCGCTGATTTCTCTTGCCAGTCTGTAGCCTTCGCCGATAAGCTCGAGAGCAACGCTCATGAGCTTTCCGTCTCTCTGCTCTGCAAATACCCAGATGTGCTTGTAAGCGCTGAGGTCAACTGCTTCAGCCTTAGGAGCTTCTTCAATAGCGCCGAAGTTACACTTGGAAACGCAGGCGTTACAGTTGGTGCACTTTCCTTCGTCTACTACTGCTTTTCTGTCTTCCATTCTCAGTGCGTCAAAAGGGCAAGCCTTTACGCAGAGAGTGCAGCCTTTACATTTATCTTTAAGAATTTTAATAGCCATTGTTATCCTCCCTATTAGATTACGTGCTTAGCCTTAAGGTTTACTAAAAGCTTATCAGCAACTTCTTTTTCAGTGTCTCCCTCAAGAATAACACCCTTGCCCTTAGGAGCCGGTGTGAAGGATCTGAAAACGTTAGTAGGGGAAGCCTCAAGACCTACAGTGTTGAGGTCAACCTCGATATCCTTAGCATTCCATGTAGTCATCTTCTTTTCGCCGAAGATTCCCTTCATGCTCATGTATCTCGGAGTGTTAAGCTCCTTGATGGCGGTCAGCATGCAAGGAGTCTGAATCTTGATGATTTCATATCCGTCTTCGAGCTGTCTCTTAACGGTGATGTCCTTCATGTTGTCGTCGATGTTGAACTCTTCAACGTAAGTAACCTGTGGAAGGTGGAGCTTTTCAGCAATCTGAGGTCCTACCTGAGCGGTATCTCCGTCGATAGCCTGTCTTCCTGCAAGGATAAGGTCGAACTCGCCGATCTTCTTGATTGCAGCGTCCAGAGTGTTGGAGGTTGCCCATGTATCGGAACCGCCCACTGCTCTGTCGGAGACGAGGATACCCTCGTCAGCTCCCATAGCGATGCACTCGAACAGGAGGTCGTTGGCCTGCGGAGGTCCCATGGTTACAACTGTGATATGAGTATCAGGATGCTTGTCCTTAATCTTCAGTGCTTCTTCGAGAGCGTTGGCATCATCAGGGTTAAGGATGCTTGGAACGCCGTCTCTGATAAGAGTACCGGTCTTAGGGTTAATTTTGATAACGTTAGTATCCGGTACCTGCTTTGCGCATACTATGATTTTAAAAGCCATTTTCTATTCCTCCCGTAATCTTATTTCTTGAAAGTCTGACCGGCGATTACCATCTTCTGAACTTCGGAAGTTCCTTCGTAGATCTCGGTAATCTTAGCGTCTCTCATCATTCTCTCAACAGGGTAATCCTTGGTGTATCCGTATCCGCCGTGGAACTGAACGCACTTGGTGGTTACCTTCATAGCAGTTTCGGCAGCAAAGAGTTTAGCCATAGCAGCAGCTTCGCTGTACTTCATGTGCTTGTCCTTCATGTCTGCAGCTCTGTAAACGAGAAGTCTTGCAGCTTCGATTCTGGTCTTAAGGTCAGCCATCTCGAACTGAAGAGCCTGCATCTGAGACAGCTTCTTTCCGAACTGCTTTCTCTGCTGCATGTACTCAACGGTTACGTCGAATGCGCCCTGAGCGATTCCGAGAGCCTGGGAAGCGATTCCGATACGTCCGCCGTCCAGAGTGGACATTGCAACCTTGAATCCTTCGCCTACTGCTCCGAGGAGTCTGTCCTCAGGAATTACGCAGTTCTGGAAGATAAGCTCGGTAGTGGAAGATGCGCAGATACCCATCTTATCCTCAGTCTTACCGATGGAGAAGCCTTCGTCACCCTTTTCAACGATGAAAGCGGAGATTCCGTGATTTCCCTTTTTCTTATCGGTCATTGCCATTACTACGAATACGTCAGCATATCCGCCGTTGGTGATGAATACCTTGGCTCCGTTGAGGATCCATTTTCCGTCAACCAGCTCGGCTCTGGTCTGCTGTCCGGATGCGTCGGTACCTGCGTTAGGCTCGGTAAGTCCGAAAGCTCCAAGCTTCTTTCCGGAAAGAAGATCAGGAAGGTACTTTGCCTTCTGCTCGTCTGTACCATAGTTGAAAATAGGCCAGCAGCAGAGGGAGGTGTGCGCAGAGCAGATTACTCCGGTAGATGCACAGACTCTGGACAGCTCCTCTACAGTGATAGCGTAGGAGATGTGGTCTCCGCCTGCTCCGCCGTATTCAGTTGGGAACGGAATACCCATAAGTCCGTATTTTGCCATCTTTTCTACGGTTTCGGTAGGAAATCTGTGTTCCTGGTCGATGTCTGCAGCTATCGGTTCAACTTCGTTAGTAGCAAACTCTCTTACCATTTTTCTTACGAATTCCTGTTCCTTCGTCAGTTGAAAGTTCATGTATATGCCTCCTTAAACTATTATAACGGTTCCCATATCTTAGCAAGCAACCTGAACCGTTTTTGACTTAAATTTAGCCGCGCATGCGTTTGTTACAAAAATAACAGCATACATATATATTAAACCACTTTTGGCTCGCTTCTGCAAGCCATTTTTGCCTTTCGGGGCAACTTTAAGGGCAACTTAATCAGAACCGTTATATAAAATGCAATTTCTGTCAGGAAATGTCTACTATTTCCTCGGATTCCACCGCGGCGCTTACCAGTCCTTCAACGTCCAGACGGCTCTCCGACTCCTCTATCCTCGAAAGTCTCGGCTTCGTCACAGGGTGAGGCGGCAGAAATACTGTGCAGCAGTCCTCGTATGGCTGTATCGAAGTTTCAAACGTCCCTATCTCTTCAGCCTTTTCCATTATGTCGACTTTATCCATGGCGATAAGTGGTCTCATTACGGGCATGGAAACCGATGCGTCCGTCACCACCAGGGATTCCGCCGTTTGGCTTGCCACCTGCCCCAGATTTTCCCCGGTTATCAGCATCATGCAGCCGTTCTTTTCGGCAATTCTCTCTGCGATTCTCATCATGAACCTTCTCACCAGTATGGTTGTTTCCGCCTCGGGGCAGTTCTGAACTATCTGCTCCTGTATCGGAAGTATGTTTATGACGTGCATTTTGAACCTTCCGCAGTAGGAAGCCACGATCTTCGCAAGCTCCTCCACCTTTTCCTGAGCTCTCGGGCTGGTGTACGGATAGGAGTGGAAGTGAACGGCCTCTATTAGCATGCCACGCTTTGCCATGAGCCATGCGGCTACGGGGCTGTCGATTCCTCCCGAAAGAAGTACGAGTCCCTTGCCGTTGGTGCCCAGAGGCAATCCGCCAAAGCCTGCAATCTTCTGCTGGTATATGAAGGTCTCCTCCCTTCTCACGTCCACGAAAAGATAAACGTCCGGATTGTGGACGTCCACCTTGAGAACCTTGCAGCCTTTGAGGACGGAAGCCCCTATTCTGCGGGCTATGTCGGGAGACTTTACCGGAAATGTCTTGTCGGCGCGCTTTGCTTCGACCTTAAAGGTCTTAACGCCCTTCTTTTCGATAAGCTCCATCATATATTCCACGGCCTTTTCGCCGATTTTGTCCATGTCGCTTTCGCATTCCACCGCCGGGCTTATAGACGCCACGCCGAAAACCTTGGAGATTTCCTTTACTATCGCGTCCTTGTCAAGCTCTTTAGGTGCTCTTGCGAATATGAGACCTTCGTGGCGGCGCACGTCTATTCCGGAAAGGCCTGCGGCTTTAAGTCTTTTGCCTATCCTCTCCACCAGCATCCTCTCAAAGTACGGCTTGTTCATGCCTTTCAGGGCGACTTCGCCGCATCTGACTATGAAAATGTTCTGTTCGTTCATCAAAATCTCCTTATCTGAAACTGCCCAGCTTTCTGAATCTCTTGACTGCGGCAGTAAGCTTTTCTATGAGATAATCCGCTTCTTCTGCCGTATTTAAAGGGCTGAAGCTAATGCGGACAGCTCCTTCTATTTCCTTATCCGAAAGGCCCATGGCCCTGAGCACGTGGCTCTGACCCTTTTTGTTGGAGGAACACGCCGAACCGGTGGATACGCTTATTCCGTCCTGCTCCAAAGTGTGAAGGAGAACCTCCCCTCTCGTGCCGAGAAAAGAGATGTTAAGAACAGAAGGCGCGCCGTCGGTCGGGCTGTTTATTCTGACGTCGTCAAGTCCTGCGGTTATTCCCTCTGTCACCATTCTTTTAAGTTCGGCCATCTTCGCCAGGCTCTTCTCTCTGTTTTTCTCCATTTCCTCTACGGCTTTTGCAAACCCCGCTATTCCCGGGGTGTTCTCCGTTCCCGAGCGCATGCCCCTCTCCTGGCCTCCTCCAAGGACAAAAGGTGGAAGCTTTGTGCCTTTCTTTACGTAAAGGGCTCCCACACCTTTCGGTCCGTGAATTTTGTGGCCGCTTACGGATATTAAATCCGCCCCGCAGCCTGCAAGGGTCACCTTGCCGTAGCCCTGAACGGCGTCCGTGTGGAACGTTATGGTTTTTCCGTACTTCTTCTCCGCGGCCTTTCGCGCGGCGTCTACCGCCTTAAGGTCCGTCACCGCTCCCGTCTCGTTGTTTACCGCCATAACGGTTATGAGAACTGTGTCCTCCCTTATGGCCTTTCCTATTTCCTCAGGATCTATTCTGCAGTCTTTGTCCACTCCTATGTATGTGACGTCGTATCCGTCCTCTTCAAGCCTTCTGCAGCTTTCAAGAACCGCAGGATGCTCCACCTTTGACGTTATTATGTGTTTTCCCTCACGCCTTCTTGCTCTTGCCGTCTCCAGAACGGCCGTGTTATCCCCTTCTGTTCCTCCCGAAGTGAAGACGATTTCCGAAGGATCCGCTCCGAAGGAATCCGCCACGGTTTTCCTTGCCGCCTTCACTCTCTTTTCCGCCTCAAAGCCTGCGGTGTAAAGGGACGAAGGATTCCCCCAGCACTCCTTCATCATCTCCACCATGGTCTCCGTAACGGAGTCCAGCTGCCTGGTGGTGGCGCTGTTGTCAAAATATGCTAACATAACTCCTTAACCTCATTCTCGTCTATATCTATAACGATGTTAATCCACTTGTTGCTCCTGTACCTTGCGTATTCGGCCACAGTCTTGAAGATGTTGCCCAGCGATGCAAGGGCAACGCACCAAGGAAGGGGCCAGCCCAGTATTACGACTCCCGTATATGCCATGGCGACTTCTATTCCCAGGTTGCTCGTAAGCTCGATGACCATGCAGAAGAACGTATCCCCTCCCGCTCTCAGTATTCCGCACTGAATGAGGTAGGAGAACATTCTCGGTATCATCGTAAACGCAAATACGAATATGGTTGACATCATCAGCTCGGTGGTTTCCTCGCTGAAGTCGTATATTACGGCAACAGGATGTCTTAAGGCGATTATCATTACCACCATTACGGCCGTGAACACTACTCCAAGGCTCAGTATCTTCTTCGTGTATGCGTGAGCCGTCACCTTGTCCCCTTTGCCCAGGGTTTCGCCTATGAGTATTGCGGAACCGTTTCCGAATCCGAAGAAGGCCGTCTGGCATATCTGGCATACCACGTTGCTCACCTGCACAACGGCAAGCGCGGACGCTCCTATCCTGCCGTACGTCGCAAACACTATTGCAACGCCGAGGGACCAGCCGCCTTCGCTTATTATAACCGGCACGGCCCGTCTAAGTATGCTCTTGTAAAGTCCCGGATCCCATGAGAACAGATTCCTGATGGAGGTGTGGAAAGGATGCTCCTTCCAGCAGGATATGTAGAGGATCTGGAATCCCAGCTCACAGCACCTTGCGATTACCGTCGCAAGAGCGGCTCCCTCCACGTCCATCTCAGGGAAAGGTCCCACTCCGTATATGAGCAGCCAGTTGAATATGACGTTTACAAGTACGGCCGAAGCGCTTATTACCGTCGGAACTTTAAGAACCTGTATGGTTCTGGAGTTGAAGTTTATGGCAAAGGTCATAGCCGTCACTATATACGAGTACGACACGATTCTGATATAGTCCTCGCCGTACATTATGACGTCGCCGTCGTCCGCAAAAAGTGCGATCAGATTCGGCGCAAAGAGCTGTATGACCCCGAGGAACACGAAGGCCGCAGCAAGTCCCAGGCTCATATCAAAGCCCAGTATCTTTCTTATACTTTTAAGGTCTCTGGCTCCCCAGAACTGCGCCACAAATACCGACGCCCCGCTGTACATTCCGAAGCACAGTATTGAAAAAATGCTGAATATCTGGTTTGCCGCGCCGGAGCCTGCAAGCTCCGCCTCCCCCAGCCTTCCAATCATTATGGTATCCGCAAGGTTAAGGCTGGTGCTTATTACGTTCTGAATGATGATAGGTGTAGCAACCGTAATTATGCGCCTGTAAAATGACTGGCCGGCGTCAAGCGTCACATTTTCACTCATAATGAATCTCCTCAACAATAAACAGCTCCCCAAAAAATGGGGAGCCGAATTACTATTTCGCGTAATCTATTGCCCTGGTTTCTCTCACTACATTTACCTTTATCTGACCCGGGTACTCAAGCTCGGACTCTATCTTCTTGGATATATCCCTTGCGAGCATAGCAATACCGTCGTCGTTTACCTCGTCAGGCTTGGCTATGATTCTTATCTCTCTTCCTGCCTGAATTGCGAACGACTTGTCTACTCCCGGCGTAGTGTTGGCTATTTCCTCAAGTTTCTCGAGACGCTTTATGTACGCGTCAAGAGTCTCTCTTCTGGCTCCCGGTCTGGCTGCTGAAAGAGCGTCCGCAGCGGCTATCAAAACGGCTTCCATGCTCTTCGGCTCGTAATCGCCGTGGTGCGCGGCCATGCCGTTTATAACGGCCTCGGACTCCTTGTACTTCTTAAGCACCTGGATTCCGATATCTACGTGGGTTCCCTCGTATTCGTGGTCAAGAGCCTTTCCTATATCGTGAAGAAGCCCTGCTCTCTTTGCAAGCTTCACGTCAAGACCAAGCTCGCCTGCCATGAGGCCCGAAAGGTGAGCCACCTCAACGGAGTGCTTCAGCACATTCTGTCCGTATGACGTCCTGTACTTCAGCCTTCCCAGAAGCCTTACCAGCTCAGGATGGAGGTTATGGATTCCAACCTCGAAGGTAGCCTGTTCTCCTTCGGACTTGATTATGCCGTTTACCTCCTTGGTAGCCTTCTCTACCATCTCCTCTATTCTGGCCGGATGGATTCTTCCGTCCATGATGAGCTTCTCGAGGGCCACTCTTGCTATTTCTCTTCTTACAGGGTCAAAGCCTGAAATTATCACTGCCTCCGGCGTATCGTCGATAATGAGATCCACTCCTGTCAGAGTTTCGATAGCTCTGATGTTTCTTCCCTCGCGGCCTATTATTCTTCCCTTCATCTCATCGTTAGGAAGAGCCACAACGGATACGGTGCTTTCGGCAACGTGGTCGGCGGCGCATCTCTGAATAGCGCCTGTGATTATTTCCTTGGCCTTTCTGTCAGCTTCATCTTTTGCCTTCGATTCGATATCCTTAATCATGATCGAAGCGTCGTGTCTGACGTCCTTTTCGATTTCATCGAGGAGGATTGTCTTAGCCTCGTCAGCGGTGAGACCTGATATCTTCTCCAGTTCCTCGATCTGTTTTTCAAGGAATCTGTCCAGCTCCTTCTTCTTCTCCGCTATTTCCTTTTCGGTACGGGAAATACCTTCCTCTCTCTTTTCGATGTTCTCCAGCTTCCTGTCGACGGACTCCTCCTTCTGGATAAGTCTGCGCTCGGAACGCTGAATCTCGTTTCTTCTTTCTCTCACCTCACGCTCTGCTTCAGATCTCATTCGGTGAGCTTCTTCTTTTGCTTCTAATGTAATCTCTTTCTTAATAGTCTCGGATTTAGTTTCAGCATCTAAAATAAGGTTCTTTGCTTTCTGTTCTGCACTTCCTATAGTTTTTTCGCCTACGTTCTTTCTGTATATATATCCGATAAGCAATCCCACGACAAGAGTTGCCGCAGCAATTGCAACTACAGCTATTGGAGACATTAAAGCACCTCCTTCTTGCGTTTTAAATTTTCTTATATTTCAAGGGCAAAACTCATTTTTTCAATAAAACTTGCCATTTTTACGCAACATATATTATAATGTTTTAATCAGCCTTATGTCAAGAAGATAGAGGTAAAACAGATGAAGTATTTTTCCACATTAAACAGAAGCATAGACAAGCTCATGTGCGCATCTGTACTCATTCTGGCAGTGGTAAGCGTGCTGATGATAGGCAGCACCACCGTTAACAGCACCGGTTTTTTTTCCAGAAGCGTCATCGTTCAGATTGCAGCCTATATCCTTGGGCTCATTTGCATTTTTATCATATTCAAGATTAACTATACACTTTTTGAGGGATTCGAAAAGCAGCTCTACGCGCTTTCTCTGATCCTTCTCTTTCTCGTGTACGTTCCCGGACTGGGCGTGGAGCAGTTCAGCTCCAGAGCATGGATTACCCTTGGTTTTACCACCGTGCAGCCCTCCGAAATAGTTAAAATCCTTTACATACTCATTCTGGCCGGATACTTCAAGACCCATCAGGACGAACTGTATAACTTCAAAGGTCTCTTCAAGTCGGCTCTCGTGGCTGCGCCTATCATAGTGATAGTCCTGAAGGAGGACCTAGGGAGCGCCCTCGTCTTTGCCGCGATATGGGTCGTTATGGTGTTCTACGCCGGAATCGAGCTGAAGGTATTTGCAAAGTTCTTTGCTCTCGTTCTTGCGGCAGTTCCCGTGGCGTACATCTTCATGGCGGACTACCAGAAGGAAAGAATCGAAGCCTTCCTCCACCCGGAAAACCTTGACCTTACGGGAAACTACCAGGTATGGCAGTCAAAGGTCGCAATCGGAAGCGGCGGCTTTTTAGGCAAGGGACTCTTTAACGGCACCCAGAAGGAGCTCGACTACATACCGGTACAGACCAGCGATTTCATATTCTCGGTAATAGGAGAGGAACTGGGCTTTTTAGGCGGTTTTCTCGTAATCGCCCTTTTCGCCTTCCTGCTCGTGCGCCTGATGAAGGTCGTTCACAACGCCTCCGATTTTTACGGCGCTCTCATCGTCACCGGAATCCTCGGCATGTTCGCCTTCCAGATATTCGAAAACATCGCAATGACCATGGGTCTCATGCCCGTAACCGGCATAACCCTGCCGTTTATGAGCTACGGCGGCTCGTCCATACTGTCCAACATGATAGCTCTCGGCTTTGCCCTGAACGTCGGCGCCGGCAGCAAGAAGATAAGGTTCTGACGGCTGCATCAGGCGAGGCCTCAGCGCAGCACTGCTGAAGTGCGTGACTCGATGTTGACTCGCATAACGGCTGGTAAATCACATAATTGCTTTCCTATTTTCGTAAAAAATGCAAAAAAGGATATCAAATCTCAACCTTCTTAGATGATATTTTCAAAATAGGTATAACAAATCTCAGATTTCGAGGTTTTGTTTATACCTATTTTCATTTTTTGCTCGAAAAAGGTTTAAATTCGTTATCCTGAAACATATTTTTTCTTCAAAAAGTAAAGCCGCAGTTGCATCGTCCCGGTTCCATGACGAAGTGCTTTCTGTTGATTTACCCTATGATTTCTCATCGTTTCTCTTAGTCTCGCATTTACTCCACCTTCAATTTGATTATTCGTCGATGGTATTTTCCCGGATTTTGTTTTACCATTTCTAACACAATTGCCGCCACAAACAGGGCAAATTACATGTTTCATATATCTTCCTCCGAAAAGGGTTCTTTATTAAGAAGATATATCGCTGATACACGTTGAAATTTCAACCATTTCCAGATATTATATCAATACTTTTTGTCCACCCTGTAAGTTCTTAAAAAATCGAGTAGGAGGCGGTGACTAACCGCCGTCCTCTCACACCACCGTACGTACGGTTCTCGTATACGGCGGTTTCAATAGTTGACGTGCATTTGCTGGTATGCATCAGCTAAATCATAAAAGCC
>CALXBQ010000008.1 GCA_944386595.1 uncultured Clostridia bacterium
TAAACCTCCAGTGAAAGACGCATAGCCGAAACACAGAGGATAGTATACCGTAAAAAAGCTCCCCCGAAAAGTTCCATAGTTAACGTTCCGTTTTTGCGATTTCGGGCCGTTAGATAAATAATTGACGTAAGCGGGGGTGTGTGTAGGTGCGCGGCCCCTATCTGCGGGGGGGGGGATGCTCCCATCTGCGCGGTGCCCCCACCTGCGCGGGTTTGGTCGAATCGCGGAGCAGACACGCTTTAGCAAAACTGTTTTTGGTCATTTTCAAAATCCGTCCACCTGCAGCCAAATTTCTTTGGTTAAATACATGTTACGGCAGCAATAAACCAAACAACTCGGGCAGTTCACCCCTGTACCAACATGTTTTCAGGTCAAATGAGACTCATTCGTGGAAATTTATTTGGTTTATACAAGGAATATCGACAGAAAAACCAAGAAAATTTGGTTTCTGATGCGCGAGGAAAGAAAACGACCAAACTACCGAAGGCATGATTCTGCGTAAGCGCGGATTTATTGTTTGAAAAAAACTCTATGCAAGTGGTTCACCCATTCACATAGAGTTTTCTTATTATGTAGGAAATATCGCCCGCGATATTTCCGGAATAACAAGAAAGTCTACCGCTGAGAATCCAATCAGCGCAGCCGACTTTCTTATTTCCCGTTAACTTGACATAGGTCAGTATTTATACAATTTATCTCCTCTATACCCTGTTAGCCTTATCTACTGCGGCTGCAATCGATTTCATCAGAATCGCACGTTCCATCGCTGAAGACATAAACGAGCAGGTTACCGTGAAGCACCCTACCCTTTCTTTCGTAGACAGAGTTACTCACGTGGAGTTTTCCGGTCCTGCAAAATCGCCTGACGCCGACATTCAGAATCTGGTGGTGGCGCTTCCCAAGGTCATCGACCGCTCTCCTTGCGGTACGGGAACTTCCGCAAAGGCCGCGCTTCTGTTCGAGGAGGGAAAGCTGAAAGCCGGGGAAAGCTTCGTTCACGAAAGCGTCATCGGCTCCAAGTTCAGATGCGATATACTGGAGGAGACCGAAGTCGGCGGCAAAACAGCCATCATACCGCGCATCACCGGAAATGCCTGCATAGTGGGATTTGCCACGTGGATACTGGATCCTAAGGACCGTTCCCCGAAGGCTTTTTGCTGGACTAACATTGATTCGTGAAGCCGATTATGATCTATCAATTTTAGTATGCAAAATGAGCAGATGAGGATATGCCTGAATTTCATTTTAACTCCACAAAGACATATTTCATCTATTGTAATAAAAACTCCCCCGCGCCATACGGCTCTCGGGGGAGTTTTAGAAGGGGTTTATCCGTTTATTCCTACACTTCCTGGCCCGCCTGGTAAGCCTCTATAATCTTATCGGCAAGCTGTTTAGGCATTTCGTCGTATCTCTCGAAGGTCATCTCGAAGTGTCCGCGGCCCTGAGTCATGGAACGAAGTCCCAGAGCGTAGTCAAAGAGCTCGGACTGAGGTGCTTCGGCAAGAAGCTTCTGTCCACCGTTTGCGAGAGGCTCCATTCCGAGAATCTTTCCTCTGCGCTTGTTCATATCGCCCATAACGTCGCCCATGTAGTCGTCAGGCACGGTTATCTCGAGGTGCATGATAGGCTCCAGAAGAACAGGCTTTGCCTCTACGATACCCTTCTTGAAGGCCAGTGATGCGGCAATCTTGAAGGATACTTCGTTGGAGTCCACATCGTGGTACGAACCGTCGTGAAGGACGGCCTTAACGTTTACTACCTTGCATCCTGCCAGAGGGCCCTTCTGCATGCTCTCTATGAGGCCCTTCTCAACGGCAGGGACGTAGTTCTTAGGAACGGAACCGCCGAAGAGCTCTTCCGAGAACTCAAATTCCTTATCGGAAGGGGAGAACTTGATCCACACGTCTCCGTACTGGCCTGCGCCTCCGGACTGCTTCTTATGCTTACCCTGTACGTCGGAGGTTCCCTTGATTGTTTCTCTGTAAGCTATCTTTCTGGGAACTGTCTTTACGCTTACGCCGAATCTGTCTTTCAGTTTCGCAAGGATAATTCCCAGCTGTATATCTCCCTGTCCGCCGAGGAGCGTCTGATGAGTCTCAGCGTTTCTCTCTACCACGAAGGAAGGGTCTTCCTCTCTCAGTCTTGCAAGACCGGTTCCCATCTTTTCCTCGTCGTTCTTGTCCTCAGGCTCTATGGCGATGAAGTAAGTAGGGGAAGGGTAGTCCAGAGGAAGATATCTGATTATATCGCTCTTATCGCAAAGGGTGTCTCCGGACAGAGTATACTGCAGCTTGGCAACGGCAACGATGTCTCCCGCCTCTGCATAGTTAAGCTCCAGCTGCTCCTTTCCTCTCAGGAAGAACAGCTTGCCCAGCTTTTCCATCTTGCCGGTTCTCTCGTTGAGAACTTCCGTTCCGGAATTTATCTTTCCTGTAACTACCTTCATGATGGAAATCTTTCCTACGAACGGGTCGACTATGGTCTTGAATACGAACGCCGACATAGGCGCGTCGGTTACGGAAATTCTTTCAACAGGCTCGTTCTTATCGTTGAATCCTGCGTAAGGTCCGTGCTGGAGCGGAGTAGGAACGTATGTAAGGAGCAGATCCAAAAGTCCTTCGATTCCCTGTCCCAGCTGGAATGCGGAAGAGCATACCGGAACGATTACGCCTTCGGAGATACCTTTTACGAGACCGTTCTTAACTTCCTCATCGGTAAAGTCGTCACCGTTAAAGTATTTTTCCATGAGCTCGTCGTCGGCCATTGCGATGGCTTCCTTAAGATCCTCGTCGATTTCAGCGGACAGAGGCCAGCTGAACGGAATGAGTGTATCTCCGAACTTGGCCTTAAGCTCGTCGAAGGTCTTGTAGAAGTCGAACTCGTCCTTATCTCTCTTATTTATAACGATAAATCTCGGAGTCTTATATCTTTCGCAGGCGTTCCATGCCTCTTCGGTACCTACCTGAATTCCTGCTCCCGCGTCTACCAGGATTACTGCGGCTTCGGCAGCTCTCAATGCGGCATTTACCTCGCCTACAAAGTCGAAATATCCCGGAGTATCTATAAAGTTAATCTTGCTTCCCTTCCATTCTACAGGCACAACGGAAGTGTTGATGGAATATCCCTTTTCAATTTCCATTTTGTCGTAGTCGGATACGGTGTTTCCGTCCTCTACCTTACCCATTTTCTTCGTTACGCCGGTAGCGTAGAGGGCCGATTCGAGGAACGTGGTCTTGCCGCATCCGCCGTGTCCCAGCAAAGCAACATTTCTGATAGTTTCACTTGTGTAGCCTTTCATTATTAGACCTCCTGTCTGTAAATATGCACTAAAAGCATTATATCAAAAAAGCCTCGCCAGTACAACGGCTTTTTGGAATAGTGCGAATTCTGTTTTTCTTCGTGCTTTGATCCTCCTTTACTTTGATTTTCCTTTGACACAGCGCCTATATTCTGATATCCTTTTTCGTGGTGTTTTGACATTTCAAAAACAGCTAAACCGGAGGGATCATCTAATGGATTATATTTTTCTGATTATCGGCTTTGTCCTTCTCATCAAAGGCGCCGACTTCTTTGTAGACGGCAGCGCCGCGCTTGCGGGTTACCTGAAAGTTCCGTCCGTAATCATCGGACTTACCATCGTCGCCATCGGCACGTCTCTTCCCGAAGCCGCAGTAAGCATTTCGGCAGGCCTTGCGGGAAGCAACGAAATCGCAGTGAGCAATATCGTGGGATCCAACATATTCAACACTCTGGTAGTCGTAGGCGCCAGCGCGCTCATAAGACCTTTTAAGGCCGACAGTCAGATTGTGAAGAGAGATCTCCCCGTTAATTTTGTCGTAACGATAATTCTGTATCTCTTCGTTATCGGCGGAATGCTTTCAAGGATTGAAGGTCTGATTCTTCTCGCCGGCATAATCACCTACATAACCGTAATGGTCCGTTCGGCTTTGAAAAACAGGGTGGAAGAGGAGATTGAGCCTATTTCTCTCTCAAAGGCTGCGCTTTTCATCGCTCTCGGTCTTGCCGCAGTAGTCTTCGGCGGAGACGTGGTGGTGGACAGCGCCACAGCCATCGCCAAATCACTGGGTCTGAGTGAAACTCTCATCGGACTTACCATAGTCGCCATAGGCACATCGCTTCCTGAGCTCGTAACCAGCGTCGTGGCTTCCAGAAAAGGGGAAAGCGGCCTGGCTCTCGGAAACGCCATAGGCTCCAATATATTCAATATTCTCTTCATACTGGGTATGTCGTCGACCCTGATGCCGATACCTGTGGTGAGTGAGAACATTACGGACACCCTGGTTCTCATAGGCATATGCGTCCTCATCTATGCCTTTGCCCGGTTCGGAGAAAAAATCGGAAGAGGCAAGGGCCTTACAATGATTGCGATATATATCGCATATACGGCATATATTATTATGCGGTAACGGTTTAAAAGCTGCACGTCGGAGAAACATCACCTTCGTGCAGCTTTATTTTGCCATCCTGTAACCGTCATTTCAGCTTCCAGCCTGCGCTCTGCTTCTGAAGCTCTACCATCCGTGCGAATATTCCTCCCTTCTTCATCAGATCAGCAGGAGTCCCTTCCTCTGCAACCCGGCCTTCCTTCAGCACAATTATCTTATCCGCAGCCTCCACCGTACGCATACGATGAGCTATTACCAGCACAGTTTTTCCCCTGAGAAGTCTGGACAGCGCTCCCTGAACCTTCGTCTCATTTTCAACATCAAGACTTGCTGTTGCTTCATCAAGCAGAATAATCGGAGCGTCCTTCAGCAGAGCCCTGGCTATAGAGATGCGCTGCCGCTCTCCACCGGAGAGCTTTGCTCCGTTTTCTCCGATAGAGGTGTTATAGCCTTCCGGAAGCCTTTCGACGAATTCGTCACAGTTTGCAGCCTTTGCCGCCGCAAGAACCTCTTCATCCGAAGCTCCGTGTTTTCCAAGCCTTATATTTTCCATTACCGTATCGTCAAAGAGAACCACATCCTGAAAAACCACCGAGTAGTCCGTAAGTAGAACCTCCGGATCCACCGTCGATATGTCAACGCCTCCAACCTTTATGGTTCCCTCGTCTATGTCCCAAAGTCTTGCAGCAAGCTTTGCGCAGGTGCTCTTTCCCGAGCCGGACGGTCCTACCAGAGCCGTAACCTCCCCTTCTGCCGCGGTGAAGCTCACATCATCCAGCACCTTTTTCTCATCATACGCAAAGCTTACGTGTTCGAACACTATATCGTGGCCTTCAGGTTCAAAGCGTTCCGCTCCTTCCGCCAGGGGCGTGGAGTAAATCTCGTTTATCCGGTCTGCCGATACCTGGGAGACGAACATTTCGGCTATCAGCGCCAGGCTCTGGTCAAAAGGTGCGTACACCCTGGTTATTACCATCAAAAACAGAAACAGCATCATGAAATCTATATCTCCCGACAGTATTTCTCCGGCTCCTGCCAGAATTGTGGTGGCAACGCCCAGACGCATTATCACGCTTGCGCCGTTTATAAACAGGCCGGTACTAAGTTCCCCTTTTATCATGATCCTTTCATGATCATCTATCTTCCGGTTCAATTTTTCGAGGTAAAACTCCTCCCGGTTTGACGCGCGTATCTCCCTGACGTTTTCCAGAGCCTCCTGAATGCCGTCAGAGACTCTGATGGCTGCAGCTTTTGTCCGCTCTGCCGCTTTCTCCGTCATCTTCCTGCTTCCGAACAGAAGTATAAAGGCGACGGGAACTCCCCACAGGCACGCGATTGTCAGTTTCCAGTCGTAGAATACAAGGCACACGGCGATCAAAGCCGTAGAAATATAAGATCCGTACAGATAACCCAGAACGTGCGACCATACGTGCTCCATTCTGTTCACATCGCCCATCAGGGTTTCCGTAAGATCTGCAAGGTCTCTTTTGCCGAAGTATCCAAGGGGAAGCCTGCGGAGCCTTTCGGCCAGAGTCAGCCTTGTGGTCCTTACCTCGTTATATACGAGGCCGTAGGTAGTTCTGTACTGCTGCACGTGAGTCACCAGAGACAGAATGACAAATATGACCGTAAGAGATATGAACATTCCCGCTCCCGGAAGAGGCACCCCATCATTCAGCGTATCCATGAAGGCCGTCATCAGCAGGTAGAGAATGCCGATGCCGCACATAACTGTAAGGTTGACAATCACCGTCCACAATGCGCCTTTTTTCGTGTTTTTAAGCCCCTGCTCCGTCAGAGCATATTTTCTGCGCAGATTTTCACCGAACATCCTTATCCGCCTCCTTCTCACTAACAATCTTCCAGCGGGCCGCGCGATTATATTCATTCCACATCCGGGCATAAAGTCCGCCTTTTTCAATCAGTTCATCGTGAGTCCCTTCTTCTGCCACGCTTCCCCGGTCCAGAACAATGATTTTGTCGGCATTTACCACGGTGGAAAGCCTGTGAGCGATCATAATTACCGTCCGACCGCGCATCAGGGTGGTAAAGGCTTTTTGAATCAGAACTTCATTTTCGGGATCAGCAAAGGCCGAAGCTTCGTCTAAAACCACTATGGGCGCATCTTTCAAAATTGCCCTTGCCAGCGCTACTCTCTGCTGTTCACCTCCGGAAAGGTAGGTTCCTCCGGCGCCTATTACCGTGTCCGCGCCGTCAGGCAGCTTTTCGATTATGTCCCCGCACTGTGCGGCCTTAAGCGCTTTTTCGGCGTCTTCCCGGGAAGCATCCGGCCTTGCCGCTCTGACGTTGTCAAGAATGCTCGCTTTAAAGAGCCTGCTGTTCTGAAAAACGAAGGCCACCCTGTCCATAAGCAGGTGTGGATCAACATTTCTCACGTCAACACCTCCGACCCTGACGGAACCCGACGTTACATCCCAGAATCTCGGAATCAGACTTGCCGCCGTGGTCTTTCCTCCTCCGGAAGGTCCTACCAGAGCCACCGTCTGTCCCGGTTCCGCAGTAAACGTCACGTGAGAAAGCGCCGGAGTATCCGCTCCGTCATAGGTAAAGCTGACATCTGTAAATTCCACCCTGCTGTCTTTCGGAATTTCGGGGCTTTCGCTCACCGGAACCTCAGGAGCTTCCATTACCTGATCGATACGCCCAAGGGCCGTAGACGCCAGCATCATTCCTGACGCCGCAAACATTATCCTTGCCAGAGCCGTAGAAATTACTGCAGAAAAAACCGCATAAAACGCAAAGTCCGTTACAAATGCCGCAAAATTCCCGCCTGCCAGCGCTCCCGGAGCAAGGAAGATCGCCGCCGGAACAAGAAACACGAACGCTCCTTCGGTAAATGTAAGATTTATGGACTGAGGCACTCTGCACACATCTGCCTGATAATGTTCCGCCTTCCTACTGTAATCATCTATGGCTTCCTTGAATGCTCTGAAGGAGTATACCGTCTGCTGAAACACCTTGACCACGGGTATTCCCCTGACGTACTCGGTTCCCGCCTTCGATATCCTGTCGAGAGCTCCCTGATATTCCGCCATGATTTTCGCGTTTTTCCCTCCCATCATGGAAAACATCGCTATTATCGAGATGATTGCAGCCAGTACGCAGGATGCGCCCATTCGCCAGTCAAACACGAACATGAGTACAAGCATGGATACGAACATCACCACGGTTCCTACAACGTCGGCAAGGTTGTGGGCAAGAAGCGTCTCCGTATCCGATGCCGCCGCATCAAGCCTTCCTCTTATCAGACCGGATGCATTCGAATCAAAATATCCCAGGGGCGCCTTCATCAGGCGGGCCGCTCCCCGCTTTCTTATGTTGGAAGCCGTTCTAAACGCCGCAAGATGAGTGCACATGAGGCCGACAAAATAGATCAGTATCCCTCCCACGGCAAAAGCGAAGGCTATCCACCCGTACGCAGACACATTCCCGGCTTCCTCCCAGTTCGGAGCCACGGATATAAGTTCTCTTGCCACAAGCCATATCAGAATGTACGGCGCCATACTTAAAACCATAGATACCGCAGACAGTGTCAGTCCAAGAAACGTGAGTCCTCTGCGGTTTCCTGCGTATTCCAGCAGCTTGGCCACATCGTTCCTTTTTTTCTCCTTCTTCATCTTTCCCTCCTTTTTAATAATATATTAGTTTTATATTATTTTAGTTAGTTATAACTAACTAAAAGCCAAAAGCTACAGGGCTTTCGCCCCGCAGATTTTTTTGTGTCATTGTCCCATGATTTTCATCCAGCCCGCCGTATAAAACGTCCTAAGCTCCCTGAGATAGTTCTCGGCCTTATCCATCGGCATCTCGTGAATCACCAGCTCAAAGAATGCGTTAAACATTCCTGTAACAAGTATGTGAGCGAGATGTTCGTCTATATGGGGTGCCGGCCTTTCGAGTTCCTTCAGCACGTCCATGTATGCGTACGTCGCATCCAGTTCTATTTCCACCATCTCGTCTATCAGGTGAGAAAATCTCGTCCCGTCCGATTTAAGCAGAATCAGTTTAAACTCTCTCAGGTGTTCATATGCATAGTGAAGCATGTCGAACATGCACAGCCCTGATATGGAGCTTAAATTTTCAGGCTGCCTCTCCTCAGGTATTGCCGCAAACTCTTCCTGGGCGGCTTTAAACCTGTCCAGGATGTAATCGTAGTGCTTTCCTACTATATCGGAGAAAAGCTCCTCTTTACTTCTGTAATACCCGTAAAAGGCCCCTGTGGTTACTCCCGCCTTTTTTACTATATTGCGAAGGGACGCCGATTTATATCCCTTATCAGAGAATTCCACAATAGCCGCTTCTGTTATAGCGTCGAGAGTGGAGCTTTCCGCTTTTATAACGCTGTTATATATCACTGTTATATTCTATACCTCTGTTTCGTTTATGTCAATACCGATATTTCGTTTTTACAGCTCTTTCCTGTATTCGGCTTCCATATCCTCTATCAGATACCCGTCGCTCATACAGTGCATATCTGAAATCCCGTTACTCATAAGATCATATACCTCGGAATGATAGAAAAACTTCAATGCGTCATCTAAGGATATACCCTCCCTATCGGCGAACTTTTCTACTATGCGGGCATATTTTTTTTGAAGCAGTATCGGATTCGCATTCATATCTCTTCACACCTTTCGTACTTTAGATAGTCAAGAGCAGACTGAGTCCTGAAACATATCTGCATATTAGGTTTTTCGTAACGCAACCGGTTAAGCGCTTCCCTCTTATCTATCAATCCGTCAAAATACAGCTCAACGGTGTTGAACACTTTGTCGTTGGCAACGCCGCCTGTAACCATGTCGTATGAAGATGTATCGTGTCCGCTTCGACAGCTTAAAATATAGTCAAGCCATTCTTCCGAATAACTGCCAAAAGTCAAAGTCTTAAGCTCTTCCATGGCTTTCTCGTCAAAGGTGTAAATCGATACTATGCCTTTCTTTCCGCGTCGTTTGAATTTCCCGCACCATCTTTCCGCCTGTTCGTAAACCGGTGTTGTGTAAAAGCCTGCACCAAAGTCAACGGTCTGTCTTGAGTGAAGTAAATCAGGTTTGGAAACCTCTATGTATGATCCATGATAAAGTATCAAATATCCAGTCCCCTTTCTCTCATTACCTCAATTATATCGTCAACGATATATTCCCTGCTCTGGGTATGAAGTGTGTCGTACTCCGGAACAATATATGAGCCGATAATGTCACTTTTTTCAGCAAGCATGGCATATACATCTTCTGTGCTTCTGCCTGTTTCGGCCGCAATGCTTTCTATACAGAAAATCACGAACTCCAGCTCATCAGAATTTTTAATAGTGTCGATTTTGTTCATGGGCATCCCTCTCCTGACAACTTTTCTTGTCGCGTAATCCGGCTTTTTTCAGATCTAGACAAGTTTTCTTGTCACCGAAAGATTAAAAAATTAGAAATCCGAGTTTCCGAAAGGCCTCTGCTCCGGGGTCAGATACGAATCCAGTTCGGTCAGATGCTCTGCGCCTTTTGTCACCTGAGCAATACCAAGACGCACGGCGCTTCCCACTCTCATGGAACCCATCAGAATGGAAGAGAGGTCTCTGAGCCTTAAGCTTATCTGTATGTCGGCTTTCTTTCCCGAATCGTCAATCTTCCAGCCTCCGTCCTCGAAAGCTATGGTCAGCCAGTTCATACCATTTACCAGCTCATACTTATATGCGAATTCAACTGTCAGCCTGCTGCCTTTGCACGCCGGAATCTTTCTGTGAGCCGTCTCTTCCATGAACTTGTCAGGTTCGATAATCTTCTGCATCACGCCGACGGCCGAAACGTTAGTCTGAATATATCCGAATGGAATGTAGTTTCCCGAAATGTCGGCGCTGTCCTCGAGGACGTGGTAAAAGTCAGGGTCTCCAGTCCTGAGCACCACGGTCTGCACCTGATCCGCCTGAAGTCTCAGGAATCCGAGAAGTTTTTTAAGCACCGCGCCGCTTTCGTATATCATCTCATCGACCACCATGCGGTTCAGGGTATAATTCACATCGCTTGCATTCTCAAACCTGTATGCCAGGTATCCTGCCAGCCTGTCTCCGTCAAAGCAGCCGATATACTTTGTCACCTCATCGGCGTTCATCGCCTCGATTTCCTCGGAAAACTTCATCAGCTGACCGTGTCCCGCCTCCACGAAACGCCTGAAGCAGGCAAGAGCCTCCTCTTTTTCGTCCCCGTTAAGGAACCTGAGTCCGTCAAGGTTTTCAGCCTTTGGCAGAGATGTGGTCGGCACCCTATACTCGTCCATCTTGGAACCGTAGCCGTAACCCATGTCGTGATAGAACTTCATATTGAACGGAAGCAGTATGCCCATCGAGCAGCCCGACTCCACCGCGTAGTCCTCAAAAAAGTTCACCATGTCCAAAGCTATCTTTCTTTTCTTATACAAAGGGTGCACGCCGAGAGCCATAAGTCCCTTAGTCTTTCTCATTTCTCCGAAAAGGTTTATATCAAAATCCACAATCTTCATGGTTGCTGCAAGAACCCCATCCTCAAAACACCCAAAGAAATCTACATCAACGCCTCTTTCCATATCACGGATAGTCTTTTCACGGTAATAGTTTCTGCATTCATCATCAAGCGACTTAAACGCAGGATATGAGTTTAAATAGATTTCCATGTATTCGTCGATACGTTCCGTCCCGATTCTTTTTATCTCTCTCATGGTTTTCCTCCTGTCCGGCTCACGCATGCTTTTTGTCATTATACCATATTTCCGAAATTAAATGGACACATCGCCGAAATCATTAAGAAATTTTTCTTGCAAAATCCTCTGTATGATAATAAAATATACGTGTTGCACTTAACAGGCACCCGTGCTTCCATGGCTCAGCTGGTAGAGCAGCGCATTCGTAACGCGCAGGTCGTGGGTTCGAGTCCCACTGGGAGCTCCATAGTTAAACCCCTTTGAATCCGTTGATTTTTCAGCGATTCAGAGGGGTTTTTGCGTGTTTTGTTATAGAATTTACTGCCTCATTTCTCCTGTTTCTCTGATTCGGCATCCGCATCGCCCCCTGCCGACCGATATTTTTCCTGATGCCTCCAGCTCCTTAAGGATATGCCTAAGTCTGTCGTCGCTTATGCTGCGTCCCCGCTCCCTCAGTTTCCTGAGCACGGACAGACGTCCTATACCTGAAGACGGCGCGGTATGGACGGCTATTATTTCCAGAATCTCTCTGCGTATGTCGGTGTCAGCGGAAATCCTCCCGGCGTTTTTTTCTCCGGCTTCAACAGGGATTCGAGAAACCGGACAGAATGCGACCGTATCCGGAAGACGACCTAGGGTAGCAAAGTAGTCCGCAGCGTTTTTCAGCTCCCTGACGTTGCCCGGCCAGTTGTACCTCAGGATCTGTTCCAGCTGACCGCTTTCCAGCTCCTGATATTTCTCTCCCAGCATGTACTCTGCAAGCAGAAGGGCATCCCTTCCTCTTTCTCTAAGCGGAGGCATGGTTATAGGAATGTTGCAAAGCCTGTAGTAAAGGTCCTCTCTGAAGGTGCCGGCTCTTACCTGCTCGGCAAGATCCTTATTGGTTGCCGCAATAATGCGCACGTCAACATTTATCACCTTATCGCTTCCCAGCCTCATTATCTGCTTTTCCTGAAGTACTCTGAGAAGCCGCGCCTGAAGGTTTAAGGGCATATCACCTATTTCATCCAGAAACACAGTTCCCCGGCCCGCCTGTTCGAAAAGTCCCAGCTTTCCTCTGTCGAGCGCTCCAGTAAACGCGCCTTTTTCGTATCCGAAGAGCTCCGATTCCAGAAGAGTTTCCGGAAGCGCCGCACAGTTTATGGCGACAAAGGGCTGATCGTTTCTTCCCGAAAAGTTGTGAATCGACTGCGCCATAAGCTCCTTTCCGGTTCCGCTCTCACCGCATATAAGAACGGTAAAATCCGTAGCGGCTACTTTTTTTGCAAGCTCTACAGTATCCTTCATCGCGTCCGATTCACCTATTATCTGGCTGAATGTGTACTTCGCCACAAGGCCCTTTTTCATCAGGAGCTTGTTCAGATCATGCTCGGTTTCCTTGATATCTCTTTCATCCTCAAACAGGTAATAGCTTCCCACAACCTGGTCGACGATTTTAACCACACGCTTTTCCACAATGTAGTTGATTCCGTCAAAGGTGAGAAGGGCGTTTTTAAAGGAGTACGGCTCCAGCATCTTTGCATATTCGCCTTTAAAAATCCACGTAGCATCGCGCCTTCTGCCTTCGTATGGGAAGAACAGCTCCTTTGCACGCTGATTAACGTATACCACCTTGTCATCCGTGTCGGTTACAAATATAGCGCGCCGCGCGTCGCTGAACACAGAGTTGAATATCTCGCTCTTCAGTCTTTCCCTGACGTAGTGCCGGTTTCTCCCTTCGTTGGTTTCAGCTGCTATTTCGCTGTACTTTATAATATTGCGCGTGACCTGCGGATTGTTCATATGGAGCATGTTGGTTATATCCATTATGGTATCTATGGATATACACCTGTTTCCTATATTTATGACGTGCTCCATGTGCTCCGGCACCATGTCCATCTCGTCCGGGGTTATGCAGTACCTGATCCTTCCTGTTTCCTCCGCACCGCTGCCTTTTAGGTACGGTATGAGCCTCAGTTTATTAAGGCCCAGGGCATAAAGGTTGTTTGCAGTCTGGAGAGTGCTCTCGTCTGTATCGTTTATCACCAGAACCTCTGTTCCTTCGGGGATGGCAAACACCTCCGGCAGAAATTCTCGCCTCACGGTTCTCGTCATGGCGATTACCTTATCCAGCGAGGAAATATACTCGCTCATGGAATGCACCCGGTCCTCGTAAAGAACTATAAATACGTCCCCATCGTCTATATCTCCGGCTGCCGTTTCACTGAGGAAGCAGACTTTGATCCTGACAAAACCTCCGAACACGAAATTCAGGTCCTCTAAAAGCGATGTCGAAACGTCGCTCTTTTCCCTGTCGTTGAATATCAGATATATCGTTTTCATCCCTGTTTTTACAATTCTCCTCTGCATATTTCTATTTTTAATAGGATATAATTATAGGATATTTAACCTATTTTTTCAACCTTTATCCCGTTTCTATCCTATAAATGTGCGCGTATACCCCGTAAAATCTGTAGAAACCCCTCATTTTCCGCGATGGCACGTCTTTTGCTGTATTTTAAACCCGTAATCGGCTGCCGGAGGGAGAGCTCGGGCAGTCAGAACAGAAAGGAATGGAAAATATTATGTTTGCACTGTTTGAAAACCTCACAAACTTTCTGTGGGGTACACCGCTTATCGCGGTAACGCTGATAACCGGTATCTATCTGACCGTAAGGTCCGGATTCTTTCAGTTCCGTCATTTCGGACATATCATCAAGAGCCTGTTCAGCAGGGACCGCAGAGCCGGCAGCGGAGAAGGCGATGAGAAGAAAGCCCTTACTCCTTTCCAGGCTATTTCCGTCGCTATCGGTGGAACCGTAGGCGTAAGCAACATGAGCGGCGTTGCTACCGCTATCGCCACCGGAGGACCGGGAGCTCTCTTCTGGCTGTGGGTGGCGGCTCTCATGGGTATGATAATCAAAATGGCAGAAGTTACCCTGGCAGTATACTACAGGGAGAAGCAGCCTGACGGAACCTTCCGCGGAGGCCCTACCTACTACATGCAGAACGGTCTCGGAAAAGAGAAAGGATATAAATTCTGGAAGGTGTTTGCGGTAATCTTCGGACTCTGTATCTTCATGACCTGGTTCATCACCCTTCAGAACTACACCGTATCTGAAGCTATAGGAGGAACCTTCGACATCCCTTATATCGTTCCTTCCATCATCTATGTACTCGGCATTTATCTCGTTATTATCGGAGGAATCAAGAAGGTCGGAGTTATAGCTTCCTATGTCACCCCTATCATGTGCGCGTTCTACATCATAGGATCCCTGATCATCCTCGTTGTTAACTGGAGCAACGTTCCTGACACGTTTGCAATGATCTTCAAGGGAGCGTTCACTGCACAGTCCGCAACCGGAGGATTCCTGGGAGCTTCCGTTGCCTACACCATGAGACTCGGCTTTGCACGTTCTGTATACAGCAACGAAGCCGGATGGGGAACCTCCCCTATGGTCCACGCTTCCGCCAATACCGACCACCCTGTAAAGCAGGGACTCATGGGAGCGTTCGAAGTATTCGTGGACACCATAATCATCTGTACACTTACAGGTCTCGTTGTTATCGTTACAGGTTACTGGAACTCCGGACTCGAGGGAGCGACCCTGACTCTGACAGCCTTTGAATCCGTAATGGGTTCTGCTGCGAGAATCATGATAGCCCTCAGCATATTCCTGTTCGGACTTACCACATCCACCGGATGGTTTACCTACTATCAGGTAATACTGGACCACTGGCTCGGCGGAAATCAGAAGATAAACAATATCGCATCCAAGATCTTCATCATAGGCACACCACTGTGGGGTTTTCTGGTAACTCTCCTTACCGTTTACGGAAACGGAACTCCTTCGCAGCTGTGGGTAATTGCAGACTTTACGACTGTATTCCCTACCTTCTTCAACATCATAACCCTGTTCCTCCTGAGCGGAACCTTTATCACGCTGCTCAGAGACTACAGAGCGCGTTATCTGAAGGAAGGAACCCTGAACGAAAACACCGCCCTCTTCTACGAGGACGCAATTAAAAAAATCAAGTAGGAAGTTAACACATGGACAGAATTTTTTATAACGGCAAGATAAGCACCCTTGATTCATCAGACACATTTTGCAGCGCCGTCGGCGTCAAAAACAGCAAAATCGCCTTTGTCGGAACCGATGCGGAAGCGGCTAAGCTGGATGCGAAGGAAAAGGTGGACCTTAAAGGCCGCCTTCTCCTTCCCGGATTCGTCGACTCTCATCTTCACATGCTCCACTACGCATTTGTGGCCAATTCGGTAAAGCTCTTTGACTGCAAAAGCGTGGAGGACACCTATGCCGCCGCAAAGTCCCGCCTTGATCAGCGTGAGGAAAGACCCCTTAACTGGCTGTTCTGCAGGGGCTGGAACGAGGAGCATTTCGACATCCCCGTTTATCCTACAAGGACGCAGCTCGACGCTCTGGCAGACGATATTCCAATCATAATGGTAAGAGTCTGCGGCCACATGGCCGTAACCAACACCTGCGGCCTTGAGAAGCTGAAAAAGATCAAGGAATATCCTGAAATCGAAAGGGACGTCGATGAAGAGACAGGACTCCTTAAGGAAAATGCTGTTCAGTTCTACTACTCGGTTCTGGATGCACCGCCGGCAGAAGAGATAGAGTATCTCATCAAATACAGCATAGCCGATCTCAATAAAGCCGGCATAACCGGAATTCAGTCCGACGACCTGGCTTCCCTGCCCGGCAAGAACTGGCGCAGGATCATGGGCGCATATAAAGCCCTTGACGCAAAAGGAGAAATGAATCTGAGAATCTATGAGCAGTGTCTGTTCGAAAGGTTTGAGGACCTGAAGACATTCATAGGCGAAGGATACAGAACCGGCGACTGCGGTGAATTTTTCACCATAGGGCCTGTCAAGCTTCTCCACGATGGTGCGCTGGGAGCGAGAACGGCAGCTTTAAACGAGCCTTATGAGGGGTCTGAGGATAACTACGGTATAAACATATATCCTCAGGATGAGCTGGACGAAATCGTAAAATTCTGCGACGAAAATCACATGCAGATAGCCGTTCACTGCATCGGAGACAGGGCTATGGACATGGTTCTTGAAGCCATTGAAAAATCGCCTTCCAGAGCCTCCAATCCTAAAAGCCGCCACGGCATAGTCCACTGCCAGATTACAAACAGACGCATTCTGGAAAGGATGGCGGCAGACAGCGTCATAGCATATATCCAGCCTGTGTTCGTGGACCTGGATATGGATATTGTAGAAGAGAGAATAGGAAAGGAACGTATGGACGGAGTCTATGCGTGGAAATCCATGCTCGACCTGGGCATCCCTACTTCAGGCGGATCCGATGCCCCTGTAGTCAGCTTCGACATAATGGAGAACATCTATTTTGCGGTTACCAGAAAGAACATCCATGGAAAACCGGCAGACGGCTGGATTCCGGAAGAGAGGCTTTCAGTGCCTGAGGCAATTCGTCTCTTCACAAAATATCCGGCTTACGCCTCCTACTCGGAAGACGTAAACGGAACCATAGAAGAAGGCAAAAACGCCGACTTCGTGATACTTAACGAAGACATCTATTCCGTAGACCCTGACCACATCAAGGACGTTAAAATCGATATGACCGTCCTTGCCGGAAAGACCGTTTACGAAAGATAACAAAATTCATCAATAACTCCTTAGTAAACGGGGCTGCAGGTTATCGATAAGTCAACCTGCAGCCCCCCTTATTTCAAATTCATATTTCCTCTGCCAGAGCTTCGGCAATTTTCATATCAAGCGGTGTCGTTATCTTTATGTTAGACCGCTCGCCCTCCACCACCTTCACGTCGATGCCCAGTTTTAGATAAGCCTTGCACACGTCGGTAAAGCAGCGCTGCTCCTCATCTGTAAAGCTTTCTATAACCGACTTCATCTGTCCGAGTCTGAACGTCTGAGGCGTCTGCTCCTGGTACATCCTCTCTCTTTGAGGGATGTTCTTCAAATTACCTTCTTCATCCACCTCAGCAACGGTATCGACGGCTCCTATGGCGGTAACTGCGGCGCCGTATCTTTTCACTGTCTCTATGTTTTCATCTATTATTCTCTGTGTTACGAAAGGCCTTACTGCGTCATGAGTGAGAACTATATCATCATCTTCGATTCCGTAGTTCTCCTCTATGTATCTGCACCCGGCAAGCACGGTGGCGTTTCTGTGCTCTCCGCCCGATACTATGTCGATTTTGTCCCCTGCCTCCGTATATCCGTCTAAAAGCCCGGAGGTATAAGCTTTCCACTCCCCGGGAACGCAAAGGATTATCCTGTCTATCCGAGGACTCGACAGAAATCTTTCAACCGTATGGATTAAAACCGGTTTATCCCCGAGCATGAGAAACTGCTTCGGCAGCTCCGTGTTTCCCATTCTCGTTCCTTTTCCTCCGGCAACTATCTCCGCATAAATCATCCTATTCTCCTACCTCTCTCTTTGCCGCTTCCTCCATTGCAAGACACCTTTCAAGGGCCTGCTCAAGATCCTTTCCGCAGGCAAGCATTCCGTGATTTGCCATTATACAGCCCGGATTGCTTCCGAGAGCTCTGACCGTATTTTCCGTAAGCTCCTTCGAGCCGGGAAGCCCAGGACCTCCTATATCGGCAACATCTCCCGCCGCGGCCTTAAGCTTCGAATCCGTTATCAAAAGGGGCTTTCTCGCTACGGCAAAGGCCGTGCAGTAATCCGAATGAGTGTGAATTACGGCGTTCGCGTCCGCCCTTGTTCTGTACACTGCCGAGTGAAGGGGGCTTTCCGACGTAGGCTTAAACACCCCTTCGTACTTAAGCGTCTCTATTTCCACTTTTACTATGTGTTCCGGCGTGATGCGGTTATAGTCCATTCCCGACGGGGTGACCAGCATATATTTTTCGTCCAGGCGCACGGAAAGATTTCCCCATGTTCCGCGGACCAGCCCCGTCTCAAGAATCTTTTTTCCGTAGTCTACAAGGGCCTTTCTGAGGGAAGCTTCCGTTTCCGACTCCTGTCTGAACGCATTTTCCGCCGCCGAATAGTTTGCGATGTAGTCGGCTCTCAGCTTTTCCGCGTCCGCCCTGTCCATGTAAACCGCGCCGCCTAAAGTTTCCGCCCTGAGGGCGGCTTTTATGCACTTTTCCACAACCTCGGCCGCCGTATCCGCTTCATACTCGCTTCTTCCCGCTGCGAACAGGACGCCGTCCACGGTAAAAAATGCCCCTTCTCTTTCCATGCTGTCTCTGAGAACCGCCAGGCCCTCTTCCTCCGTCAGTCTGCGCACCTTTGCCCCAGCAAGCTGAGCCATGTCTCCCGTAACCGCGGAAAGCCCGTCAAAGGATTCCGCAAACCGCTTCACATATTCAGAGTCCGCTATCTTCTTAATCATCATCTTCGTCTCCGCCAAAATATTCCGCTATTCCCTCCGAAATCTGAACAAAGGCCGCAAGCTGTCCGGCAGATGACGCGTCCGCCTCTCCGAGAATTATCTCAAATCCCGGCCTTTCGTCCTCGTAAAATCTCCGCCGCGACTCTTCGTTTAAGAGAAGGTTAAGGGATCCGTCTCCGTTGCAGCCTTCAAACAAAGGGGTCATCAGGTCTTCGCCCGGGTTTTCCACGGAAACCAGAACGTCAAAATCTGCGCCTCCGGCCGTTTTTCCGTCCCCCGGCATCCTGGCCGGGCGCCTTAAGCCTTCCCTGTCGTTAAACTCCGCCATCCACTTTATCGCGCTTTCCAGCTCCTTATGCCATGAGGAGAAAACCGTCTTTCCTCCCGACGCGCAAATATCGGCAAGCATCGTTCCATACTTCCATTCATCGATATCCCACGCCGGAGACGATACGGTGTCGTAAAATCCTTCAAGGTATGCAGAAATGTCCGCACCCTTGACCATCAGCAGAAGAATCACAGCTGCAGAATTTGCGGCATAAAGCCCGGTAACGCCTTCTTCAAGAGGTATGACCTGATACTCGCTCTGTACGGCATCGTTTACGATTACGTCGCTGTCCCGGCTGCAGATCGCATATATTCTTCCGAATGCGCCTGCGGGCCCCATCTCCGATACCACGAACTTTTTCAGTATTGCAAGGGCTCCCCGAAGCTCCAGAGGTTCCTTTCCGTCGCTTACGGCAATCAGTCCCGTTCTTTTACCCTTTAACTTCGTAAACAGCCTGTCGTAATCAGCCGTGGAAAGGGTATCGCCGAAGACCGTTACTTCGCAGCCGTCCTCGTCTCCGGGCACGGCGTCGAGAACGGCCCTTAACGTCTTTGCCATATCTCCCGATGCGATAACCACGACGACGTCGCACTCGGACGCCAGCTTTTCCGCCACGGGGGACAGGGTCTCCGCCGTTTTATAATCGGCTCTTGAAACGGACGCCTTCACCCAAGGGCTGTCCCAGAGACGGTCCAGCGCTCTGCCTGCCTCCGCAGCCGTAAGGCTGCGCTCCCTTTCAACGATATTTTTTCCGTTTATCTTTAATTCCATTTTTTCTCCTGACGGTGGAAGCGACACGCCTCCCGGTAGTTTGACAATTTTCTCACTATTCTGTATTGTATTTATGTATTTTCTGGCAGAGCCCCCGAAGTCCGAAAACAAGGAGGAACGACCATGACTGAGGAACAATTTATAGACCGTATCAGCGTGAATCTCAGGACATTGCGCCAGCTTCACGGCTTCAGCCAGGGCGATCTTGCAGACCGGCTTCAGATAGCGAGAAGTACTTATTCTTCTTTTGAAAAAGGTGAGCGTGCGCCTTCACTTTATCTGTGCCTGCACATCGCCACCATTTATAACTTATCTGTAGAATCACTTTATCAAACAGATTTGAACACCGCGATGCTTAAACTATTTAACTGACATCACGGGGTCTCTGCCTTAAATACCGCTATACACGTTAGCAGCCTCGTCACCTTTCAGCATTCTCATCGCGCCGTCGGCCAGAGCCTGCATTTCCTTTTCGCCCGGCATAACCACGATATTTCCAAGATGCCCCGCATATTTCTTTATCATATCAGTAAGCATCTTCGAATGAGCTATTCCTCCCGTGATTATTATCGCATCTACATGACCCTCAAGAGCCACCGAGAGACCGGCTATGGACTTTGCAACCTGATAAGCCATGGCTTCATATACTACGGCCGCCTTTTCGTCTCCGGCTTCGATTCTCTTTTCAACCTCGATGCAGTCTTTGGTGCCGAGGTAGGAATACATTCCGCCTTTTCCGCTTATGAGTCTGTCCATATCCTCGGAAGTGTGCTTTCCGTCAAAGCAGAGATTCTTGAAGAGAATCAGAGGAACCCCTCCCGACCTTTCCGGAGCCATCGGGCCGTCGTCGTACCCGGCGGTGTCGACCACCTTTCCGTGCTTCTGTGCGTTGGCCGTGATTCCTCCGCCCAGGTGACAAACTATGAGATCCAGGTCGTTATAGTCCCTCCCAATCTGCTTCGCGTAATCCATTGCCATGGCTCTGGAGTTGAGAAGGTGTATCGCTCCGTACTTTTCCACCTCCGCTATACCCGTAATCTTCGCAACCTCGGTCAGATCGCAGCCCATAGGGGAATCGTATATATACGAAGGTATTCCAAGCTCCTCGGCGATGTCGTAGGCAAGAATTGCTCCCAGGCTCGATGCGTGGGCGGGAAGCTCGGGGCTTGCCATTCTCTCGCAAAGGGTTTTGTTCACAAGGTATCCGCCCGAGGAGAGCTCAAAAGCCATTCCTCCTCTTCCGACTACCGCGGAAAGGCGGGATTTGTCGTATCCGTGTTCTCTCAGATAGTCCTCCAGCATTCCTCTTCTGTAGTCCTCCTGGCTTGCGATTGTCGGGAAGGACAGAATCTTCTCCTCGTCGTGAACTATGGTGGTTTCAAAGAGCTTCTTCGTGTTGTTTTCGGTAAACACCGCAATCTTTGTAGTGGTGGAACCCGGATTTATAACCAGGATATCCTTTACTTCAATGCTCATCTTCAATCAACTCCTTATCTTAACAGCTTTATCTCCCGGGCGTAGCCGGAAAGATCCTCCTGAGGCGTCTCCAGTATGCACGGAATGTCCTCAAGTCTCGGATCGTGAACGACTTTTCTTATCGCCTCAAGGCCCAGCCAGCCTTCGCCGATTCTCGCGTGTCTGTCCTTACGCGCTCCGGAAGGGTTCAGGCTGTCGTTTATATGCAGAGCCTTCAGCTTTTCAAGGCCTATTATCTCATCAAAATCTTCAATGACTCTGTCAAGGTCGTCCTTTATCTCATATCCCGCATCGCTTACGTGGCATGTGTCAAGGCATACTCCGATTTTATCCTTCAGGACAACCCTGTCTATTATGGCTGCAATTTCCTCAAAGCTGCCGCCTATTTCGCTTCCCTTGCCGGCCATTGTCTCAAGGAGCACCGTGGTGGACTGATCCGGATTCATAACCTGGTTCAGCATATCGGCTATGAGCTCGATTCCCTTTTCCGTCCCCAGTCCCGTGTGACTGCCCGGATGAAAGTTATAGTAATTTCCCGGCAGGTACTCCATTTTGTCAAGGTCTTCCGCCATTGCCGTCTTTGCGAATTCCCGTACCTTGGGATTTGCAGAGCACGGGTTCAAAGTGTACGGCGCGTGAGCCACCAGAGGCCCAAAGTCGTTTTCCCGCATCAGCTTTATGAGAGCTCTCGCATCGTCCGGATCTGCATGCTTTGACGCGCCGCCCCGCGGATTTCTCGTGAAGAACGCAAATGTGTCCGCCCCTATGGAGAGCGCCGTTTTTCCCATGGCTTCAAAGCCTCCCGATGACGAGAGGTGACAGCCTATATAGCGCCTAATCATTTTTCGGACTCGCCAAAGTGTGCTCGTAGCAGCTGTCCACTCCGAAATATTCCTCTAAAGTGAGCCAGTCGCCGCCGTTATACATCTTCTCGGCAAGTTCCCTGCCGACGAATCTCATATGCCACGGCTCGTACTTGTATCCCGTTATGTGATTTTTTCCCTTAGGGAATCTCAGGATAAATCCGTATTTCCAGCAGTTGTCGTTGACCCACTTGCCTTCTTCCGTATCCGCAAACTCGTCGCTTATGGTGTTAAGGTCAAATGCCAGGCCGCTCTGATGCTCCGAATGTCCCGGTCTTGCGGAGTATGTATCGGCCACGTCTCTGCCGTCCTCTTCAACGTATTCGTTGTAGATCTTATTCTGATAATCGTAAGACCTGAAACCGCTGGAATTATAGAGGCCAAGCCCCAGCTTTTCCCCGTCGGCCTTCATCTCCTCAAAAGCCTTCTCTGTCTCCGGAGTAAGTCCGTCGCCGTACTCGGGCGAGAGCGGATAAGTCTTATTGACCATCAGCACTCCGTCGATGTAATACGCTCCTTTTTTCTCGGTTACTTCAAATCCTTTTTCTGTTTTCATAGATATGCTTCCTTCTTTCTCGTCGTTATTGTCGCTATGTTCATATCGCCCTCGCCGCCGGCCGCTTCGCTTATGCGGATACCTTGCCGCTCTCCGGTGATGCAAAAGGCGTTTCCCATAATGATAGAGTATCACTGTCCGGAAGAAAAATCAAATAGTATGGTGCGTCAATAAAAGCCCTCCATTTACTTCAATCGAGCAGTGCGGCATATCGTGTGGACCAAAGACTGCAAATTATAGCGCGTGGCCCGCAGTCAGTTAAAGATTGCGGGCCAGAAAGCATTTAGAAGGTTCCTTGGCCGGTCATGTCCATATAATGGTGTAAAATCAAAAATAAAAAGAGCACATAGCTCCAACCTCAGGTATAATATTAATCACCACAAAAACATCAACTGGAGGTGGAGTTATGGCTCAAATAAATATTAC
>CALXBQ010000009.1 GCA_944386595.1 uncultured Clostridia bacterium
GGTTAGTAGGTTCCCCACATCCGGCTTCCTTCAGATTCCACCTCACGATGGACACCCTTGCCTTCGGCTATATCCTTCCCACTACCGGGCGGATTCGGGACTTTCACCTGTTAGAAACGTGCGCCGCCAGGCGCACAAGCAAAAGCCGCGAGCCCACTGGAATATATGGGTCCGCGGCTTTTTTAGTTTACTCTCAGTTTTGTGGTGATATCTTTCACGACTCGTCTATTATTTCATTCCATTTTTTGCCATTATCGTAATATCGCCCGCTTTTCATTACTTAACGATAACTATTTTATCGTAGAAACCTCATATATTGAAGTTTTGACGATAACCGAAACGTACCCCGGCTCTTAAATGATAAGGTTGGTTATAGACAGATTCCCCGTTTTTGTACTTTTTACGCTAAAATCGTTATAGTCGGCTTCCCGTAAAACCCGCCTTTGACTAAACTCCGATTTAGCTACAACCATAATGCCGATTACTTGAAGTGAATTTCCATCATAAGGTCGATGGCGCGTGTGTCAATGTTTCCGTCCATATCCTCATATGTGAAGAAAACATCTCTGTTTGGTATAATGCCACTTGCGATATAGTTTCGCACCTTCCATGCGTACTGCTCCACGTAGCTGTTTTTATAGAAGGCCCCACAGTGCTCTAAAAGCTTCGTCCTTCCCTCGTTTTTGACAAAAATCGTAAAATCCGGGCTGACAATTTTCCCGTTGCGAAGCTGCAATTCCTCTTCATATCTGTACGGAATCCCCTTTTCATGCAGCATATTGGCGATGTTCACCTCTGACTTTGAGCGGACCTTTTCCCCCTTCACCGTGATGTGCTCCGGCATATCATACTCACAGTTCTCCTTCTTCGCATAGTCCGCCTGCTCCCACAAATCCACCCAGACCGTTTCGGCCTCCGGTCCCCTAATAGACGGACAGATTCGATAGGTTTTAGGCAGTATACTCATAATGTATTCTCTATCCACCCGCTCGTATCCGTCTCTTAGCGCCTCGAGAAGAGCTATGTTCCGCTTAGCCAGTTCAATCCCGGTTTCGGCAAACCTCTTTCTCTTCAGCTGCTGTACCTCGTTATTGTTTTCACCTCCGAGATAATGCTTCTCCTTTCCGGTAATCCGAAGATAGTATGTCCTGCCTTTGCTTTTCACCATAGCAAGCCTTCCTTCCGGAAGCTCTACGAGTAACTTTCCGTATTCTTCCATCGCCGATTGATTCCTTGCGATCTCCGCCGCAATCACCTTCAAAAAATCCATATTTTGTTCCTCCCTGTATTTTCAATTTTACTGTAATTAACAGGAAATACAACTTTATTTTTGAAAGTCTGTTAGGTAATGTTCTGTCTTTTCCCCGGTTCACTATAAAAAAGACGCTGCCTGAACTATTTGTCCGGGCAACGCCTCTTTTCTTTTATCATTTCTTTTGACTATCCACGAATGCGACGTGAATTTTAGGATTTTTCTCCAGCGCTAGCTCTATTACTTCTTCGGCTTCTTTTATCGGAAACACCAACCTCTTTGACATTATATCCTTCATCATATGAAGGGCATACCGCGTTCCCTCGGGAGAAAGTTCTTTGTGTATCTCTTTTATCTCGTCAAAGCTCCACAAATCTATCCTCTTGAACAAAACCATATCATAGGTGACTTCTATTCCTTTTTCTGTCACGGCAGTCCTTTTGCTTAAAACCATAGACATAAGAATAAGTACTCCTACTATGGTAGCATACACCGACTTTATATATGCTGCCAGGGCAATGCACATTAAACCTAAAAACACTGCAATAATTCTCGTAGATTTTCTCAAAACTTTTGTGTCTACAGGAATATATTCTCGCATAGCTGTATTACTCAATTTATTTTCCTGCAGCTTTTGCCGCCTTAAGTTCCGCTTTCTTCTTTGCCTTTGCCGCCTTAAGCTCGGCACCGGAAAGACCGTCGTACTCCTTATACTTTATACCTATACCCAAATAAGAAATGATAATTGCATAGATAGGATTTATAATATTCATGAAAGCATACGGCATGAACTCCCAGTTTGACACTCCTAAAGTCGCCGCCTGATAAGCGCCGCATCCGTTCCAAGGAATCATAGGTGACCAGAGAGTAGCTCCATCTTCCGTCGTTCTTGAAAGGAAGCTTCTGCTGAGACCTTTCTCGTCAAACTTGCTTGCATAAAGTCTGCTCGGCACCATGATAGCCAGATACTGGTCTGTCAAAATGACATCGCATATGATTCCGGTCACAATCGTTGCCGCAACAAGTCCGCCAACGTTTTTAATCCGCTTGAGGAATCCGCCCATGAGTGTCTCTGCAAATCCGCACTTTTCTAGAATTCCTCCGTAAGCAAGAGCAAACATAATAAGGGATATGGTCCACATCATGGAATCTATGCCGCCTCTGTTCAGGAGAGAATCCGTCACTTCACTTCCGGTATCTGCAGTAAATCCGGTCTGAAGACCGATCATAACATCGGCCAAATGTGCTCCCTGAGCGAATATCGCTATCACTACGCCAAAGGCTGCCGCTAAGAGCAACGAAGGAATCGCAGGAATCTTCTTCCATGCGGCAAAAAGAATTACTAATACCGGACATATAATCCACGGCGAAATATAGAAATTATCCAGAATTGTATTCTGAATATCGGTAGCAAGATGAATATCGTATCCGTCCTTGTCTATTATCGCAAACCCGAGCAGAAGGTAAATCACAAGCGCTAAACAGAAGCTCGGAATGGTAGTAGTCATCATTGCACTTACGTGATCGTAAAGCGGAGTTCTCGCTGCAGCAGCTGCAACATTTGTACTGTCTGACATAGGAGATAACTTATCACCCATATATGCTCCGGATATAACCATACCTGCTGCAATAGGCGCATCTATACCAAGTCCCATGGCTACACCCATAAGTGCAACACCTACAGTTCCCGATGCCGTCCATGATGAACCTGTAGCAAGTCCGACAATTCCGCAAAGCAGCGCTCCTACAAATAGGAAAACACTCGGCGCTATCAGTTTCAGGCCGTAGTATACCATGGCAGGCATTGTTCCGGACCAAATCCACGAGGCAATCAGCATGCCCACACACATGATAATAACGAGAGCCTCAACTGCACTTTTAATGCTGTCCAGGGCTCCCGTCAAAATCGTCTCCCAGCTGTTTCCGCACCATGCGGCAACCAAGGCCGTTACGACACACGAAAGAACCAACGGAATATGCGGATCGGCTCCCCACACTAACGTGCCTATAACCATAGTGACCAGCAGAACAGCGATTGGCAGCAGTGCCTCCCATAGTTTAGGTCTCCTTGGTTGTCTTACGGTTTTTTCCATAAATCTTCACCTCCCGTAACATAAAGAAAAACATCCTGACCTACACCGTTTTATCGCAGTGCAGTAAAGATGTTTATATGATACCCCCCCCCCGTATATATTGTCAAGTCTGAATTTTCGGAGGTATCGTCAATTATTTATCTAACGGCCCGAAATCGCAAAAACGGAACGTTAACTATGGAACTTTTCGGGGGAGCTTTTTTACGGTATACTATCCTCTGTGTTTCGGCTATGCGTCTTTCACTGGAGGTTTA